>NZ_JBEYSU010000030.1:0-77709 GCF_040704235.1 Micromonospora sp. NPDC047707
ACCGAGGCCGGTACCGACTCGATCAACGACATCACGCCGGTGCTGAACAAGGAGACCGGCCGCGACGTCTACCGCAGTGTCGAGATCTCCGACCGTAAGGCCGACGCCGAGCAGACCGACAAGCTGCGCGACGATGTGATCCGTAGCGTCGACGACGGTCGGGCGCTGGTGGCCAACATCGCCGGTACCGCCATCGACACCGGCGGTGGGGTGCACTCCTTCGAGGGCGGCCACTACATCAGCGTGGTGGGTTACCGTGACGGCGGCGAGCAGGTGAAGATCGCCGACTCGGCCAACCCGGACACCGCCTCGTACTGGATGACCACCGAGGCTCTGGCCGACTGGATCGCCACCCGCGGCTACGCCACCTCCTGACCCAACCACACACACGACAAGGGCCGGCCCCCGGGCCGGCCCTTGCGTCGTCACCCCGACGCCTACTCCCGCCCGACGGGCGGCACCGGACCGGTGACCGGCTCGGCCATCCGACGCCGCAGCGAGGTGGTCGCGAGAGCGAGGGCCGCCACCACGAGCAGGCTGGAGACGGCGATCAGGATCATGGCGGTGCGCTGCACCGAGTTCATCCCGTCGGTGGTGTCGTCCGACGCGCTGACGGCCCGGACGCCCTGGGAATGCTCCGGCCCGGGCGGTGACGCCACCGGCGTGGCCAGGGCCGCGGCGGCGACGATCCGGAAACTCAACCGGACCTGCCGGGCCTTGCCGCTGCGCGGGTCGAGCTCCCCGACGACCGCGCCGGCGAGCGGCGCGTCCCGCTGGGCCTCAGGCGTGGCCGTCACCGGCAGCCGCAGGTCGGACGTGCGGCCGGCGCGGACGATGCCGACGGTGCACCGCGTGCGGGTGGGGTCGACGGCGACGCAGCCGGGCGGCTGCGTCGGCACGGTCACCCCGGCCGGGAGGACCACCTCCACGCGCCCGCTGGCATCCACCGAACCGGTGTTGCCGAGCCGCACCTGGAGTGCACTCGCCGCGCCGCTCATGTCGAAGGCGACCTCGTCCGCCTCCAACCTGATGCCGGCGGCCGGCGGGCCGGACGGGAAGAGGACGGCGAAGCCCTGGTTGTCGCTCACCGGCGCGGCACCCGGCGCGGTAGCCGTGACCTGCACCGAACCGCTCAGCGGCATCCGCCGCCAGGCGTCCCGGCTCACCCGCAGCCGCAGGTCGGTGCTGAACCGGGAGCCCGGCGCGCTGGTCCACGCGCCGCACTGGTGCCCACCGCCGCCCGTGGCGGCACAGCCCGCCGTGCCGGCGTCGGTGATCCCGGCCGGCAGGGTGTACGCGAGGCCGATCCGCTCGGAGACGCTGCCGGTGTTGGTGATGGTGACCCGGAGGGTCGTCACGGTGGATCGGGCGTTCCAGTACGCGGACGTGAGAACGACGTCGCCGGTGCTGACGGTCACGCCGAGCGGCGCGGCCCCGCCCGGCGGAGTGGGCTTGACCGGCGGGGGTGGGGGTGGCGGAGCCGCGGTCGTCGGGGCGGCCGTGGTCGGCGCGGTGGTGACCGGGGCGGGATCCGGTGGCCGGGTGGTGGTCGGCGCGGGGTCGCCGGTCGGGGCGGTCGACGTCGGCTCCGCCGTCGTGGGCGGCGGGCTGGTCGGCACCGGCCCGGTCGAGGTCGGGTCGCCGGTCGGCGTCTCCCCGCCCGGCTCGGTCGCACCTGCACCGGGCTCGGTCGGCTCGGTGGTCGCGACGGCGACGCGGTCGAGGACCGGGGCAGCGGTGGCCCACCCCGGCATCGCGGCGACCGTCAGCGCGACCGCCAACGAGGCGGCCAGCCGGTACGCCGTACGCGGGTCGCGCGCGCGGCGCCCGGCGGATTGGTCCACGCGGGCCATCAGTCCTCCGTGAGGATCAGTGAAGAGTCAATACTCGGTAATCGTTGCCTGGAGGCACTAGTCCCACGGGGAAACAAATCCGTAACGTGTTCGGTGCGGGTCCCGGGGCGGACCGGTAGGCTGACCCACCGTGACCGGTTACCTGGGCTCGTACGCGACGCTCGGGCTGCTGCTCCTCGCCAGCCTCCTCTTTTTTGTTACTGCGTTCTCAGCCAATCGGGTGTTACGTCCTGCCCGTCCGGCCGAGCCGGCGGGCAAGCGGGCCACCTACGAGTGCGGGCTGGACCCGGTCGGCGCCGACTGGGCGCAGGTGCAGATCCGTTACTACGTGTACGCGTACCTCTACGTGTTGTTCGCCGTGGAGGCCGTGTTCCTCTTCCCCTGGGCGGTCGTGTTCGACCGGCCCGGGTTCGGCCTGGTCACCGTCGTCGAGATGGCGGTGTTCGTGGCGGTGCTGGCGCTGGGCATCCTCTACGCCTGGCGGAAGAACATCCTGCGCTGGACCTGACGCCGGCCCATCCGGGCGGCCGGCGTGGGTGTGGCGCCGGGCGCCTGTCAGGCCAGCCCGCGCCGCGTCAGCGTCGGCGGGCGGTCCCCCCGGATCGACGCCACCATGTCGAGGACGCGGCGCGTCGGCCGGACCTGATGGGCGCGGAACACCCGGGCGCCGAGCCAGGCCGAGATCGCGGTGGCGGCGAGCGTCCCCTCCAGCCGCTCGGCGACCGGCAGGTCCAGCGTCTCGCCCACGAAGTCCTTGTTCGACAGGGCGACCAGCAGCGGCCAGCCCGTGTCGGTCAGCTCGTCCAGCCGGCGGGTGATCTCCAGTGAGTGGCGGGTGTTCTTGCCGAAATCGTGCGCGGGGTCGATGAGGATGCCGTCCCGCCGCACCCCCAGCGTGACCGCGCGCTCGGCGAGCCCGGTCACCGTCGCGACCACGTCGGCCACCACGTCGTCGAAGGCGGCCCGGTGCGGCCGGGTCCGCGGCGTCAACCCGCCCGCGTGGGAGCAGACCAGTCCCGCGCCGGTCTCGGCCGCGACCCGGGCCAGCGCCGGGTCGGCGCCCGACCACGTGTCGTTCAGCAGGTCCGCGCCCGCGGCGACCGCCTCCACCGCCACCTCCGCGCGCCAGGTGTCGATCGAGATCACCACGTCGGGGAAGGCGGCTCGCACGGCGGCGATGGTGTCGACGGTACGGCGGATCTCCTCCGTCGCGTCCACCTCGGCGCCCGGGCCGGCCTTGACCCCGCCGATGTCGATGATGTCGGCGCCGTCGGCGACCGCACGATCGACCGCGCGCAGCGCGCTGTCCAGGGCGAAGGTCGCCCCCCGGTCGAAGAACGAGTCCGGTGTGCGGTTGACGATCGCCATGACCACCAGGTCACCGGGGCCGAACGTCCGCCCGCCGAGCCGAAGCGCGCCCGCCATCCCGCCTCCCGAGGATCTTCGCCGCCGGCCGTCCGGCCGACCACGACGCTAGCCGGTGCCCGGCCGGCCACGACGCTAGCCGGTGCCCGGCCGGCCACGACGCTAGCCGGTGCCCGGCCGGGCCGGACCGACCGGTCGCCCTCGTCGTCGCAGGTGAGGAGTCGCTGGGGTGGTGGGGTCGCCCCGGTCCGTTCGACATGCCACGATCTGTGCATGGGTCAGGTTCTGCTCCTGCTGGTCGTGGCGCTGACCGTCGCGGCGGTCGTGTTCGGGGTGACGGTGCTGGTCACCGGTCGGGATCCGGGCCTCGCGCCGGCCGAGCCGGACGGGAAGGCCGTCCCCCTGCCCGGCACCCGCCCGCTGCGCGAGTCCGACATCGGGGAGGTCCGGTTCGACACGGCCCTGCGCGGGTACCGGATGGCCCAGGTCGACCAGGCGATGCGCCGGGCGGCGTACGACATCGGCTACAAGTCGGAGTTGATCGGCGTGCTGGAGGCGGAGGTCGCGGCGTTGCGCGAGGGGCGCACCGCCGAGGCCGACGCGCTGCGCAGCGCCCGTGAGAAGGCGGCCGGCGCGCAGCCGGCGCCGCCCGACGCCGCGGCTCTCCCGCCCGCCGACTCGGCCGACCGCACCGGCGCTCCGGCCGCCGCAGCGGTGGCCGGCGCCAACGGCGCCGCCCCGCCGCCCGGCGGTGGGTCCGGGCCGGACGCCGACGCGGCCGGTACGGGCCAGCTCGGCGAGCACGGCCCGGTGGTGCGCTCGGAGTCGGCGTGAGAGCCGAGGACGGCGCGGAGAACCTTCGCGAGGCGGCGCGACCCGGCGCCGCCGAGGTCACCGCCACCGTGATCGTCAGGGCGCCCGCGGAACGGGTCTTCGCGGCCCTGACCGCCTGGGAACGCCAGTCGGACTGGATCCCGTTCACCCGGGTGCGGGTGGTCGAGGGCGACGGGGGCGAGGGCAGCCTGGTGGAGGCGGTCACCGCGGTCGGGCCGGCCGCGCTCCGCGACGAGATGCGGGTGGTCCGGGTGGACGCGCCGTACGAGGTCGGCGTGGTGCACTGCGGGAAGCTGCTGCGGGGCCCGGGCGTGCTGCGCTGCACGCCGCTGGCCGGGGACCGGACGCAGGTCGTCTGGCACGAGTGGTTCCACCTGCCCGGCGGTGCCGCCGGACGGGTCGTCTGGCCGCTGCTGTGGCCCGGGTCGAAGGTCGGCCTCACCCAGGCGCTGAAGCGTTTCGGCCGGATGGTCGAGCAGGGCCGCCTCCCCTGACCATCGAGATCCGCCGCGACCTGGCGTCCGTCAACCGTGTCCCGGCGGCCGGACCGCCGCGCAGCCGGCGCACTCCCGCCCGGCCCCCTTTGCTCTGCTTCAACGGGCGCAACGGTCTCGCGCCGAAATCCTTGCGTGGGTTGAAGCAGAGCAAAGGCGACGACCGGGTGGTCAGCGGGTCGTCGCGGGCGCGGGCGGCGTGGCCGACGCCGGTGCGGTGACCGCCGGATCCTGCGCCGCGACCGCCGGCTCCGGCTGCCAGCCGGGCGTACCGAACAGGTGCCCCGCCCGGTTCCGCCAACTCGTCGCCGCGCGCACGTCACGGGCGATCGCGGCGTACTCGTGGAAGGCCACCCGAACCGGGTTGTAGGTGGCGATGTTCTTGGTGAGCCCGTAGACGCACCGCTCCCGCTCCGGCGCGAACGTGCCGAACAGCCGGTCCCAGACGATCAGGATGCCGCCGAAGTTGCGGTCCAGGTAGCCGCCCTGGGAGGCGTGGTGGACCCGATGGTGCGACGGGGTGTTGAAGACGAACTCGTACCAGCGGGGCAGCCGGTCGATCCGTTCGGTGTGGATCCAGAACTGGTAGAGCAGGTTGAGCGAACCGCAGAACGCCAGCACGGCCGGGTGGACGCCGGCGAGGATCAGCGGGATGTAGAAGACCCAACTGGTGAGACCCGTCCAGGGCTGGCGCAGCGCGGTGGAGAGGTTGAACCGCTGCGACGAGTGGTGCACCACGTGCGACGCCCACAGGATGCGGATGACGTGATGCCCCCGGTGCGACCAGTAGTAGCAGAAGTCCTGACCCAGCAGGATCAGCGGCCAGGTCCACCACATCTCGGCGAGCCGCAGCGGGGTGAGCGTGTAGAGCAGCGCGTACGCGGCGGCGACCGGAACCTTCCAGAGCAGGTCGGTGAAGACGCTGCCCAGCCCCATGGCGAGGCTGGTGGCCGTGTCGGCGGCGCCGTAGCCCACCTCGTCGTCGTCGCGGTGGACCAGGTACGAGATCCGCTCCAGCACGATGAGCAGCAGGAAGGCCGGGATCGACCAGGTGATGACGTCCGGGAAATCCTTCATCTCGGCGGCCTCCCCGTGCCGTTCCTGTGCCGACCGTCACAGCTACCGCTTGGTAACGAGCACCATAGGCAGCGGGCGGGCCGCCAGGCAATGGGTGTGTCGGTGGGCTGCCCTAGCGTTGACGCGTGACTGACCTGGTGATCGGCGCCGACGGGCTGCCGCGCTGCGCCTGGGGGGCGAGCACCCCCGACTACGCCGTCTACCACGACACGGAGTGGGGCCGGCCGGTGCGCGGCGACGACGCGCTCTACGAGCGGATGACGTTGGAGGCGTTCCAGTCGGGCCTGTCCTGGCTCACCATCCTGCGGAAGCGTCCGGCGTTCCGGCAGGCCTTCGACGGGTTCCGGATCGAGTCGGTGGCCGCCTTCACCGAGGCGGACGTCGCCCGCCTCCTCGCCGACGCGGGCATCGTCCGCAACCGCGCCAAGATCGAGGCGGCGGTCGCCAACGCGCGCGCCGCGCTGGACCTGCCGGACGGGCTCTCCGCCCTGCTGTGGTCCTTCGTCCCGCCGCCCCGGTCGGCACGCCCGACCTCGTTCGCCGAGGTTCCGGCGCTGACCGCCGAGTCCACCGCGATGGCCAAGGCGCTCAAGAAGCGGGGCTTCCGCTTCGTCGGCCCGACCACGGCCTACGCGTTGATGCAGGCCACCGGCATGGTGGACGACCATCTCGCCGGCTGCCACGTGTTCGCTCCAGAGGCGACGTGATGGGATGGGGAGCATGACGACCGACGCCGCGTACCGGACCGACCGGACGACCCACGCCGACGGCACGGGCACCTGGGCCGTGCTGCTGCCGCCCGACCGGTACGAGGCCGAGCGGCTCGTCCACCACGACACCCTGGAACTCACCGGTCTCGACGACGAGCCCCGGCCCCGCCTCGGCGACCGGATCGCGGTGCTCGCCGACGAGCCGCTCCGGCTGGTCGCGCTGGGCCGGGTCACCGACGCCGGCGACCGCCGCCCGGAGGTGCCGGAGGACCCGCTGTCCGACCGCGTCGGGCCGCGGCTCGTGGTCGCGTACACCCGGCGGGCCTTCGACGGGCCGGTGCCCGTCGACGCGCTGGAGCTGGCCGGGCCGCTCACCGCGCTGGCCCCGGCCGCCTTCCGGGACCTGGCCGACCGGCTCGGCCCGCCCCCGCCACGGCGCACCTGGCTGGTCAGCCTGGACCTGCCGATCGAGGCCGCGTCGCCGGCGGAGGCGGTCGGGCTGTTCTGGTCGTACGTGCAGGAGTTGGGCCCCCGCGAACTGCCCGCGTTCGTCTCGCCGTCCGGCGACGAGCTGGCGATGCAGGCGTTCGTCCTCGGCGAGGAGGCCAACCAGGACCCGGAGGAGGACGACTGACCGGAGGGCCGCCCCCGACCGGAGCGGTTCGCGTCAGTGGCCCTCGAAGACCGGCTTCTGCTTGTTGACGAACGCCATGGTGGCCGAGCGGTGGTCGGCGGTGGCGCCGCAGATCGACTGTGCCTGCGCCTCGGCGGCGAGGGCGTCGGCGAGGGTGCCCGCGTCGGCGATGGAGAGCTGCCGCTTGATGGCCCCGTACGCGACCGTCGGGCCGGCGGCGAGCCGGGCGGCCAGCTCCTGGGCGGTCGGCAGCACCTCCTCGTCGTCGGCGACCAGCCGGTTGAGCAGGCCCAGCTGGCAGGCCGCCTCGGCGCGGACCGGCTCGGCGAGCATCAGCAGCTCGACGGCCTTGGCGTGACCGACCAGCCGCGGCAGCGTCCAGGACGCGCCGGTGTCGGCGGCGAGCCCGACCTTGGCGAACGCCATCAGGAAGCTGGTCGAGGGCCCGCCGATGCGGATGTCGGCGAGGAAGGCCAGCGAGGCGCCCGCGCCGGCGGCCATGCCCCGCACGGCGGCGACGACCGGCTTGGGCAGGTTCGCCAGCCGGGCGGCGATCGGGTTGTAGTGCGCCCGGACGGTGTCGAGCGGGTTGCCCTCGGTCGACTCCAGGGTCCTCACGTGCTCGCGCAGGTCCTGACCGGCGGAGAACGAGCCGCCCGCCCCGGCCAGCACCACCGCCCGGCAGGTCCGGTCGCTCTCCAGCTCGGCGAGGGTGTCCCGCAGGGCCTCCTTGAGCGCCACGTCGAGCGCGTTCATGGCCGTCGGCCGGTTCAGCGTCAGGGTGACGACGGCGTCGGTGCGGTCGACGAGCAGCGGCTCGGTCACGGTGTCAACGACCCTTCTGTCGGGCGATGCGGTTGCCGGCGTCGAGGCAGTGCTCGACGTACCGGTCGGCGGCCGGCCGCAGCCGGGCCGCGTGCCGGTCGAAGAAGCTGGCCGCCGCGGTGCCCGGCCAACGCTCGGGGAGCAGTGCCGGCGGCAGCTGCGGGTCCCGGAACAGGAAGGTACGCCACGCGTGCACGAGCCGGAACCGGGCCGCGTACGCCTCCTCGTCGGGGCTGCGGACGGTGACGCCGGACAGCAGCGGGCGCTGCTCGGCGACGAACTGCTCGTACGCCCGGCCGATCTCGGCCAGGTCCCACGCCCGGCGGACGACACCCATCGCTCCCGGTGTGCCGGCGGAGTGGGCGGCGGTGAACCGCTCGTAGCGCACCCCTGCCTCCTCCAGCAGCAGGTCCACGTCCTCGCCGGGACGGGTCGCCACCCAGGTGCACTCGTCGAGGGTGCCGTAGCCGAGGAAGCTCAGGTTGGCGGCGAGGCGTTGCCGCTCGCGCCGGGAGGCCGGCGCCTCCAGGACCAGCAGGTCGAACCGCCCGTCCCAGGTGATCCGGCCGGTGCGGTAGATGCGCGCCGCCGCCTCGTCGAGCCGGCGGGCGGCTTTTGGTGTGATGGCGTAACCCGGCCCGGAGGCCATCCGGAGCGGCTCCAGCCATCCCTGGCGCACCATGCGCGAGACCGCCGTCCGCACCGCGGGCGGCGCGATGCCGAGCGGCGCCAGCAGCTTGACCAGGGCGGCGACCGGCGCCCGACCGCCCCGGGGCCGGAGGTAGTCACCGTACAGGTCGAAGAGTGCCGACCGTGCCTGCATGACCGCACATTGTGACAGGCCTTCTCAAGATAAGCTAGATGCTGTTACATCAATGCTGCCTCGGTTTGGGTCCGGCGGTGTTCATCAGGGAAAATCGTTGGTCGACACCTCCGCACAGGTTGCGGATGGTCGTGGCGAAGTGGCTGTGGGGCAACCCACCGACCCTGGTTCAGGTCTGAGGGGAGACAACATGGCGGCGATGAAGCCGCGGACGGGCGACGGTCCGCTGGAAGTCACCAAGGAGGGCCGGGGCATCGTCATGCGGGTCCCGCTGGAGGGCGGTGGCCGGCTCGTCGTCGAGATGACTCCCGACGAGGCCAACGCGCTCGGTGACGCGCTGAAGGCGGCCGCCGGCTGATCAAGAAGCGTTTGGGCGGCGTCCGTCGCCCGGACGGTTCGTCATACCCTGAGCCACCGGCCCGGCCGGTGGCTCAGGGTTTCACCGGCGCGGGGCGCCCGGGTCACTCCCGCTCCGCGCGATCTCAGTCCTGGAGGTACGGTCCCGCGTGCTCGCCATCCGCCTGGTCGCCGAGCCTGAGCGCCTCGACACGCTCGTCCTGCCCCTTCGTCCGGCCAGGGAGGGGGCGGGCGACGACGCACCGGCCGCGCCCGTACCGACCGCGGTGGCGCTGCCCGACGGCGTCGCCGACGAGGCCGCCGCGCTGGCCCCGGCCGCCCGCTCCACCGGCCGCGCCGGTGAGATCCGCACCCAGTTCCGCCCGGGGCGGAACCCCGGTGTGCTGGTCCTGCTCGGGATCGGTGACGGCGAGGAGGGAAGCTGGCGGCGGGCCGGCGCCGCGCTGGTCCGCGCCGTCGCGGATGAGACGCACGTCACGATCGCGCTGCCGCCGGACGCGTCGCCGGCCGCCGTCCGGGGCATCTACGAGGGGCTGCTGCTGGCGTCGTACCGGTTCCGGCTGACCGACGCCGGCGGTGTGCCCGCGCTCACCGGGGTCGACCTGCTGGTGACCGACCCGGACCGCTACGGCGCCGTGGTCGAGACGGCCCGGACCACCGCCCGGCTGACCCGGTGGGCCCGCGACCTGACCAACACCCCGTCGTCGGTGAAGAACCCCGAGTGGTTCGCCGGACAGGTGGCCGCCCACGCCGCCGGGACGCCGGACCTGCACCTGCGGGTACGCGAGCCGGCCGAACTGGCCGCCGAGGGCTTCGGCGGCATCCTCGCCGTGGGCGGCGGCTCGGCCCACGGCCCCCGCCTGGTCGAGTTGGACTGGCGGCCGGCCGACGCCCGCACCCACGTGGTGCTGGTCGGCAAGGGCATCACCTTCGACACCGGCGGCATCTCGATCAAGCCGGTGCCGGCGATGAAGCTGATGCGCAAGGACATGGCCGGGGCGGCCGCGGTGGTGGCGGCCACCGTCGGCGCCGCGGCGCTGCGGCTGCCGGTGCGGGTCACCGCGCTCGCGCCGTTGGCCGAGAACATGGTCAGCGGCTCGGCGTTCCGGCCGGGCGACATCATCCACCACTACGGCGGCCTGACCAGCGAGACCACCAACTCCGACGCCGAGGGACGACTGGTCCTCGCCGACGCCCTCGCGTACGCGGTCCGTGAGCTGCGACCGGACGTGCTGGTCGACCTGGCCACGCTGACCGGGGCGAACGCGGTGGCGCTCGGCAAGCGGACCGGCGCCCTCTACAGCGAGAACGACCGGCTCGCCGGCGACGTGCTGGCGGCGGTCGAGGCGGCCGGCGAGGCGGTGTGGCGGATGCCGCTGCCCGCCGACTACGTCGAGTACCTGGGCAGCGACCTCGCCGACCTGTACAGTGCGCCGAACCAGGGTGCCGGGTCGGTGGTGGCGGCCCTGTACCTGCGCGAGTTCACCGGCGAGCTGCGCGACCGGTGGGTGCACGTGGACATGTCCGCGCCGTCCTGGGCGGACGGCGACGACGCGGAGCTGACCAGGGGCGCGACCGGTTGGGGCGTACGCTCGCTGCTGCGCTGGCTGGACACGCTGCGCTGAGCCGCCCGACGGCGCCGACCGGCCCCGGACCGACGGGGGCCGGGCCGACGCCGGACGGGCTGTCGTGCCGGGCCGGCGGCGGCGCGCTCAGCAGCGCACGGCGGCGAGCAGGCCGTGGCCGACCGGCAGCAGGGCGGGGATCCAGTGCTCCGACTCGCGGATCGCCTTGACCGTCTCCCGGATCGTCACCGTTTCCACGTCCCGGGCCGCCGGGTCGCCGATCCGGCCGCCGGCCAGCGTGCCGTTGAGCGCGAGCACCCCGCCCGGACGCAGCAGCCGCTGGGCGGCGTCCACGCAGGCGGCGAAGCCGGTCGACTCGGCGTCGACGAAGACCAGGTCGTACGCCCCGTCGGCGAGGCGGGGAAGGACGTCCAGCGCCCGGCCGGTGATGATCCGCGTCCGGCCGGCGGGGAAGCCGGCCTCGGCGAAGATCCGGCGGGCGATCCGCTGATGCTCCACCTCGACGTCGATGGTGGTGAGCACGCCGTCGGGGCGCATTCCGCGCAGCAGCCAGAGGCCGCTGACGCCGGTTCCGGTGCCGATCTCCACGACCGCGCGCGCGTTCCCCGCGGCGGCCAGCAGCCGCAGCGCCGCGCCGGCGCCGGGCGTCACCGCGTCGAGGCCGACCTCACGGGCGAGACTGCGGGCCGTGCGGAGCACGAGATCCTCGGTCACGTACGACTCGGCGAACTGCAGGGCCTGAGCCGTCGACGGACCGGAACCGGCGACCGTGGCGATGGGACACCTCCGGGCGGCACATGTGGTACGGGTCGAGTGGGCACTGTGAGCCTAGATGTGACACGTGACGGGCGCAGCCGGGCGTCCCGGCATCGACGATCACGCGCGGCAACCGCTGACCCCACTCACGGCATCCGTGTAATCCTGGAAGCGGCGTCCGTCCGATCGGACGGGGCGGCCCGAGGGCCGCGTGGACGGGCCCGGGGACGAGTGGGAGGCAACGACGTGACCGACGGCTGGGACTGGCGCCAGCCCGGGACGAGCCCCGGACCGGCGGGCCCGCCACCGCCCGCGCACCCGCCGGCGGTGTCGCCGCCGGGCGGCACCGGTGGCACGGCCTCACCCTGGTGGTCCGACGCGCTCGCCGACCCGTGGCGTGACCCGGCGGCGCCCGCGGCGGTGGTGGTGCCCGCGGCGCCGGCCGCCGCCGGCGAGCCGGAGCCGGTGACCGACCCGGACGCCCCCGGTCGGCCGGCGCTGCGGCACCTGCTCCTCATCCCGCTGATCACCGCCCTGCTCGCGGGCGCGCTGGGCGGTGCCCTCGGGTACGCGTTCGCCGTTCGCGGCGGCGGTGGCGCGGGGTCCGTGCTCGGTGCCGGCCCGGTGCAACCGCCGGAGTTGGCGCAGCGGAAGCCGGAGTCGCTGGCCGGGGTGGCGGAACGGGTCCTGCCGAGCGTGGTCACGGTCCGCGTGGCCAGCCTCGGCGGGACGAGCGAGGGCTCCGGGTTCATCGTCAGCGCCGACGGCCACGTGATCACCAACGACCACGTGGTGGCGGGTGCGACCGGCCGGGCCTCCGTGGTCTTCAACGACGGCAGCACGGCCCCGGCCACCGTCGTCGGGCAGGACCCGGAATCCGACATCGCGGTCATCAAGGTCGCCAGGAGCGGCCTGCGGCCGGTGGAGTTCGGCGACTCCGACGCGCTGGCCGTGGGCGACCCGGTGCTCGCCATCGGCTCGCCGCTCTCGCTGGCCAACACGGTCACCGCGGGCATCATCAGTGCCCTCGACCGCACCATGCAGGCGGGTGAGCCGGGCGGCCCGACCCGCTACTACGCGGCGATCCAGACCGACGCGGCGGTCAACCACGGCAACTCCGGCGGTCCACTGATCGACGGCGCCGGCCGGGTGATCGGCGTCAACTCCACGATCAAGTCACTGGTCGCGGACGGGCAGGAGGCGGGCAACATCGGGCTCGCCTTCGCCATTCCCATCAACCAGGCCAAACGGATCACCCAGGACATCATCGGCACCGGCAAGGCCCGGCGTACGGTGATCGGCGCCCAGGTCGGTGGCCCCGGCCTGGGCGCGGGTGCCGGCGTACGGCTGAACTCGGTGGAGCCGTCCGGCCCCGCGGCGGGCGCCGGGCTGAAGGCCGGCGACGTGATCCTCAAGCTCAACGGACGTCCGATGACCGAGCCCACCGACCTGATCGCCCTGGTCCGCAAGTTCGCGCCTGGATCCGTGGTGACCGTTGAGTACCGTCGGGGCACGTCCCAGCAGAACGCCTCGGTGACGCTCGCCGCAGACGTGAAGTGACGCCCGCACCCCCTCCCCGGGTGGCCTACGACGTGCGTAGGCTTGCGGTGACGCCGAGAGGAGGCCCGCGCAGTGTTCGACAACCTGAACTGGTGGGAGATCGGTGCGCTGCTGCTCCTGGCGCTGCTGATCTTCGGTGATCGGCTGCCCGCCGTCATCAACGACGGCCTCCGGATGGTGCGCAACCTCCGCCGGATGGCGACCAGCGCCACCAGCGACCTGAGCCGCGAGCTGGGCACCGACATCCAGCTGGAGGACCTGCACCCCAAGGCGTTCATCCGCAAGCACCTGCTCAGCGAGGAGGACGAGGCGGCCATCCGGAAGCCGTTGCAGGGTGTCTACGACAACCTGCGCGCCGACGTCACCGGCGTGCACAACGAGCTGAAGGACGTGGCCGCCGCCGCGGACGTGCGTTCGAACGGGAGCCGGCCGACCACGGCCACCGGCAGCACCCCCACCGCCCCGGCCCCCCGCGTCAGCTACGACGACGCGACCTGACCGCCGCCGTACCCGGCCGCGCCACAAGATCGACTCGACCCACCGCACATCGCGGCGTCCCGGCACCGGGACACCACGACTCGCCGCACCTCGAATTCGCTCAGTAGGCCCGCGCCGGTCGGCCGTCAGCGGCCGGCGGGCTTGAGACCCAGCGGCTTGCCGAGCAGGGACTCCCGCCGGACGGCGAGCCGGTCGGCGACCTGGCCCAGGGCCTTGGCGGCCGGCGACTCCGGCTCGGCCAGCACGATCGGGGTGCCCTCGTCACCGGCCTCGCGGACCCGCGTGTCGAGCGGAATCTGACCCAGCAGCGGCACCTGTGCGCCGATCGTCCGGGTCAGCGACTCGGCGACGGTCTGGCCGCCGCCCGCCCCGAAGACCTCCATCCGGGAACCGTCCGGCAGCTCCAGCCACGACATGTTCTCGATGACGCCGACGATCCGCTGGTGGGTCTGCAGCGCGATCGCGCCGGCCCGCTCCGCCACCTCGGCGGCGGCGGCCTGCGGCGTGGTGACCACCAGGATCTCCGAGTTGGGCAGCAGCTGGGCCAGGGAGATGGCCACGTCGCCGGTGCCCGGCGGCAGGTCGAGCAGGAGCACGTCCAGGTCGCCCCAGTACACGTCGGCGAGGAACTGCTGCAACGCCCGGTGCAGCATCGGGCCGCGCCAGACGACGGCGGCGTTGCCGGCGGTGAACATGCCGATCGAGATGACCTTCACGCCGTGCGACTCCGGCGGCATGATCATGTCCTCGACGCGGGTGGGCCGGCCGTCGGCGCCGAGCATCCGGGGCACCGAGTGGCCGTAGATGTCGGCGTCGACCACGCCGACGGAGAGCCCGCGGGCGGCCAGCGCCGCCGCCAGGTTGACCGTCACGCTGGACTTGCCGACGCCGCCCTTGCCGCTGGCGACCGCGTACACCCGGGTGCGGGACCCCGGCTGGGCGAACGGGATCACCGGCTCCTCGCTGGCGGCACCGCCGCGCAGCGTCGCCTGGAGCTCCTTGCGCTGCTCCGGGCTCATCACGCCGAACTCGATCTCCACGCCGGCGACGCCCGGCACCGCGCCCACGGCGGCGGTGATGTCGGTGCGCAGCTTGTCCTTCAGCGGGCAACCGGCCACGGTGAGCAGCAGCTCGACCCGGACGACACCGTCGTCCCCGACCGTGGCGGAGCGGACCATGCCCAGCTCGGTGATGGGCCGGCGGATCTCCGGGTCGTTGACGGTGGCCAGGGCGGCCTGGATCGCGTCGGAGACGGTGCTGACGGGTGCTGACATGCCCGCAATGCTACGTCGGCGGAAATCCGTCACCGCCGCTGACGGGGGCCGGTGTGAGCGATTCGATGGCCGGCGGTGTCTGGACGGGATCCGGCGGAAATGCGACGATCCGAGGCGAACGCCGCTCGCCTGGCCCCTTGAGGCAAGCGGCGTTCACCGCGTCTCCGGGCGGCCGTCGCGGGCGTAGTCGGTGTCCCGGTCGTCCCGGGGCTCGTCCAGCCCGTCCCCGCCGCCCGGCCGCCCCCGCCGCTGCCGGCGCTCGGCGGCGTCGTCCAACTCCTCGGCGAGCCGGGCCAGCTCCGAGCGGAGGAAGTCCCGGGTGGCGACCTCGCCCATCGCGTTACGCAGCGCGGCGATCTCCCGGGCCAGGTACTCGGTGTCCGCCTTCTGCGCCGTCGCCCGGCGTCGGTCCTCCTCCAACGCCAGCCGGTCCCGGTCCGTCTGCCGGTTCTGCGCCAGCAGGATCAGCGGCGCCGCGTAGCTGGCCTGCAACGACAGCATCAGGGTCAGGAACGTGAAGGTGTACGGGTCGAACCGCAGGTTCGCCGGCGCGAGGGTGTTCCAGGCGAACCACGCCATGATGACCAGCGTCATGTAGACGATGAAGTTCGCCGTACCCATACCCCGGGCGATCCCCTCCGACCAGCGGCCGAAGGCCTCCGGGTCGAAGCGCGGCAGGGACACCCGCCGGGGTTCGCGGGGTTGGTCCAGCCGCTGCGGCCGTCGCTGCTCAACCATCCGTGCCGTCCGGTGCCTCGTCGTCGGCGGCGGCCGGGCCGGCGGGAACGGCGTCCCGCTCCCGCCAGTCCGGGGGCAGCAGGTGATCGAGCACGTCGTCGACGGTGACCGCGCCCACCAGCCGGTTGTTCCGGTCGATCACCGGCATGGCCACCAGGTCGTACGTGGCCATCCGGCGGGTGATCTCAGGCAGCGGGGTGGTCGGGCGCAGCGGGTCGATGTCGTTGACCACCACGCCGCCCAGCATGTCCGCGGGTGGCTCGCGCAGCAGCCGCTGGAAATGAACCATCCCGAGGTAACGGCCGGTCGGCGTGGTCATCGGCGCCCGGGCCACGAAGACCTGGGCGGCCACGGCGGGGGAGAGCTGGGGCTCCCGGACCCGGGCCAGCGCCTCGGCGACCGTGGCATCCGGCGGCAGGATCACCGGTTCCGAGGTCATCACGCTGCCCGCCGTGCCCGGCGTGTACTTGAGCAGCTGCCGCACCGGGTCGGCCTCGTCCGGCTCCATCAGGTCGAGCAGCACGTCCTGTTCCGGCGGCGGCAGCTCGCCCAGCAGGTCGGCGGCGTCGTCCGGGTCCATCAGCTCCAGCACGTCAGCGGCGCGCTCCCGGTTCAGCGCGGCCAGGATCTCCACCTGGTCGTGCTCCGGCAACTCGCTCAGCACATCGGCGAGACGCGCGTCGTCCAACGCCGCCGCGACCTCGTTGCGCCGCGCGTCGGGCAGGTCCTGCAGGGCGTTGGCCAGGTCGGCCGGGCGCATGTCCTCCAGTACGGCCAGCAGGTTGGCGGTGCCCCGGGTGTCCGCGATCCCGCTCAGCCCGCGGACCCGGTCCCACTCGACCTGGTGCAGGTGGCCCCGGCGGGAGAGCCGGCCGGTCTGCTCCCGTACCGCGACCCGGGTGAGCGACCACTCGCCGCGGGTCGACTCCATCGCCACGTCCACCACCGTGCCCGCCTGCCCGCCCGGGTCGATCTGCACCCGGCGGTCCAGCAGTTCCTGGAGCACGAGCAGCTCGTTGGGGCGCTTCTCGAAGCGACGCAGGTTGAGCGTGCCGCTGCCCAGCACCACGGCGTCGGCGTCGATCGAGGTGATCCGGTTGATGGAGAGGAAGATCCGCCGGCGCATCGGCATCTCGGCGACCAGACCGACGACCTCCGGCGGACGCTTCGTGGGCCGCAGCCGGGCCACCGCGTCACGTACGCGGCCGACCTGGTCGCCGTTGGGGTCGTAGACGGCGACGCCGGCGAGGCGGGCGATGTAGACCCGGGTCGGCGAGCTCACGCGCACCAGCCTAGGGCCTGTCCTGGCGTCCCGGTCCGGCGCGGCCGGGCTGGAACGTCGATACCGGCCGGCAGCGCCTAGTGTTTATCACCATGTCGACCCTGGCCTACGAGATCGTGGACGTGTTCACGGACCGCCCCTTCGCCGGCAACCCGCTGGCGGTGGTGTTCGGTGCCGACGGGCTGGCCACCGAGCAGATGCAGGCGCTCGCACTCGAGTTCAACCTCTCCGAGACCGTGTTCGTGCTCCCGCCCACCCAGGCCGGCGCCACCTATCGGGCGCGGATCTTCACGCCCGTCGACGAGTTGCCGTTCGCCGGGCATCCGAGCGTCGGAGCGGCGGTCACCGCGAGCCGGCGGGGGCTGTTCGGCGCCGGCCCGGTCCTGCAGGAGTGCGGGGCCGGCGTCCTGCCGATCGAGGTCACCGCGACGGGCGCGACGCTGACCGGCGGCATGCCCACCCTCGGCCCCGAACTGGACCCGGACCCGCTGCTGGAGATGGCCGGGCTCACCGCCGACGACCACGTCGGCCCGGCGCCCCGGGTGGCCGGCTGCGGCCTCGAGTTCCCGTACCTCCCGGTGCGTGCGGACGCGGTGGCCCGCGCGCGGGTCAACGCGGCGGCGGCGCAGCGGTACGGGGTGGAGCACGTCAGCGTCTTCTCCTGGGACGCCGACTCGCAAACCGCCCACGCGCGGGTCTTCGTTCCCGGGCTGGGCGTGCCGGAGGATCCGGCCACCGGCTCCGCCGCCCTCGGGCTCGGGGTGTGGCTGGTGGCGAGCGGGCTGCTCCCCGGGGAGGGCCGGTCGAGCTACGCCGTACGCCAGGGCGTCGAGCTCAACCGCCCGTCGTCGCTGGCCTGCACGGTGACCGCGGCCGGGGGCACCGCGGTCGGTGCCACCGTCTCGGGTCAGGTGATGCCGGTGGCCCGCGGCGAGATCCTGGTCCCACCCTTCATCGGCTGACCCGCGCTGAGGTGCAAGGAAGGGCCCCTTCTTAACGCCTGCGGTAGGGGAAGGGCCCCTTGTTAACTCCGCCTGGCCGCGCGAGCCGGGTACGGGTACGGGAGGATGCGGGAGTGACGGACGCAGAGCGGACCACCACGCCCCTCGTCGACGAGGCGACGAAGAAGGCCGCTGTGGCCTGGGTCGCCGTTCCCGGCGGCCCGGCCCTCGCCCTCTGGTGCTTCCCCCTGGAGGGGGCGCTGTTGGTGGTGAGCGGGCCGGGTGAGCAGTCCGCGCCGGGGCTCGCCGACGCCACCCACGCGCAGGTCACCCTGCGGGGCGACCACGGCGGCCGGATCGTCACCTGGCCGGCCGACGTGTCCCGGGTGGCCCCGGGCAGCGAGGACTGGGAGACCGTCGCGCCGCTGGTCGCGGCGAAGCGGCTGAACGCGCCCGGCCCGACCGCCGACCTCGTGGCGCGCTGGGCGGCCGACGGCTGCGCCCTCAACCGGCTGACGCCCGCCGGCGAGCCGGTGGCCGGCGCCGCGCTGCCCGCCGACTCGCTGGCCGAGGTGCCGCGCGAGGCGCCGGTTGTCCGGGCCACCCGCAAGCCGTTCCGCCTGCACCGGGTGCGGCGCCGCTGAGCGGTTGCGCCGTTGACAGGGGTCCCTTCCACTACCGCAGCCGTTAAGAAGGGGCCCTTCCTTTCACCCGCGGCGGGTCGCGGCGATCGGTGCTGGCTCGTCAACCAGGTTCATCACCTCGGTTAGGGAGAGCAGCTCGGGGCCGGTCCAGGCGTCGTCGCGGTTGAACGCCATGTGGCCCGCGAGGTCGGGGGCGACCAGGCGGACGGCGGTCAGCCCGGCTCGCTCCGCCCCGGTCAGCTCCTGGCTGCCGCCGTCGCCGACGTACAGGCACTCGGCCGGTGCCACGCCGAGCCGGCGGCACGCCGTCCGGTACAGCTCCGGGGCCGGCTTGCAGCGGCCGACCTGTACGGAGAAGACGCGGACGTCGAGCAGCGGGTCGATCGGCAGGTGCGGCAGGAAGGCCGGCAGCTCGTGGGTGCAGTCGCTGACCAGCCCGGTCCGCACACCCCGCCGGCGCAGCGCGGCCAGGGTCGGCACCGCCTCCTCACGGAGCCGGGTGTCGGCCCGGACGGCGTCGTGCCGGGCGGCCACCGCCGACCGCACCGCCGTGTCGGAGGGGCGGACACCGGCCTGCTCGCAGACCCAGCGCAAGGTGGCCTCGGCGGTGCCCAGGCGGCCGGTGGCGCGCTGGTAGTAGGTGCGGTCGAGCACGTCGACGAGGACGTCGGGCGGGCATCCGAGCAGGTCGGCGGTCGTCCGGTGCGCCACGCCGCGCTGCACCGAACGGGTCAGCGTGCCGAAGAAGTCGAACAGCACCGCCTGGAACATGGG
The DNA here is from genome assembly GCF_040704235.1 of Micromonospora sp. NPDC047707. Taxonomy (NCBI): domain Bacteria; kingdom Bacillati; phylum Actinomycetota; class Actinomycetes; order Micromonosporales; family Micromonosporaceae; genus Micromonospora; species Micromonospora sp. NPDC047707. The sequence goes on from NZ_JBEYSU010000030.1 coordinate 19,026, forward strand.
CATGGGGGAGGGCCTCCGGGCGGTTGAGGGGGTCGCCGACGGACGGCCTGGATCGTAACCGGGCGCTGACCGTCGGTTGTTACCGAAGTTGTGTGACTATCTCTCCCCGTGTCCTCCGCACCGCACCGCCCGGCACCGGACCCGCTGACGTTCGGGGCGCTCGCGCTCGCCGTGGTGGCCGTGTCGTCGTCCGCGCCCCTGGTCGCCTTCGCGGCCGCGCCGGCCCTCGCGATCGCCTTCTGGCGCAACCTGCTCTCGACGGCCCTACTCGGTCCGGTCGCACTGGTGCGGCGGCGGGCGGAGTTCCGGGCGTTGACCGCGCGTGGCGGCCGGCGCGAGGGCTGGTACTGCGTACTCTCCGGTGTCGCGCTCGCCGCGCACTTCGCCACGTGGATGCCGAGCGCGCAGCTCACCTCGGTCGCGGCGGCCACCGCGCTGGTCGCGACCCAGCCCGTCTGGCAGGGACTGATCGCCCGGGCGCAGGGGCGCCGGCTGCCGGTGACGGTGTGGATCGGCATCGGCGTGTCGGTCGCCGGCGCCGCCCTGGCCACCGGGGCGGACTTCGCCGTGTCCGGCCCCGCCTTCGCCGGTGACCTGCTCGCCGTGACGGGCGGCATGTTCGCGGCGGTCTACACCGCGCTCGGCGAGCGCGCCCGTACGGCGGTGAGCACCACCACGTACACGACCATCTGCTACGGGGTGTGTGCGGCCTTGCTGCTGGTGGTGTGTCTGGTCGGCGGCGTGCCGGTGACCGGCTTCGACGCCACCACATGGCTCGTCGTGCTGGCCCTGGTGGCCGGCGCCCAACTGCTCGGGCACTCGATGTTCAACTACGCCCTGCGCCGGGTGTCGGCGACCACGGTCAGCGTGCTGATCCTGCTGGAGGCCCCCGGGGCCGCGCTCATCGGCTGGGTGTGGCTGGATCAGCTGCCGCGTACCCTCGCGCTGCCCGGCCTGGCCCTGCTCCTGGCCGGGGTCGCGGTGGTGATCCTCGGTGGGGCTCGGACCCGCCGCATCCGGGCCACCTCGGCCGCGCCCACCGTCCCCGCGGACGCCGCTCCCGTACCGGACTGACGTCCGTCCGGCGGCGCCGTTCCCGCCGCTTCGGCTGCCCGGCTCGGCCCGTCCGTGACGGTGCGGGGTCGCGAGCCACCTCACCGGTTGCGGTCAGACCTCCTCGACCTCGAGGACCCGGGTCGTCGGGGCGGCGTCGCCGAGGGCGGCCCGCAGCGCGAGCCGCTCCGGGTCGGTCAGGGCGGACTCGTAGCCCGCCCGCGTGTCGAACCGGATGACGTGCACCTCGGTACGCCCGTCACCGGTGCGCAGCCGGCGCTCCACCCGCCCGCCGTGCCGCCCCAGCAGGCCGAGCACCCGGTCCTCGTACGCCCGGCCTTCCTCGACCGCGCCGGGGGGCAGCTCCACCAGCGCGACCAGGCGCACCGCGGCGGCCGGGTCGGTCACCAGCGACTTCCAGAAGTGGTGGTCGACGTTCCCGCCGGGGATGCCCTCGCGGCGCCCGGTGTCCAGGTAGCCGTGCCGGCGGTAGAACTCCGGCGCCTGGAACGAGAACGACGACACCGACATCTGGGTGCAGCCGCGCCGGCGGGCCTCCTTTTCGGCGGCGCGCAGCAGCCGGCCGCCCCAGCCCTCGCTCCGGCGGTCCTCGCGGACCCAGACCATGTTGATCCCGGCGCAGTCGCCCCAGCTCCAGCCGGTCAACCCGGCGACCAGTCCACCGTCGGCGTCGGTCACCCGGACCGACAGGTCGGTCTCGTCCGCCGCCCCGGTCGCCCGGTTGTTGAACGCGGTCAGTTCCGCGCTGAGCCGCTCCTCCAGCTCCTTGTCCGCACCGAGCACCTGGATCGTGTCGCTCCCCGGGGAAGTCATGCGGCGGAGCATCGCAGCGCCGGCGCGACGCGGCAACCCGCCAAGGCCTGTCGCGCCGGTCATCTGTCGGCTCGCGGCGGGCCCGGACGACGCCCGGCGGCGCTGGAGCTTCGTCCGGGTACAACACCGGGCTGGGACGTCGGGCCGCCTACTCGCCGACGCCGACAGCCTTGGCGCTGGCCGTCCAGAGCCGGGCGGCGAGCTGCGGGTCGGCCGCCTTGGGCAGCGGGCGGCGCAGCCGGCGGTCCATGTAGTACGCGCCGCTGCGCAGCCGGTCTGGGTCCTGGTTGGCGAGCCAGACCAGGGTCTCCGCGCCCTTCTCCGGGCTGCGGAACGGCAGCAGGCGCATGCCGAGCGCGACCATCCGGCTGTCGTTGCCGAACCGCGTCCGCACCACGCCCGGGTGGAAGCAGTACGCCGGGATGTCCGGCCAGCGCCGTGCCGCTTCGGCGGTGAAGAGGATGTTGGCCTGCTTGCTGGTGCCGTAGGCGTTCATCGGGCGGTAGCGGCGCAGCGGCCGGTTGAGCTCGTCCGGGTCGAGCGAGCCGCTGCGGTGCGCGCCCGAGGCGGTGACGACGATCCGGCCGACCCGGTCGCGCAGGAGGTTCGTCAGCAGGAACGGCGCGAGGTGGTTCGCCTGGATCGACAGCTCGTACCCGTCGACGGTGGTGATCGGCTGGAGCACGATCGCCCCGGCGTTGTTCGCCAGGACGTCGATGCGGTCGTACGCGGCGCGCAGCCGTTCGGCCAGCCCTCGCACGTCGTCGAGGACCGCGAAGTCGGCCCGGAACAGCTCGGGACGCTCGCCGGCGGCGTCCCGCACCTGCTCGGCGGCGGCTTGGAGGCGGGCGGGGTCGCGCCCGACGAGCACCACCTGGTCGCCCCGGGCGGCCAGGTCGACGGCGGCTGCGAGGCCGATGCCGGAGCTCGCCCCGGTCACCACCACCAGCCGACGCCCAGTGAGATCTTCCACAGGTCCATTCACCCCGGTCACGGCACGAGGTTACCGTGGCGTCACAACGCCCTTTGGGATCGTTAAGTTCTCGGAATCTCACGTTCAGGTGGCGTCGGCGTGCCCGCCGCACGCTGGAAGGAGCGCATCCATGGCCGCAGTCGGTCGCCCCCGCCGGTCCTGCCTCGCGGTACCGGGTTCCAGCGTCAAGATGCTGGGCAAGGCTCAGGGCCTCCCCGCTGACCAGGTCTTCCTGGACCTGGAGGACGCGGTCGCCCCGCTCGCGAAGCCGGACGCCCGTAAGAACATCGTCGCCGCGCTCAACGAGGGCGACTGGGCCGGAAAGACCCGCGTGGTCCGGGTGAACGACCTGACCACGCCGTGGACGTACCGGGACGTCATCGACATCGTCGAGGGCGCCGGCGCCAACCTCGACTGCATCATGCTGCCCAAGGTGCAGAACGCCGCCCAGGTGCAGTGGCTGGACATGACCCTCACCCAGTTGGAGAAGACGCTCGGCCTCGAGGTCGGCCGGATCGGCATCGAGGCGCAGATCGAGAACGCGGCCGGTCTGGTGAACGTCGACGCGATCGCCGCCGCGTCGCCCCGGGTGGAGACCATCATCTTCGGCCCCGCCGACTTCATGGCCTCGATCAACATGAAGTCGCTGGTGGTGGGCGCGCTGATCCCGGACTACCCGGGCGACCCCTACCACTACATCCTGATGCGCATCCTGATGGCCGCCCGCATGCACGACAAGCAGGCCATCGACGGCCCGTTCCTGCAGATCCGGGACGTCGACGCCTTCCGTGAGGTGGCCAAGCGCTCGGCCGCGCTGGGCTTCGACGGCAAGTGGGTGCTGCACCCGGGGCAGATCGACGCGGCCAACGACGTCTACTCGCCGGCCCAGGCCGACTACGACCACGCGGAGCTCATCCTCGACGCGTACGAGCACTACACCTCGGAGGCGGGCGGCAGGCTCGGCGCGGTGATGCTCGGCGACGAGATGATCGACGAGGCGTCCCGCAAGATGGCGCTGGTGATCGCGGCGAAGGGCCGAGCGGCCGGGATGAGCCGCACCTCGACGTTCACCCCGCCCTCGGAGTAGTCGCTTCCGTCCACGTGCCGCCCCGGTGTCCACCGGGGCGGCACGCTGCTTTCCGTGCCGCTCAGAAGCTGCTACCGCTGCTGCCGCCCTCGGAGGCGATGGCAAAGATGATCACCACCACGTAGAAGGCGATCAGCAGCACCAGGAGACCGGTCAGGATCCAGCCGACGATGATGGCGGCCTTCGCCATGCCCTCGCCGCCCTCGCCGGTATGCCGGATCTGCTTGCGCGCCACGTGGCCGAGGATGGCCCCGATCGGCGCGGTGATGCAGGACGCGATACCCACGAGCGACAGCACCAGCGCCACGATGGCCATGGTGTTCGTCCGTTGTGGCGGGTAGCCGTAGCCGGGGTGCGCCGGCGGCGGGTAACCGCCGGGGGCGTACGGGCCGGGCGCGGGCTGGCCCGAGGTCTGCTTGACGCCCGCGTACGGGTCGCCGGGCATGCCCGGGTACGGGTTAGTCGGCGCGTACGGGTCGCCGCCGGTCGGCTGGGTGGGAATGGGCTGACCGCTCACCGGGAGGGTCGGGTCGGCCGGAGGCGTCGGCTGCTGACCGGACCACGCCGGGTCCTGCCAGCCGCCGGACGGCGGGGGATAGCTCATCGTCTGCTCTCCATCGAGGTACGGGTGAGCCGTCAGAGTAATCAGCCGGACGCAAATGCGAGGACGCCACCACCGGGTGCCGCGTTGCCCGGACCCCGGTGACCGGGCAGGATCCTGGCATGGCGATTGACGCGAGAGCCGGCAGCCGACCGAGACGGGACGCGAGCCGTCCCGGCCTGGCCCGCCGCAGCCGGCTGGCGACCGGCCCAGCCGACCACGACGAGCCGGCTGCCCTGCCGGAGCCGGTCACGATGCGGCTCGACGGCAAGGTCGCGCTGGTCACCGGAGCCGGCAGCCCGGACGGCATCGGGTACGCGACCGCCCGTCGCCTCGCCGACCTGGGCGCCCGGGTCGCCATCGTCTCCACCACGCGGCGGATCCACGAGCGGGCCGGCGAGCTGGGGGTCACCGGCTTCGTCGCGGACCTCACCGACGAGTCGGAGGTCGGTGCGCTGGCGGACGCCGTCGCCGAGCAGCTCGGTGACGTGGAGGTGCTGGTCAACAACGCGGGCCTGGCCAGCCGGGCGAGCCCGGAGGTGCTGCGGCCGGTCGCCCAGCTCAGCTACGACGAGTGGCGGGGCGAGATCGACCGCAACCTCACCACGGCCTTCCTGTGCAGCCGGGCGTTCATCGGCGGGATGGCGGAGCGGGGCTGGGGCCGGATCGTCAACCTGGCGGCGACGGCCGGGCCGGTCAACGCCCTGCCGACCGAGGCCGCGTACGCGGCGGCGAAGGCCGGTGTCGTCGGGCTGACCCGGGCGCTGGCGATGGAGATGATCGCCGACGGGGTGACCGTGAACGCCGTCGCCCCCGGCACCATCCACACCGCCGCGTCGACGATGGCGGAGATCAAGCAGGGCCTGGGCACTCCGGTCGGCCGTCCCGGCACGCCGGACGAGGTGGCGGCGGCGATCGCCTTCCTCTGCTCGCCGGCCGCCTCGTACATCACCGGCCAGATGCTGGTGGTGGACGGCGGCAACAGCGTCCGCGAGGCGCAGTTCCGCTGACTGTGCCGGAGCCGTGGTCGGCGCGGCCCGCCCAGCCGGTCGGGCCGCAGCCCGACGGCGGCTCCGGCGTCAGTACGTCATCCCGTCGTTGCCGGCGATGGCGAACAGCGCGATCCATCCGCAGCAGACGAGCACGCCGAGCCCGGTGAAGATGTAGCTGAGGATGAGCCCCCAGGTGGCCAGCTGGTCGCCCTCCTCGCCGCTGGTGCTGATCTGCCGCTTCGCCAGGTGGCCGAGCACGATTCCGGCGGGCGCGAACACGAAGGCGAACACCAGCGAGAGGACGGCCAGGACGTTCATCCCCCGGCCCCCGCCGGGGGGCGGCCCGTAGCCGCCGTGTGGCGCGCCCCACTGCTGCCCGTACGGCTGGCCGCCCGGAGGAGGCCCGTAGGACGGTGGCGGCTGGTGGGGGTCGTACCCCGGTGGCGGCTGGTAGGGGTCGTACCCGGGTGGCGGTGGCGGTGGGGGCGGCTGGTTGGGGTCGTACCCCTGGGGCGGCTCCGGGCCCGGCGCGGGCTGCTCCCAGGGCGACGGCGGCCGGTCGGGATCCGGGGGCGGCGGTTGGCTCACGGTCTCCTCCTCCTGCCGGATCACGTCCCTATTGCCGGACGCTACCCCGAGCGGTGAACCTTTTCACAGCGGTTGTGTGGACTGGTCACCTTGGCGGCGCCGCCCGCGCGGCCGATACTGACCCAGCGTTCAGTTACCCATGAGTAATGCGCCGATCCCCCGGAGGCTGAGATGGCCCGACTCGCCCAGACACCCGGCCTGACCGACGTGCAGCGGTCGATCCTGGAAACCGTCCGGGAGTTCGCGGACAAGGAGATCATCCCGCACGCCCAGCGGCTGGAGCACGCCGACGAGTACCCGACCGACATTCTCGACGGGATGCGGGAGATGGGCCTGTTCGGCCTGACCATCGACGAGGAGTACGGCGGCCTGGGCGAGTCCCTGCTCACCTACGCCCTGGTGGTCGAGGAGCTGTCGCGGGGCTGGATGTCGATCTCCGGCATCGTCAACACCCACTTCATCGTGGCGTACCTGATCTCCCAGCACGGCTCGGCGGAGCAGAAGGCCCGGCTGCTGCCGAAGATGGCGACCGGCGAGGTGCGCGGCGCCTTCTCGATGTCCGAGCCGGAGTGCGGCTCCGACGTCTCCGCGATCAAGTCGAAGGCGGTCCGCCAGGGCGACAACTTCGTCATCAACGGCCAGAAGATGTGGCTGACCAACGGGGCGTACTCCTCGGTGGTGGCCACGCTGGTCAAGACCGACACCGGGGCCGACTCGGTCTACGGCAACATGAGCACCTTCCTGCTGGAGAAGGAGCCGGGCTTCGGCGAGACCGCCCCCGGCCTCACCATCCCCGGCAAGATCGACAAGATGGGCTACAAGGGCGTCGAGACCACCGAGATGGTGCTCGACGGCGTGACCGTTCCCGGCTCCGCCGTGCTCGGCGGGGAGGAGAAGGTCGGCCGCGGCTTCTACCAGATGATGGACGGCATCGAGGTCGGCCGGGTCAACGTGGCCGCCCGCGCCTGCGGCATCTCGATCCGGGCGTTCGAGCTGGCCGTAGCGTACGCCCAGCAGCGCCGCACCTTCGGCCAGCCCCTCGCGAAGCACCAGGCGGTCGCGTTCAAGCTCGCCGAGATGGGTACGAAGATCGAGGCGGCGCACGCGCTCATGGTCAACGCCGCCCGGCTCAAGGACGCCGGCCAGCGCAACGACGTCGAGGCCGGCATGGCCAAGCTGCTCGCCTCCGAGTACTGCGCCGAGGTGGTGCAGGAGGCGTTCCGCATCCACGGCGGCTACGGCTACTCCAAGGAGTACGAGATCGAGCGCCTGATGCGGGAGGCGCCGTTCCTGCTCATCGGCGAGGGCACCTCGGAGATCCAGAAGACCATCATCTCCCGCGGCCTCCTGAAGGAGTACAAGCTCTGAGGTGAAAGGAAGGGCCCCTTCTCAACGCCTCCGGTAGAGGAGGGGTCCCTTCTTAACGCGGCGGCTGGCGGTTCAGGCCGGCGGCGGCGCGTTCCACGACCAGGCAGCGGTCCTCGACGTAGTCGACGCCGGCCTCCTCCGCGACCCGGCGCGCCTCCGGGCTCACGATGCCGAGCTGCAACCAGACCGCCGGGACGCCGATCGCCACCGCCTCCCGGACGACCTCCACCGCGTCCTCGGCCGGCCGGAACACGTCCACCAGGTCGACCGGGTGCGGGATGTCGGCCAGCGAACGGTAGACCCGCTCGCCGAACAACTCGTCAACCGTCGGGTTGACCGGGATGATGCGCCAGCCGTACCGCTGCATCTGCAACGGGACGCTGTGCGCGGCCTTGCGCGGGTCGCGGGACGCGCCCACGACGGCGATCACGGCGGAGTCGGCGAGGATCTGCTGAGGAGAGCGCACCCGCCGACTCTAACTCCGACGGTCAGGACGCGCCGCCGAGCGCACGACGCAGCCGCGCGAACTCCTCCGGCGTCCCGATCGCCGCGCGGTGTTCGGGGTGGCGCAGGTAATGGTTGATCGCGGCGGCCAGGTGCGGTGGTGCCACGTCGAGGTCGCGCAGCCACACCCGCTCCTCGGCCCGCCGACGGCGGCGTCGGGTCACCTGCTCGGGGCGGGCGAGGGGCAGGCGGAGCTCGCTGTCGTGCTCCGTCGCCGGCGGCGGCCCGAGGGGGTCCAGCGCCGACCAGGGTAGGACCATGGCGCGCTGCGGCCCGTCGGAGGCGACGCCGTCGGGGGTGATCCGGAGCATCGGGAGCCGTGTCCATTGCCGGTGCCCGACCACGGCGATGGCGGCCACCGAGCCCAGCAGGAACATCCACCAGAAGGCGTCCCGCTCCCACCGGCCGCCGTACCAGACGAGTTGAGAGGGCAGCCACGCGAGGAACACGGACACGAACGTCACCGCACCGCGCGGCGGCGCGTAGAACGCGGACCGGTCGGGTGCCTGTCGTAGCCCGGCCCGGCTCGGCCGACGGAAGAATCCGTAGTAGGCGAACAGCACGGCCAGCGGGGCGGCCGTCGGCAGGAGCCGGGCCGGGTCGTCCTTCCACAACAGGCAGAGAAGCCCGAGGAGGGCGCCGAGGATCACGGCGCCCGTGGCGGCGCGGCGCTGTCGCCGCAGGGCGGCGTCGATGATCTCCCGCACGCCGGGCAGCGTAGCGGCGGCCGGCTACTGCAGCGACAGTTGCTCGGCGGCCGGGGGCACGGGCCTCGGTTCGGACAGTTGGCGGTTGTCGCCGCGTTCGCCCCGGTGCAGGCCGTGCCGACGCGCCGCGATCCGCACCCGGGCGGTGAGTTCCCGCTGGTACGACTGCGGGGCGTACGCGCCGGACCGGTAGAGCTCCCGGTAGCGGGGCACCAGGTGGGGGAACTCGCGGCCGAGCCAGCGCGCATACCACTCCCGGGCGCCGGGGCGCAGGTGCAGCGCCAGCGGCGTCACGCTGGCGGCGCCGGCGGCGGCGATCGCCGACACGGTCGCGTCGATCGACTCGTCGTCGTCGCTGAGCCCGGGGAGGATCGGCGCCATCAGCACCCCGACGGCGAAGCCGGCGTCGGTGAGCCGGCGGACCGCGTCCAGCCGGCGGCGGGGGCTCGGCGTGCCCGGCTCGACCGCCCGCCACAGGCGTTCGTCGACGAAGCCGACCGAGTACGAGATGCCGACCCGGGTCACCTCGGCGGCCTGGCGCAACAGGGACAGGTCGCGCAGGATCAGGGTGCCCTTGGTGAGGATCGAGAACGGGTTGGCGAAGTCCCGCAGGGCGCCGATGATCTGCGGCATGAGCTGGTAGCGGCCCTCGGCGCGCTGGTAGCAGTCCACGTTGGTGCCCATCGCGACGTGCGCGCCGCGCCAGCGCGGCGCGGCCAGCTCGCGACGGACCAGCTCACCCGCGTTGACCTTGACGATCACCTTGCGGTCGAAGTCCGCGCCCGCGTCCAGGTCGAGGTAGGTGTGGGTGTTGCGGGCGAAGCAGTTGTGGCTGACCACCCCGTTGGCGATGAAGTCCCCGGTGCCGGTGGTGATGTCGAACAGGGGCAACTCCACACCGAGCGGCTCGACGGCGGTTACGCGCGGCGCCGTGACGCGGGGCACCGGCGCCCCCTCGACCAGACGGCCCGACGCGGCCCCCGTCAGGTGCAGGAACCGCAGGCGCTCGCGGAGCCCGCCGGTCAACCGGAGCTGGCGGGGCCCACCGGGAAGGTTGTGGTCCTCCCGGACGAACGTGAAGCCGAAGTGCTCGAGCGCCGCGGTGACGTCGTGGAACAGATCGCAGTCCGGCAGGCCGATGCGCAGCGCGCCGCTGTTGGGCCGGCCGGCCCGGTCGTACGCCCCGGCCAGCAGCCCCAGGAGCCACTCGTCGGTCGGCGCGTCCGGCTTCTCGGCCCGGTCACCGGCTCGGCCCGGAGGAGGTGGCCGGCCGGCCGACGTCGCATGGTGGTGCCCGCGGTCGTGGTCCGCCGAGTCCTTGTGGCCCTCGGCGAACGAGCCGGTGCCGAGCAGCCGCTCGCCCGGGACCAGCCGCCGCCGGCGACCCGCGCCCGGGGCGACGTACCGCCAGCCCTCGTCGGAGAGGAACCGGTGGTCGCCGCTCGCCACCAGGGTCGTGCCGTCGTCGAGCGTCAACCGGTACGCCGGCTTGACGGTGGACCACTTGGCGCGCACGGTCGTGACGACGTAGCGGCGACGCCCGCCCCGGCGCTCGGTGCCGAAGATCCGGTCGCCGATCTCCACGTCGCGAAGCTGCCGCTGCCGGCCGTCGGCCATGAGGATCGGGGTGTCGCCCGACACGCAGTAGACACACGCGTGGCTGCAGCCGCGGTAGGGGTTGATCGTCCACTCGAAGGGAACGCGGGAGGCGCCGGGCACCCGATTGATGATCGACTTGGCCCGCACCTCGTAGAAGGTCATGCCGGCAAAACCGGGCGTGTCGAAGGTGCGGGCGATCGCGCCGGGCAGCGCCAGCGGCAGGGGTGGCGTCGCTGGCGCTGGCCCGTCGGGACGCCCCTCGTCCGGGGGAGCGGAGAGGTTGTCCCAGCGCATGCCCTATTCGAACACGTGTGCGAGCCGTACGCAAGGACCGCCGGTCAGTCGGAGAGCCCGGTGCAGGTTGCGCCGTCGATCGTGCAGGCCGTCGGCAACGAGCTGACGGAGGAGCCGCTCACCCGGAACGACACACGTAGCGAGCCCTGGCCGGGCACCTGCCCGCCGGGTCCGTCCGGTACGAACGTCCAGTTCGCGCCGTCGCGGCTCGCCCGCGCGCCCTCGACGGCCGTGACGTGGAGCGACTCCTCCGGCAGCGTGATCACCAGCGTCCAGCCCGGCACCGGACCGCTGCCCGGGTTGCCGATCGTCACCGCGGCCCGGTAGCTGAGCAGGGCGGTGTCCGTGACGGCGAACGCCGCGGTCAGCGCGGCGGGTGTCGGGGGAGCGGCCGGCGCCGAGGACGGCGCCGGCGTGGCCGAAGGGCTGGCCGGTGGCGGCGTGCGGGAGGGGCCGCTCCGGGTCGGTGCCGGCCGGGCCGAGGCGGGGCTCGCCTTCCGCCCGGGCGTCCCGGCCGGCGGCGGCTCGACGACGGTCACGTCCGGCGGTGGATCGAGCGCCACCGGCGCCAGTCGCTCCGGCGCGCGCAGCACCAGGACGACCGACACCACCGTCGCCGCCATGACGCCCAGCGCCGCGCCGACGGCGACCCACCCGGCACGGGAGCCGTCCCGGCCGCCCAGGGTGCGCGCGACGGACCCGGCCCTGGCCACGAGCCAGTCGAGGATGATGATGGCCACGGTCCGCCGTGGCTCGCGCGGTGATGCCGGCAAGTCCTTACCCTTCAGTTCTCCGCCGGAGGCGTCCCGCCCACCCGGGCCGGCTCCGTCGTCGTCCGCGGTCACAGGGAGCGAAGTCCGGCGAGCAGCGCGGTGAGCAGTTCCATGGACGGCCGTTCGCCGGGCGAGGACGGTTCCCGCGTCTCGACCAGCCCGGCCTCCACCAGGTCACCGAGCAGTACCCGGACGGCGCCCACCGGCAGGTCGAGCACCGCGCCCACCTCCGCCACCGAGAGGGGCTGCCGGCAGCGCCGCAGGATCTCCCGGTGCTCCGGGAAGAGCCCGCCCGGCACGACCGCACCGGGCCGGGTCACGACCAGGGCGATCAGATCGAACCGTCCCACCGGCGCGGTCCGGCCGCGGGTCACCGTGTACGGGCGCGCCACCGGCCCGGCGTCGTCGTCGTACCACGCCTCCTCACGGTCTCCGGAGTGGTCCACCGGTCTCTCCGTTCGTGGCCGTGGGAGCCGGCGCGACGTACGCCGGGTTGGTCGGTCCGCCCGCCGTCGCGGCGGGGATCTCGACGGTCGCGGGCCCGGCCGACGGCTGCTCGGACGGCTGGACCCGACCCGGCGGCTGGTCCGGCGCGCCGACCCGGTCGGCCAGGCGCGGTACGCGTCCGTTCGACCCGGCGGGTGCGCCGACCGGCGTCACCAGGGACGCGGGGAGGTCCACGACGGCCTCGGTGCCCCCACGTCGGCCGGGGCGCAGGAAGATCGTGGCGCCGCAGCGGGTGGCGAGGCGGGCGGCGGCGTACAGACCCGCCCGTCCGGGTGGGACGTCCGGCGGGGGATCGGCCAGCAGGCCCTCCAGTTCCGCCCGCAGCTCGGGCGGCAGGCCCGGCCCGTCGTCGGCGACGACGACCTGGCAACCCGGGCCGGCGGGGACGCCGGTGACCCGTACCGTGGTGTTCGCGGGCGAGAACGCGAGGGCGTTCTCGATCAGTTCGGCCAGCAGGTGTACGACGTCGGTGGCGGCCGGTCCCGCCAGTTCCCACGGCCAGTGCGGCGCGACCAGCACCCGCTCGTAGTCGGGCACCTCGGCCATCGCGCCCCGCGCCACGTCCAGCAGTGGCACCGGCCGCCGCCACCGCCGGGCCGGCGTCCCACCGGCCAGGGTGACCAGCTTCTCCACGTTCCGCCGGATCCGGGTCGCGAGGTGGTCCAGGCGGAAGAGGTCGGCCGAGTCCTCCGGGGCGCGATCACGTCGCTCCATCTCGTCGAGCAGGTCGAGCTGCGCCCGCAGGAGGGCCTGGTTGCGCCGGGTGAGCTGGAGGAACAGCTCCCCGGGGGCCGCGGCCACGCCGGACGCGGGCCGGGTCAGCGGACGTACGGCCCGGGCCCAGCCCCAGAGCACGCCGAGCACGGTGATCAGCCCGAGCCCCACCACGGCACCGGCCCACCCGAGCGCGACGGCGGCGTCCACGCCGGCCCGCTCGACGCTGCGCCGGGCCGTGCTCCGCACCAGCTCGTCGAGCCCGCCGAGAGCCGGCTCGACGCCGGAGCGCCAGGCCTCCTCGGTCGGTGGGGCGCCGGCGCCGGTCAGCCGGTCCTCCGCCAGCAGCAGGCCGAGGAACCGCGGGCTCTCCACCAGCCGCCGGTAGTCGTCCCGCCCGTCGGCGGGAAGGTGTGCGGCCGCCTCGGCGCGGGCGTGCCGCTGGACGGCCACGAGCCCGGCCAGGTGCCGGCGGTCCTCGGAAGAGAGCCCGCCGGCCAGCGCGCCGGTGAGCACGGCGTCCTGCCGGGCGAGCAGTTCGCGGGCCCGGGCCAGGGCGACCACGGCACGGGTCTCGGCCGCCAGGTCGCTGTCCCGCGTGCTCCACGCCGGCCCGTAGACCGCGAACGCGGCGTCGACCAGTCCGTCGTAGCCGGCGGCCGCGTCGGCCCACCGGACCCGTCCGGCATCGATCCGGGACCGGAGGTCGGCCAGGTCGCGCAGCCTGCCGGCGAGGTCGCCGGCCCGGTCCCGGGCCTCGCCGCCGCCGAGCAGCCGGAGGCTGAGCGTGTCCCGACCGGTCTCCACCCCGGTGACCGCCCGGTCCGTGCCGGCGCGGACGTCGGCGAGGGTGACCGGCGGCTCGCCACGGGCGATCGCGCCGACGGTGAGCCGGCGCTCGGCCTGCAGGGCGAGGATCAGCCGGTCGGCCGGCTGCCCGAGGCCCCCGGCGAAGGCCCGGACCCGGAGCATGTCGGCGGTGTCCCGGCTGGTCAGGTAGGCGGCGTACGCCCAGAGGACGAGCAGCACGGCCGCCAGGGCGAGCAGGCGCGTACGGATCGCGCGGTCCTGGGTCGGGCTCATCGCGTCCTCCGCTCCGGCCAGAACCCGGCGCCGGCGCTGCTCGACCGGTCCGCCACGGCGGTCCGCAGCAGAGCCAGCAGTTCGGCGCGGCTCGCGCAGTTCAGCCGGGACCGCATCCGGGCCACGTGATGCTCCACGGTCTTGGCCGAGATGAAGAGCCGGTCCCCGATCTCGCGGTAGGTCAACCCGGCGACCACGAGCTCCGCCACCTCCTGTTCGCGTTCGCTGAGGCGGTGCCGCGGGCCGCCGGTGCCGCCCTCCGCGTCCGTCCCGCCACCCGTCGCCGACGGCTGCCCGCCCCGCTGGGTGGGCGGCCGTTCCTGGAGCATTCGGGCGCAGTCCAGCAGCGTCGTCATCGCCCTCCGGTCGGCGGTGCGGATCGCCGCCTGGCCGGCCAGCCGGGCGGCGTCCCAGCGGAGTCCCACGTCGTGCAACCCGCGGGCGGCCGCCTCCACGCGCACCGGGTCGACCGACCCGCGCAGCACCTCGACCCAGCTCGCCCCGGCGGCGGCGACCACCGCCGCGTACCGGCTGCGGTCAGCCGTGGCGAGCAGCGCGGCGACGTGCTCGTCGGCGACCGCGGGCTGGTCGGCGAGGATCGCCGCGTGCAGCCCGCTCCAGTGCAGCGGCGTGCTCCACAGTGGCGGATCACCCAGCCGGCCGAGCAGCTCGCGGGCCTCCCGCAGGTACGGCTCCAGCCGGGGCAGGTCCCCGAGCCGGGCGGCGACCACGGCCAGCTCGCCGAGAGGCAGAAGGGTGAACAGGTCGACCGGGTGCCGGACGACCGCCTCCAGCGCGCGTCCCCAGCCCCGCTGGAGGCCGGCGAGGTCACTGTTGCGCCGCGCGACGCCCAGTTCCAGGGCGGTGGCGAAGAGCAGATCCCTCGACTCCAGGACCCGACCGGCCCCGATCTCGGCCAGCGCGCCGCCGGCGGCGACCGTACGGCCCCGGAGCATCGCGATCCACGCCTGCAGGAGCCGGTGCCGGGGGACCATCAGGGGCCCTCCGACGCCGCTGGCCACCGCACGGTGCAGGACGCCCTCCGCGATGTCCAGCTCACCGCAGTGCATCCCGGTCAACGCCGCGAGTGCCGCCGGGCTGTCCGGCAGGAGGACCGCCCGGCCGTCCGGTTCCAGCAGCGCGGCGGCCTGCACGAGCGTGGAGAGGGCGGCGGTGGGCGGGCCGTCGACGCTGGCGCGTACCCCCTCGGCCAGCAACCGGGCGGCGCTGCCGTGCAGGGTGGGTGGCGCGCCGGTGTCGCCGGACGTCGGCGCGTCGGCGTCGGGGTGTCCGATGGCCAGCGCGCCGACGGCGGCGAACGCGGCCGACGGCGGGCTCCCCGACCAGCGGTACAGCTCGACGCTGCGGCGCGCCTGGCCCCGGTGGGCCAGCGCGGTGGCGGCGACCAGCGCCGCCTCCGCGCGCTCGGTGGGGGCGGCGGTCGCCAGCAGCCGGTCGGCCAGCCGGAGGGCGGCGTCGAGGTCGCCGGCGAGGGCGACGGCGAGCGCCTGCCGGGCGGCGGCGGGATGCCCGGCCGCCGTGGCCGACGCGTACAGCTCGGCGGCGAGGGTGGGCTCCCCGGCGAGGGCCTCCTCCGCCGCGGCGATCAGCACCGGCGCCGGGCACGCCGCCGTGCCGCCGGCGGGGGCGATGGCGCGGACCAGGGGAAGCAGCGGGCCGCCCCGCGCGAGCTGCGACTCGGCCAGGCGGCGCCACACCGCCGCCCGGTCGGCGGTGGGGGAGAGCGCGACGACCGCCCGCCGGACGAGGGGCGTGATCTGCTGGTCCGCGCCGAGGAGCCCGGCGGCCACGGTCTCGGCGATCAGCTCGTCCACCGCCTCCGGCCCACGGTCGAGCAGGTCGCCCAGCAGGTCCACCGGCAGGGTGACGCCCGCGGCGAGAGCCAGCAGGAGCCGGCGGGCGTCGGCGCTCACGCCGGCCAGGTCGGGGCCGAGTTCCAGGAGGACGGACCGCGGCGGCTGGCTGGGGACGTCCGGTCCCCGCTCCCCGTCGGCCAGGGCGCGGCGCAGCCGCACCACGTCCCGCGGCACACCCCCGGTCTGCCGGTGCACGAAGTCGGCGAGGTCGGGCCGCCGGTCCAGCCCGGGCTCGGCGCCGAGGCAGGCGGCGGTCTGGTCCGGCGTGAACGGCAGCAGCGGAGCCGCCGGCCGTCGGAGCGTGCCGGTGAGCCGGAGCAGCTCGGCGCGGCGCGGCCAGGGCCGGTGGGCGACCACCAGGCGGTGGCCCGCGACGGCGAGGTCCCGCAGCCGGTGCAGCCGGGGCGCGTCGAGGAGGTGGGCATCGTCGATCAGGAGCATCGCCTCCGGCTCGACCGGGGTGTCCGCGTCGGGCACGGACGTCAGCACCGGGAGACCGGCCTGCCGGTGGATCCGGGCCAGTTCCTGGAGGAGGAAGGTCTTGCCGTGGCCGGCCGGGGCGCTCAGCGCGAGCGCCAGCGGCCCGTCGGGGTCCGCGGTGACCGTCTCGAGCAGGGCGTGCGGGGCGGTGCCCGGGACCGGCCGCGAGGGGCGGGTGCTGCTCATGATCATCATGGTCATCCTTCGCGTCCGCGTGCCCTGATCCGGGTGAGCCGGGACGCCTTCGGCAGGTCCAGCGGGGCGGTCCGGACCGGGGGGCGCGGTGGTGGTTCGTCCGGCACCGCCGGGTGGCGGTCATCGCGCCGGGGTCCGACGGCCTCGGCGGCGTACCGGGTGGCGGCGGGAGGGGTCTCCCGTGGCGTGGGGGGCCGCGGCGACGGCGAGATCACCTGACACGCGGCGAGTGCCGCCCCGACGGCGGTCGTGTGGTGGGGATCCGGTTCCACCTCGACCGGGATCCCGAGGGCGGCGGTGAGCAGGTCGGCGATCAGCGGGACCCGGGCGGAGCCCCCGGCGAGCAGGACACCGTCGAGCTGGGCCGGGGTCGGTACGGCGGAGTGGACGGCGTGAACCAGCAGGTCGACCGTCGCCCGGACGGCCGGCCGGATCATGGTCTCGAACTGCGGGCGGGTCACCGGCACCCGGCGGGTGCCGCCGGGTAGGGCCAGCAGCACGTCCACCTCGTCGCCCAGGCTGAGGCCACGCCTGGCCAGTTCGCACTGCGGCAGCAGGGTACGCAGGACCACCGGCGCGTCGAGCGGGTCGACGGCGGCGAGGTCCCGGGCGAGCACGGTCCGTACGTGCTCGGCGAGCGCCTCGTCGAAGTCGACGCCGCCGACCGTGTCCAGCGCCTGCGGGCGGCCGAACGTCTCGTACGTGCCGTACGGCGTCCGCCGCACCAGCGCCGCTTCGAACGTCTCGCCGCCGAGGGCGTAGACGGCGGCCGTCCCGTCCACGACGCCGCGGGCGGCGTGGCTCTCCGCCACGGTCACCGCGCGGGGCAGCAACGTCACGTGGTGCAGGCCGACCTCCCGCAGCGCCCACTGCAGCAGGTCCCGCCGGTGCGGGCCCCAGCTCGACGGGTGGCTGAACACCAGCGCCTCCGCGGGCCCGCCCTCCGCGCCGGCCACCTGGTCGACCACCCACGCCGCGAGCGCGGCGGTCAGCGTGTGCGGGGGCCACGCCTCGCCGCCGAGGAGCAGGGGCACCTCGTCGCCGACCCGGCGCAGGAAACACCGTGCGGTGCGGCCGGGGTCCGGCGGGTCGGGTTCACCGACGATGAGCGTTCCGTCGACCGACACGTGCAGCACCGACGGCACGGTCGTCGACCTGCCGTCCAGGACGACCGTCTCCGGGCGGGCCCACGTCGCGCCCTGCCGCCGGGCGACCGCGGCGACCGTGTTCGTGTTTCCGATGTCTATCCCCAGGACGTACGACATTCGCTTCTTTCCGGCGCGAGCTGGCCCGGCCGACAGCGACGGTGCCCGTGCACCGGACGGCCCACCCCGGTGACCTCCCGGGGGCTCCTACGTTCGTACCAGAGATCACTCCGGCGTCGAGACCCTAACTCTGGCCGTCCCGGATCCCCCATTCCCCCTAACGGAGGAGCGTCGGTGCCCCCCGCGCCGCGGGCCCGGTTGCGGGCCGGTCCCCGATGTGCCGCGCCGGCTTCCGTCCATATCGTCGCTGCCGGCGAACGATCGCTGGACCGCTACGTCGAGGAGAACGGGCCCATGGACTCGCACCAGACCCTGCACGATTTCGTACTCAACCTGCTCACCGACCCCGACGCCCGGGCGGCCTTCGACCTGGACCCGGAGGGTGCGCTGCAGGCTGCGGGCCTCACCGACATCACCGCCGCCGACGTCCAGGACGTGGTGCCGCTGGTGGTGGACTACGCCCCGGTGCAGGGTCTGGTGCCGCTCGCGACGACGACCGAGCAGCTCGGGGTCGACCCGCTGGTGACCGACGCGACCGACGTGGTCGGCCAGTTGCAGGCCGTGACGCAGCAGATCAGCGTCGGCACCTCGTACAACGGTGTGGACGTCAAGGCGGGCGTCCTCGGCGCCATCGCGGTCGACCCGGCCACCGTGTCCGCCGGCGTGAACGTGCTGCCCGGGATCGGCCTGGGCGTGGGGCCGACCGGCCTCACCACCGACCTGACCGGCGTGCACGACGTGACGCACACCCTGGACGCCGACGTCGTCGGCGCCGTGGACACCGTCGCGGACCCGGTCGTCGGGGACGTCACGGGCACCGTGGGCGGCGTCGACGGCACTCTCGGCACCGCCGAGTACGGGCAGTACGGCGACGGGCTGCTCGGCGGCGACCTGGGCGTCCTTCCCGGCACCCAGGCGCAGATCGACGGCGTCGTCGGGTCGCTCGGCGTCGACGACACCCTGGAGGGGCTCGGCGTGGACCGCGCCGTGTCCGGCGTGGTGTCGTCGGTCGACGTTCCGTCCACCGTGGGCGGCGTCACGCAGCCGGTGGACGGTGTCCTGTCCGGGGCCACCGGCACCGTGGGCGGCGTGACCGACGGTGTCGGCCTGAACCTGCGGAGTGACGGGGACGCGACCGGCGGCGCGAGCGCCTCCGGCAACGGCGGCCTGCTGGACATCACCGGTGGGCTGCTCTGACCGCACCTCGCGGGAGGGGAACGGAGGGCCGGGTCACCCATCCCGGCCCGGCCCTCCACCCGGCCCTATCCGATCCCTCTTGATAATTACGTTTAAATCAGCACACTTGTTGCGTGGTCGCGGGGATCTGGCTGGACATCCTGGACGAGATCGGCCGTACGTGTCAGGCGTACGGCCGGGGTGACCTGCTCCAGACGGTACGCCGGAAGCGGGTCCAGTTGCTGGATCCGACGCTTCGCGTGCTGGTCGTCGGTGAGCCGAAGCAGGGCAAGAGCCAACTCGTCAACGCCATCGTCAACGCTCCGGTGTGCCCCGTCGGCGACGGTGCCACGACCGTCCTGCCGACCGTGGTGGGGTACGCGGAGGCGCCGGTGGCGACGATGGTCGAGGATCCCGCCGCCGTGCGGCCGGCGGTCGGTCCCGTACCGGCGAACGCCGAGCGGACGCCGGTGCCGCTGGACCGGATCGCCGCCGGGGTCGCCGGCACGTTCGGCCGGCACGCCGGAAGCGGGCCCGCGCACGTCGAGATCGGACTGCCGCGCGCCCTGCTCAAGGCGGGACTGGTGCTGGTGGACACGCCCGGCACCGACGAGGTGACCGCGATCGGCGCGGGCGTCCCGGCTGCCACGCTGGCCCGGGCCGACACCGTGCTCCTGGTCTCCGACTCGACCCGGGAGCTGTCCGTCGCCGAACTCAACATGCTGCTGCACGTCACCCGGTCGCATCCGAACGTGGTGGTGATCCAGACCCGGACGGATCTGGTGCCGGACTGGCGTGCCGTCGCCGAGCGGAACCGGAAGCACCTGGCGGAGGCCGGCGTCCCGGCGCCGCTGATCCCCGTCTCGGCCGCGTTGCGCCTGCGGGCCGCCGCCACCGACGACCACGCCCTCAACGCCGAGTCCGGCTTCCCGGCGCTGATCGCCCGGCTGCGACGGGACCTGGCCGGCAAGCCGGACCCGCTGGCCCGCGCGGCGGTCGGCCTGACCGCGCGTACGGTCCTGGAACAGCTCGCCGCGCCGCTGCGCGCGGAACTGGAGAGCCGGGAGGCCGAGAAGGACACGGGGCCGATCTCCCGGCTGCACGCCGCCCAGCGTGAGGTGGACGAGCTGCGCCGGTGCTCCACTCGATGGCAGAACACGCTCGCCGACGAGATGACCGATCTCATCTCCGACCTCGAGTACGACCTGCGTGACCGCACCCGCGAGATCCTGCGTACGGTCGACGAGGCGTTCGACTCCGCCGACCCCCTGACCGCCTGGGACACCTTCCAGGAGTGGCTGGACCGCAGCCTCGTCGAGGCGGCGGAGTCGAACCGGGAGTGGCTCGTCCAGCGCTGCGACTGGGTCGCCCGCCGCGTGGCGGCCCACTTCGCCCGGTACGGCCACGACGTCCTGCCGCCCTGGTCCGCTGTGGTGCCGGAGCACCTCGCGGAACGGCTCCCCGAGATGGAACGTCCCCGGGTCGACCGGTTCACCGCCACCCAGAAGGTCATGACGGGGATGAAGGGCTCGTACGGCGGCCTGCTGATGTTCGGCCTGGCGTTGACGCTGGCCGGGATGCCGATGATCAACCCGGTTTCGATCGGCGCCGGTGCGCTGTTCGGTGGCAAGAGCATCCATGACGAGAGCCGGCAACTGCTCCGCCGCCGCCAGTCCACCGTCAAGGCCGCCGTGCAGCGGCACGTCGACGACTTCTTCGTCCGCGCCACCCGGGACCGCCGCGACACCGCCCGCCAGGTGCAGCGGATGCTGCGGGACCACTTCGCCGTCCTGACCGAGGAGCTCCAGGAGGGAATCATCCGCTCGCTTCGGAGCGCCAAGGCGGCGGCCGACACTGACGCGGCGGCCCGCGACCAGCGGCAGCGCGAGATCCGGCTGAAGATCACCCGGCTGGCCGCGCTCTACGAGCAGGCCCAGCAGCTCGCCGTGGGGCGACCGGCCTCCGTACCGCTGGAAAACCTGACGTGACGGCCGCGACCACCCTGGTGGAGGAGGTGTGGGGCCTCCTGCACCGCGCGCTCCAGCTCTACCGGGACGACCCCCGGGCAACCGGCCGCCTGCGCGGCGAGCTGGCCCGGTTGGAGCAGCCGTTGCGAGTGGCGATCGCCGGGCCGTGGCGGTCCGGCCGGTCCACGCTCCTCAACGCGATCATGGGCGAGGAGGTCGCGCCCGTCGAGGGAGCGGACGGCGACACCTTCTTCACCTGGTACGAGGACGGCGACCGCCCGCGCGCCACCGCGTACCCGACCGGCCATCCGCCGCGGGACCTGACCGTCGTCAAGTCCGCGACCGGGATGCGGGTGGACCTGGTCGGCTGGCGGGCGGGGGAGCTGCGGGACATCGTGGTCCGGTGGCCCACCCGGGCGCTGCGGCAGCTCACCCTGATCGACACGCCGCCGGTAACCGGTCCGGACGAGCACGGTCGGGCGACGGTGCTGGACCGGGTGCTGCGCGACGCCGACGCGGTGCTCTACCTGACCCGCGACGGGCGCGCCTCCGACCTGCGCGTGCTGACCGCCGCCCGGGAGACCGCCACCGGGCAGGTCGCCCCGGTGAACATGATGCTGGTGCTGTCCCGTGCCGACGAGGTCGGCGGCGGACGCGTCGACGCGTTGCTGACCGCCCGCCAGCTGGCCCGGCGGATGCACCGGGACCCGGCGGTCGGGGCGCTGTCCCTGACCGTGCTGGCCTGCAGCGGTCTGGTCGGGCTGGCCGGGCGGCTGCTCACCGGGTCCGAGTTCGCCGCGCTGGCGGAGTTGGCCCGCGTTCCACGGCCCGAGCTGGAGGCGTACCTGCTCTCCGCCGAGCGGTTCCTCCGCGGGGAGCCGCCGGCACGCGTGGACGCCGCGCAGCGCGCCGCGCTGCTGGACCGCTTGGGGCTCTTCGGGGTCCGGCTGGCGACGACCCTGGTACGTACGGGTTGCGACAGCCGGACCAAGCTGTCCGGGGAGCTGATCCGGCGTAGCGGCCTGACCGAGCTGCGGGAGTCCGTGAGCCGGCTCTTCATCGACCGGCAGGAGACGCTGAAGGCGCGCTCGGCGCTGGTCGGGCTGGAGGAGGTGCTGCGGGACGAGCCGGGTCCCGGTACCGCTGAGCTGCTCGGCTCGACCGAGCGGATTCTCGCCGGGGCGCACGAGTTCCAGGAGTTGCGCCTGCTCGCGGCGCTGCGCGGCG
The DNA here is from genome assembly GCF_040704235.1 of Micromonospora sp. NPDC047707. Classification (NCBI taxonomy): domain Bacteria; kingdom Bacillati; phylum Actinomycetota; class Actinomycetes; order Micromonosporales; family Micromonosporaceae; genus Micromonospora; species Micromonospora sp. NPDC047707. Next base: position 40,890 of record NZ_JBEYSU010000030.1, read on the forward strand.
CCGGGCTCGGCTTCGACACGGAACTGGCCGCGGAGGCGCGTCGGCTGGTGGGCGGCGACGGAGTCGGGCTGGCCGCCCGGCTCGGCTTCGAGCACGACGCACCGGCCCACCAGCTCTGGCAGGCCGCGGCCGAGGCGCAGTGGCGATGGCGGGACCGGGCGGAGGATCCGCTGCTCCGCCTGCCGCAGCGGCGTGGCGCCGAGGTCGTCGTACGGAGCTGCGAGGGGATGTTGGCGACCCTGGCCGCCGGCGGCCGGTGATCCTCGCGGGCGTGACGAGGAACGGCCGGGCCCATGCGGGCCCGGCCGTCATCGGTGCGTGGATCAGTGCTTGTGCTCGGCGAGCTTCTTGCGGACGTCGTCCATGTCGAGCCCCTCGACCTGCTCGATCAGGTTCTCCAGGGCCGACTCGGGAAGCGCACCCGGCTGCGCGAAGACGATGACGCCGTCGCGGATCGCCATGATGGTCGGGATGGACCGGATGTCGAACTTCGCGGCCAGCTCCTGCTGGGCCTCGGTGTCGACCTTCCCGAAGACGAGGTCGGGGTGCTTGTCCGAGGAGCGCTCGTAGACCGGGGCGAACCGCTTGCAGGGGCCGCACCAGTCGGCCCAGAAGTCGACCAGCACGATGCCGTCGCGGCTGGTCACCTCGTCGAAGTTTGCCGTGGTCAGCTCAACGGTTGCCATGGGAATCTCTCCGATCACCGCGGAATAGCTACGTCTGGTGGAACCAGGGCGTACCTCGTCGAATTCCCGGTCCAGAGGGGCTGAAACGGCTCGGGAAGGCGCGGGCGGGTGGATCACCATCATCGACCGCCGTCGGTGGCGGGTGAGTGTGCGGAGCGCAAGTGCATGCCGCACTTGCGTGACGAGGGGTGATGGGAGCGTTTCCATTGAGATCGCGGCCAGCGGCTGTTACGAATCGGTAACTTGAGGCCTGACATGGTGGTACCCAGCGTCAGAGATCGCTCCCACAACTGATCTCAGTGACCGAGAGTAGTGTTACAAAAGGATAAATGTGATCCCCGTCTCTGTCCGTTGGATGGTCGGGTGGGGCAGAATCTTTCGCATCAGAGCGTGGGCGGCGGGTGCCGGGGAGGGCCCCGCCGTTCATTGCGTCTCCCCCCAGGTCGCCGCCGATGTGACATTTCCCGGCCGCCACCGCCCCGCTCCTCGCCTTAACACCCGATAAGGCATGCTGTGCCGAACTCCATCGCCGCCCGTCGAAGGGGACAAGGATGCAGTTCGGCCGCTACTACGAGGAGTTCGAGGTCGGCGCGGTCTACCGGCACTGGCCGGGCAAGACGGTCACCGAGTACGACGACCACCTCTTCTGCCTGCTCACCATGAACCACCACCCGCTGCACATGGACGCCCACTACGCCGAGACGTCCAGCCAGTTCAAGCGGAACGTGGTGGTGGGCAATTACATCTACTCGCTCCTCCTCGGCATGTCGGTCCCGGACGTCAGCGGCAAGGCGATCGCGAACCTGGAGATCGAGTCCCTGCGCCACGTCGCCCCCACGTTCCACGGCGACACGATCTACGGCGAGACCACCGTGCTGGACAAGCGGGAGTCGTCCTCCAAGCCGGACCGCGGCGTGGTGGCCGTGGAGACCCGCGGCTACAACCAGGACGGCACGCTGGTGTGTGTCTTCCGGCGCAAGGTCATGGTGCCGAAGAAGGAGTACGCCGCGGCCGCGGTGTCCGAGGGCGTCGACCCGGAGCGGCCGAGCTTCCCCGAGCCGCGCTGAGACAGGCGTACCGGGTCGGGCCGGGCGCGTGACGCCGCCCGGCCCGGCGGCCTATTCCGGCGTTTGCGCATGGAAGGGGCCCTGTCCGGTGAACCGGGGCATATGCTGACGCCGGAGGTCCCCATGAGCCACTCCGTCGCCGGAGAGCCGTCCTCTGCCGGCCGTCGTGCCGTACCGCTGACCACCGCCGTCTACTCCACCGCCGAGTGGGAGTTGCTCACCACCCTGCCCGGCCGCGTCGTGGTGGCCGCCGCCGCCCCGGGCCCGGGGCGCCCGGGACGCGGGGTCACCGCCGGGCTGGCCGGGCTCGACGCCGTCGCGGCCGGTCGGGCGTTCGACAGCGACCTGGTCCGTGCCGTGGTGGCCGCGATCTACGCCCGCCACGACGGCGCGTCGCCGTCGGCCGGCCGGTTCGCCGACCTGGGGTCACTGTCGACGGCGCCGCCCGGGGCGTCGACGCAGACCCTGGTGGACCTGCTGGCCGCCGCCCGGGCCGCGGCCCGGGTGCTCCAGCGGCGCGCCGACCCGGCCGACTCGGCGGCGTACCGCCAGTGGGTGCAGTCGGTCGCGGCCCGCGTGTGCCGGGCGGAGCCGGGCGGGGACCGGTTCCCCGGTCCCGCCGACCGCCGGTTCCTCGACCGGCTCGGCGACGCGCTGGGCCTGCGCTGACCCGTGCCGGCGGTGGCCGTAACGTCTTGTGACCGTGACCGGTGAACAGCTCGACGTCGGTGTGGGCCCGTGGGAGGGCGACCCGCCGGACGACCCGCGGTACGACCCGGAACTGCTCGCCACCGGCGACCGGCGCAACGTGGTCGACCGGTACCGCTACTGGCGGCGGGAGGCGGTGGTGGCGGACCTCGACCGGCGCCGGCACGACTTCCATGTGGCGATCGAGAACTGGCAGCACGACCTCAACATCGGCACGGTGGTCCGCAACGCCAACGCGTTCCTCGCCGCCGAGGTCCACATCGTCGGCCGGCGCCGGTGGAACCGGCGGGGCGCGATGGTGACCGACCGCTACCAGCACGTACGGCACCACGAGACGATCGAGGACTTCGTGGCCTGGGCGGCCGGCGAGGGGCTGCCCGTGGTGGGCATCGACAACCTGCCCGGATCCCGGCCACTGGAGACCACGACGCTGCCCCGGCGCTGCGTACTGCTGTTCGGCCAGGAGGGGCCGGGCCTCTCCGACGCCGCCCGCGCAGCCTGTGACGAGCTCTTCTCGATCGCCCAGTACGGCTCTACCCGGTCGATCAACGCCGGCGTGGCCAGCGGCATCGCCATGCACGCCTGGGTCCGCGCGTACGGCGGACCGCCGCCAGCCTGAGCGGTCGGCACCAGGTGAACGGAAATGCCCGCTCCGCTTGACGGGGTCGCTCCACGGGGTGACCGTGGGGTGGTGAGCGTCGCGGTGAGTTGTCCCCGGTGCGGCGGCGAGGTCCGGCCGCCGGACCTCATGCACTCCGAGTCGCGATGCCTCCTGTGCGGGCCGGTCCCGCCGCTGCACGTGCCGGAGCGCATCGGGGCGGAGATCGTCGCCAGCGTCGTCGACCGCGTCACCGCCGCCGCCGACCCGCCGCAACGGCCGGCGGTCCCGCTCTGGTGCCCGTGGCCGCTGCCACCGGGATGGACGATGACCGGTGTGGCGTACGCCGGTGACGACCGGACCGGGGTGCGCGCCACGGCGATCGCCTGCGCCGGGCCCGAGCCGCTCGGCGGCGGCCCGGCGGACCTGGTCTTCGTGGCCGAGGAGCCGGGCGTCGGGCTGGGGACGCGCTTCGCCGGCATCACCGGGCCCGACCCGGGTCCGCAGCTCGCGGAGGCGCTGACCGATCCGGGGCCGGGGCATCCGGAGCACCACGGCCAGGCCAGGATCCGGGTGGGCGGCCACCCCACTCCACTGTGGCTCGTGAGCTCGCCGACAGATCGAAGCGCGTACGCCGGCGAAGCTCGGGGAATGTGGCTGCATGCGATAGCCTGGCCGGCGAGTGCGGGTCATCTGCTCGCCGAGGACGTCATCCTGTGCGACCTCGCCGAGTGGATGCCACCCGAGCTCGTCTACGGCGCACCATCTCCGTATCTGCACGGGAAGGCTTGACAAGTCACCCGGAATGTCGGAGAACGGACGCAGGAATAACTGTACGACACGGCGCTGATACTCTGAGTGCCGCTTCGGTAGACGGACCCGGCGCCGCGCGAGAGGATGGCCCGCCATGGTCAAGAAGGTCCTCACCTGGGCTGGTATCGCATTCTTGATCTTCTTCATCGCCTACCGGCCAAACTCCGCCGCCGACGTCTTCAAGTCCCTGGGCGGCGGCATCGTGGACATCGCCCAGGGGTTCGGCGACTTCTTCACCAACCTCGTCGCCTAGCCGTCGATGGGCAGCCCCTCCGGTCCCCCCTTCGACCCCGACGACCCAGACCGGGAGCGCCGGGAGCGAGACACGGAGCCCATCCCCCGCATCGGCCCGGACGACGGGCCGGGCTACGGCTCCGGTCCGGGCCTGTCCGACGGCCCTTCCCTTTCGGACGACGCCGGCTTCGGTGACGGTCCGGGCTACGCGGGTGAGGGGCGGTCGGGCCGGGCGTGGATCCGTGATCCCGAAGCCGGCTACCAGCCGCCCCAGATCTCCGAGGACGAGCTGGCCGGTCTGCGGGCGGACGCGGCCGGCATGGCACCGCGCCGGGTGCTGCCCTTGGAGGACGAGCCGAGTTCCCTCGTCGCCCGCTACCTGTTCCCCACCGAGCGGTACCGGGGCGAGTGGAAGCGGCACTGGATCCACCTCGCGACGCCGCTGCTCATCGGCATCGCCGCCACCTTCGTGCTCGGCTACCTCTCCGGCTTCCTCGCCGGGCAGGACGTGGGCGCCCTCACCACCGTCGCGGTGCTGCTCTGGTTCGCGGTGATGGGCTGGGTGGCGTGGAAGGTCGCCGACTGGTGGTATGACCGCTTCATCCTGACCAACAAGCGGGTGATGGTGGTCAACGGCATCATCACCCGGCGGGTGGCCATGATGCCCCTGGTCCGGGTCACCGACATGAAGTACGAGCAGACGCCGGCCGGGCGTGCGCTCAACTACGGCACGTTCGTGCTGGAGTCCGCCGGCCAGGAGCAGGCGCTGCGCGAGATCAAGAACCTGCCCAACCCGAACGAGCTCTACCTGCGTGTCGTCGAGGAGATGTACGAGCCGCAGGCGGTCGAGGCGCGGCTGGGCAAGGAAGCGGACGAGGCCAAGGCCGACGACGGCGCCTGAAAGTTTTTGTCCGAACATCGGATCAACGGCACACCATTTTCCGTGGGAGCCTGCCAGGCAGGACGGGGTACGGAGGTGGACGGTGGCGAGCAGGGACCCGCGGGAGGAGGAGTTCCGCGAGTTCGTCGCGGCCCGCTCGGGCGCGCTGCTGCGGACCGCGTACCTGCTCGCCGGTGACTGGGCCACCGCGGAGGATCTGCTCCAGACCGCGCTGACCAAGACGTACCTGGCCTGGAAGCGGCTGGGCGGGATCGAGGCCGTCGAACCGTACGCCCGGCGCGTGATGATCAACACCTCGACCAGCTGGTGGCGGCGGCGGTGGCACGGTGAACGCCCGACCGATGTGCTGCCCGAGCGGGCCGGGGTCGACGAGATCGAGCGGCAGCTCGACCGGGACCTGCTCTGGCGGCACCTGAGCGCCCTCCCGGCCCGGCAGCGCGCGGTGCTGGTGCTGCGGTTCTACGAGGACATGTCCGAGGCCCAGACCGCCGCCCTGCTCGACATCTCGCCCGGCACGGTCAAGAGCCAGACCTCCCGTGCCCTGACGACCCTGCGGCGGCGGATGGGAGTCGACGCCGCCGACCTTCCCGCCGAGCCGGCGTCGCTGCGGCAGCAGCAGCGGTCCACCCGTACCCCGGCACCTGTCGGCGTGCCGGCCCCGCGCACCGGCGTGCCGGCGGCGCAGGCCGGCGTGCCGGCCCGTCCGGTCGACGAGCGGCCGGGTGAGCCGACGGTCATCGGCGGAACAGCACCCGTCCCGCCAGCGGTGACCGAGGAGCCGCCGGTGCCGGTGGGAGCACCGACCGGCCGCCGTGCGGGCGCCGGCGCGCCGCGCACGGAGGACCGGTGAGCGCAGCCCGTCCTCGTGACAACCGGACCGCGCCCCCGGCGCGTCCAACAGGCGTGACGCGGGACGAGCTGGAGCAGGCGGTGCGGGAGACCCTCACCCGGCAGGTCGCCGAGCCGCGCCTGCTCGGCGCCGACCACGCCGACGTCGCCATCCGGCGGGCCCGGCGGGCGCAGCGCCGCCGCACGGCCGTCGGCCTCGCCCTCGCCGCGGTCATCACGGTGACCGCCAGCGCGGGGCTGACGCAGCTCGCCCGCGATCCCTCCGTCCCCGGTCCCGCCGTCGTCGTCCTGGGCGATCCCGAGGACTCCGGGCGGTCCGCCCCGACCCCCGCGCTCCCGCTCCCCGCCCCGGCCGAGCCGGCGGCGGTCGACCTGATCGTCGACGACGTGCTCGTCACGACCGCCGCGCGGCAGGTGAGGCTGACCGGGGTGGGAGCCGTCGAGCGTGCCCAACGCTCGCCCGACGCCGCCGGGTGGCTGCTCGTCGGGACCCCGACGCCGGCCGGCCGCTCGCTGTGGGTCGTGCGGCCGAACGGGGTCGCGCAGGTGCTGCTGGCCGGCGCGGCCGAGATCGCGCTGTCCCGCGACGCGCGCCTGGTCGCCTGGCGGGAGGGCGGCGAGCTGGTCAAGGGAAGCATCGTCAACAACCAGGTCATGACCGTGGCCCGGCACTCCCTGCCGGCCGGGGCGGCGCCGGTCGGCTTCGTCGGCGACGAGGTCCTGCTGCGGCTGCACGCGCAGCGCGGCGGTCACGGCGTCTGGGACCCGGTGACCGGCGAGACGACGACGGAGGCCGGCGCGGGCGCGCGCCACATCTACGGCGTACGCCCGGACGGGCTGGTCGTCGGGCAGGTTCTCGCCGGTACGCCCGGCCGCCCCTGTCTCGCGCTGCTCGACCCGGCCAGGGCGCTGACCGTGGTGCGAACCGGCTGCGGTCCCGCGCTCGCCGGCGACGGCCGTGGCACCGTGTCCCCCGACGGGCGCTGGTTGCTGGTGAACGGCGAGGCCACCGCCCTCCTGGTGGACCTGGACCGGATGGAAGGCGCGCCGGTGACCCGTCCGGCCGGGCCGCCCCTGACCGGGCCCGCCGTCTGGACCGCGGACGTGGCCGTCCACGTGGTCGACGGCAATCGCCTCGCCCGGGTCGACCCCGAGCCGGTCCTGGCCGGGCAGGCGGTGCCGACCCAACCGCTGGCCGGCGTGCCCGCCGACGTCCGTCCGCTGCCGGTCGCCGGCACCGGCTTCTGAGCGGATTGATCCGCTCGCCCGGTAGCTTCAGGCGATGAGCACGCGGATCGACCTGCACGCCCACTCCACCGCCAGCGACGGCACCCTCACCCCCGCCGAGCTGGTCCGCGCGGCGGCGGACGCCGGCCTCGACGTGCTCGCGATCACCGACCACGACACCACCGCCGGCTGGGAGCCCGCCGTCCGCGCGCTGCCGCCCGGGCTGCGCCTGGTTCGCGGCGCGGAGCTGTCCTGCCGGTGGTACGGCGAGGAGCCCGCGGTGCCGCTGCACCTGCTCGCGTACCTCTTCGACCCGGACCACCCGGACCTGGTCGCGGAGCTGGCCCGGGTACGCCTCGCCCGGGAGGAGCGCGGCGAGCGGATCGTCCGCCTGCTCCAGGCCGACGGCATCGAGGTGAGCTGGTCCGAGATTCTCGCCGGGGCGGGCGGCGGGACGGTCGGCCGGCCGCACATCGCCCAGGCGCTCATCCGGGCCGGGCTGGTCGCGACCACGACCGAGGCGTTCGGCCCGGACTGGTTGGGCGAGCGGTACCGGCTGCCGAAGGAGGACATCGAGGTCTTCGACGCGGTCCGGCTGGTGCTCGCGGCCGGGGGCGTCCCGGTCTTCGCCCACCCGCGCGCCACCCGGCGGGGACGGATCGTGCCCGACGAGCTGATCGCGGATCTCGCCGCGGCCGGACTGATGGGGCTGGAGGCCGACCACGAGGACCACTCGCCGGCGGAGCGGGCGCACGTCCGCGCCCTCGCCGCCGAGCTGGGCCTGCTGGTCACCGGATCGTCGGACTTCCACGGCAGCCACAAGACGGTCCGGCTGGGCGCGTTCACCACCGACGTCGAGGCGTACGAGCGGATCGCCGCCGCCGGAGTGACGGCGGTCGCTTCCGGCTGATCGGCGTTTCCGCTCCGGACGGCGCGGCTAGGTTGGTCGGGTGGATCTCAAGCTCTTCGGCGAGGTCTTCGTGACCCTGCTGGTGATCGTCGACCCGCCGGGCATGATGCCCATCTTCCTCGCGCTGACCGGGCCGCTGCCGGCCCGGGACCGGAACCGGGCGGCCTGGCAGGCCGTGGCGCTGGCGCTCGGCGTGATCGTGATCTTCGCGGTGGCCGGACAGACCCTGCTCGACTACCTGCACGTGGACCTGCCCGCGCTCCAGGCCGCCGGCGGCCTGCTGCTCGTGCTCGTCGCCCTGGAGCTGCTGACCGGCAAGGCGGACGACCCCAGCCAGCAGGTCACCTCCAACATCGCCCTGGTGCCGCTGGGCACCCCGCTCCTCGCCGGCCCCGGCGCGATCGTGGCCACGATGCTCTTCGTCCAGCAGGCCGAGGGCACGGCCGACCACACCGCCATCGCGGCCGCCATCGTCGCGGTGATGCTCGCGGTCTGGGTGGTGCTGCGCTTCTCCGGCGGAATCGTCAAGATCCTGCGCCCCGGCGGCATCGAGGTGCTGACCCGCATCGCCGGCCTGCTGCTGGCCGCGATCGCGGTGCAGCTCATCGCCGACGCGGTGGCCGCGTTCGTCAGCCAGTACACGACCATGGCCTGATCCTGTCGGGGCGGGGTGGCAGGATCGCGGTGTGCGACGACCCGGCCGACCTTCCACCTCCCCGCCGCGCCCCCGGGGCGCCGAGCCCGAGCAGCTCGGCTTCGAGGGCATGCCCGAGCGGCTGTTCGTCTGCACGCCCAGCAAGCTCGGGGCGTACGCCGACTGTCCCCGGCGCTACCGCTACTCCTACGTGGACCGGCCGGCCCCGCCGAAGGGGCCACCCTGGGCGCACAACTCGCTCGGCGCCAGTGTCCACACCGCACTGAAGAACTGGTACGCGCTGCCCGCCGAGCGCCGCCACCCGGAGGTGCTGGCCACGCTGCTCAAGGGCACCTGGGTCCGCGACGGCTACCGGGACGACGAGCAGGAACGGGCCGCCTACCGGCGGGCGCTGGGCTGGCTCGAGGCGTACGTGGCGACGATCGACCCCGACACCGACCCGATCGGTGTGGAACGGGTGGTCGCCGTGAAGACCGGCGTGCTGGCGTTCAACGGCCGCGCCGACCGCATCGACTCCCGCCCGGGGCCGGCCGGCCCGGAGCTGGTCATCGTGGACTACAAGACCGGCCGCGCCGGGCTGGACGCCGACGACGCGCGCGGCTCGCAGGCGCTGGCGCTCTACGCGTACGCGGCCGAGCGGACCTTCCGCCGCCCCTGCCACCGGGTGGAGCTGCACCACCTGCCGACCGGCACGGTCGCCGCGCACGAGCACACCACGGAGTCGCTCGCCCGCCAGGTCGGCCGCGCCGAGGAGACCGCCCGGGACATCATGGCCGCCGAGCGTGCGGTGGCCGACGGCGGCGACCCGGACGAGGCCTTCCCCACCACGCCGGGGCCGCGCTGCGGCTGGTGCGACTACCGACGCACCTGCCCGGTCGGGGCGGAGACGCCGGGCAAGGACCTCTGGGCCGCCGTCGAGAGCGGCGTCGGCCAGTCCTGACGCCCCGTCGCGGGTCGGGGCGCCGTCAACGGCGGGGGCCTGTCGCGGGTCACGGCGAAGGACGGCATCCCGGCTTCGGGAAGCCCTCGGTCTGCCGCATCCCGAGTCGATCATGTGCTGGGCCGGCCGTCCCCGTGCTCGCGACCCCGTCCGGCCGGCCCAGGCCGCCCCGGACCGGGCAGCGGGTCAGCCCGGCAACGGTGCGCCGGCCAGCCGGGCGGCCCGCTCCCTGGCGGCCTGCGGCATCGGCCCCTCCCGCCACCGGCGGGGCACCGCCGCCAGCGCCAGCCGCAGCGCGCGTACGGTCAGGTCGGCGGAGAGCGCGGTGGTCGGCAGGCCCAGCCCGCCGTACATCCGCCGGGCCCAGGCCGGCAACAGCGCGAGCGCCGTCCCGGCGATGCCGAGGTACGCCCAGCGGGGCGGCCCCAGGGTGAGCCCGAGCCGGGCCGGCAGGCTGAGCTTCCACGGCAGCGGCGGGGCGGTGAGGAACAAGGCGGTCTCGGCCGCCTCGCGGGTCATCCGCAGCTCGGGCCGGACCGTGCGGTAGTACGCGGCCACCTCGGCCGCCGTCCCCGGAACGGTCTCCGGGGCAAGCCCCACCAGGGCGGCCGCCCGCCGCTGCTCGGTGTAGTACCCGTCGATCTCCTCGGCGCTCAACGGCACCCCGGCCCGGCGTGCGGTGTCGAGGAACGACTCCACCTCGGTGACGTGCACCCACCGCAGCAGGTCGGGGTCGTCGATCCGGAACTCCTCACCGGTCAGCGGGTCGGTGGCGCGCATCCGCCCGTGCAGTCGGCGCAGCCGCCGCCCGGCCTCCTCCGCCTCGGCGGTCGTGCCGTAGATCGTGGTCCCCACGTAGGTGGCGGTGCGGACCAGGCGGCCCCAGGCGTCCGAGCGGTAGTTGCTGTTCTGCGCCACCCCGGCCATCGCCCTCGGGTGCAGGGCCTGCAGGTAGAGCGAGCGCAGGCCGGCGACGATCAGGACCGGCTCCTCGTGCACCTTCCAGGTGACCGAACCCGGGCCGAAGAGGCCTACGTCGTCGGAGTCCACGGATCAAGAGTGCCACGACCGGGAGCGTCCGGCCGGGCGTGCGGTCACTCGTCCGCGGAGCGCCGGGCCTGGCAGGAGGGGCAGAGACCCCAGAAGGTCACTTCCGCCTCGTCCACCTCGAAGCCGTGGGCGGTGTGCGGGTCGAGGCAGGGCGCGCTGCCGACGGTGCAGTCGACGTCGGCGATCTCGCCGCAGCCCCGGCAGACCACGTGGTGGTGGTTGTCGCCGACGCGCGCCTCGTAGCGGGCGGGGCTGCCGGCGGGCTCGATCCGGCGGGACAGCCCGGCCCGGGACAGCGCACCCAGCACGTCGTACACCGCCTGGGTGGAGACGGAGTCGAGGCGCTCCCGGACCCGCCGGGTGATCTCGTCCACCTCCAGGTGGCCGCCGGCGGCGAGCACGTCGAGGACGGCGAGGCGCGGCCGGGTGACCCGAAGGCCCTTCGACCGGAGCAGCTCCTCACCAGCGGACATGTGCCAATGACAGCACGCGGCAGGTGAGTCGACAACCGAGCCCGGAGCCGGGTGGCCCCGACCACAGCCGGGAAGTTTCCGGAAACACTGTGAACCGGTCGGACGAGGCGCGCGTGTAGCCCCGGTGAGAGTCCTGGGCGGGCGGACCGGTGCACCGTAGGCTGGCGTCCCGCGATCGCTCCCTGCCGGAGGTGCCGATGTTCAAGGAGATCCTGGGTCTACCGGCGCATGCGCTGGTGGTGCACGCGGTGGTCGTGTTCGTACCCCTGCTCGCGCTGCTGTCGATCGCGTACGTGGCGCTGCCCCGGTTCCGGTCCCGCATCGACTGGGCGATCGTGCTGCTGGCGGTGGCGGCGCCGATCACCGCGTGGGTGGCGGTGCAGTCCGGCGAGGAGCTGACCGACGTGTTCGTGGCCCGTGGGCTCCAGGGGCCGATCGTCGACCAGATCTTCGAGCACTCCCGGTACGGCGACCTCACGTTCCGGTACGTGCTGCCGCTGGCCATCGCCGCCGTCGTGCTGCTCGTGGTGACCAGCGGCCACCCGCGCGTCCCGAAACTACCGTTCTGGGTGACGCCGGCGCTGTCGGTGGTGGTGGTCGTGCTGGCCGGCGCGAGTCTCGTGTACGTCTACCTCACCGGGCACAGCGGCGCCGAGGCCGTCTGGGGCAACACGCTCTGACGCCCCTCGCGCCCGGCACGCGCTGACGCGGCTCCGCCCGGACCCGGCACGCCGACGTGGCGTCAAAGGACCAGCCGCGAGCAGAGCAGGCACATCAGCACCAGGAGCAGCACCCCGGCCACGGCACCCACCGCCCAGGTGAGTCGCTGCGCCCGCTGCTCGGCGAGGTCGAGCTCGGCCATGTCCTGCGGGGGCAGCCGCCGGGGCGGTGGTGGCTGCACGTGCAGGGGCGGCCGCCAGCCGCTCGGGGGCGGGGTGGTGGGCGGGGGACCGGCGTACCCGCCGGCCGGTGCCGGCTGCTGCGGTGCCGGGCCGGTCTGGTCCGGGGGCGGACCGTCGGCGCCCGGGCCGGGCCGCCAGTAGTCGTCCGGGGAGCTGCCGGGGGTCGTCACGCCGTCCGACGCTACCAACGCACCGGCCGTCCGACGCCCGGCGCGCGCGGTCGCCCCCGGATCGGCGCACGGACGCCGTACGGCCCGGCCGGCGCACCGCCGCGCGCCGTCGCCCTCCGGATCGTGCACGGGGCCCGGCCTCCGGGTCGGCGCACGGGGGCCCGGCCTCCGGGTCGGCGCACCGGCGGAGACATCCCGCTGCGCTAGTCTTGCCGCTCGTGAGCACCGAGGACCCCGCGACGCGCGGCGACGACGACCGGCTCGTCGACCTGAGCGACGACGACTTCGTGATGCTGCCCGAGCAGACCACCGACGACACGGACCGCGGCTGGGGCGAGCGCTCCGGCGGCAACGACGACTGGCTGCTGGAGCAGCGCCCGCCGCACTGGGACTGACCGTCAGGCGTTAAGAAGGGCCCCCTGTACAACGCGAGGCGTTAACAGGGGGCCCTTCCTTACACCTCAGGAGGAACTGGCGCTGCTCGCGGCCGGGGCCTTGGTGGTGCTGCCGGAGGAGCCGTTCGACGACGAGGACGTCGACGTGGACGTGGACGTGGACGAGCTGGACGACGAGCCCGAGTCGCTGCCCGCGGCGGGCTTGCTGGCGGAGGTGCCGCTGCCCGGGTCGGAGCCGGACGAGCGGGAGTCGGTGCGGTAGAAGCCCGAGCCCTTGAACACGATGCCGACGGAGTTGAACAGCTTCCGCAGCCGACCCTCGCACGTCGGGCACTCGGTCAACGGCTCGTCAGAGAAGGACTGCACCGCCTCGAGCTGGTGACCGCACGCGGTGCAGGCGTACTGGTACGTGGGCACGTTCTCCTCCGGTTCTGGCGCGGCCGGTTGGCACTCGACGTCTTCGAGTGCCAATGGTGCGTCATCGCCCCGGATTCGTCCAGCGGAAGTGTGGGGCGCGACACCCGCCCGCGCCCGGTCACGCCGGCGGGGCGGCGTCCAGCGTACGCAGGCCGCCGGCCGGGGTGACCACCGCGCGGACCGGGCGGTCGTGCGCCTCGGCGGGCAGCTCGTCGACCAGTTCGCCATCGTGCAGGGGCACCACGGTCAACGCGGTCGACGGGACGCGGGCGAGAGCGCGGTCGTACGAGCCGCCGCCCCGGCCCAGCCGCACGCCCCGCCGGTCCACCGCCAGCGCCGGCACCACCACCAGCTCGGCCTCGGCCACGGCGGTCACGCCGAGCCGGGGCCAGGTCGGCTCCCGCATCCCCCGCCCGGCGGCCACCAGCGCGTCCGGCCCGGCCCACGGCGCCCAGTTCAGGTCGAGGTCGTCGCGCAGCACCGGCAGCAGCAGTTCGGCGCCCGTCGGCAGCGCCGCCTGCAGCACCGCCGGCAGGTCCGGGCCACCCGGCTCGGAGGCCACCGGCACGTACGCGGTCATCCGGCGCGGGCGCAGCCGGCGTACCAGGGCCACCAGCTCGGCCTGGACGCGCCCGGCGGCGGCGATCAGCTCCGGATCGGTCAGCGTCCGGCGGCGGGTGAGCAGCGCGGCCCGCGCCTCGCGCTTCGCATCAGGGGTCACTTCCGCTCCATCAGAAAAATCCGGCACGCAACACTCCTGACGCAACGCTGGTCATGTGGTGGCTCTGTGTCAGCATCGCAAGCATCGGCCGGCGAAGTTCCGGGGGGACCGAGTGACACTGCGCGGGCGCCTGACCGCAGCCTTCCTGACGGTGGTGCTCGGCCCGGTCCTGGTCGGGGCGTTCTTCGTGGGGTCGGCCGTGGCGGTGGTCGACCGCAGCCGGTCCACCGAGCGGCTCGCCGTGGCCGCCGCCGCCGTACGCACGTCGGTGGACGCCCTCTGTCAGCAGCTCCGCGCCGCCGCCGACGCGGTGGCCCTCACCGAGGACCGCGCCGCCGCGGCCGGTCAGGTGGTCAGCCGCGGGCTGGCCGCCGCCGTGCTGGTCGCCGACGTCGCGGGCGGTGTCGTCCACGCCACCCCGGGTGCCCCGCCGACCCCCTGGCGGGACTGCTCGGCCGGCGTCCCGGCGGCCGGGCCGCCACGGGCCCTCGCCGCCCGGGTGGACCTGCGGGACGCGGCCGGGGCGCCGCTGGGCACGGTCACCGCCGCGCAGCCGGTCGACCCGGCGTTCGTGGCGCGGCTCGCGGCGGTCACCGGGGTGGCGGTCACGTTGCTGGACGGGCCCGAGTCGCCGGTCCGGCTCCGCCACACCACCGAGTCGGCCGGGGTACGCGACGCGGTGCTCGCCGCCGCCGGCGGGCTGGACGGCGAACGGGTCGTCGGCACCGCCGACGGCCGGTACGTGCGCCGCGTCGGCCCGTCCGAGGGGCAGCCGCTACCGCTGGTGCTGTCCGTCCCCAGCGACCAGCCGCCCGGCCTGTACGCCGCCCTGGTCACCGCCGTGCTGCTCGCCGCCCTGCTGGCGGTGGCCGCCGCGTGGCGGCTGGCCCGGGTCACGACCCGGCCGCTGGTGGAGTTGGCGGGCGCGGTCGACCGGGTCGCCCGGGGCGATCTGACCGCGCGGGTGCCGGTGCGCAGCTGCGACGAACTCGGGCGGCTGGCCGGGGCGTTCAACCGGATGACCCGGGAGACGGGCACCTACGTGGCCGCCCTGACCAGCAGCCGGGACCAGCTGCGCGGGCACCTGGCCGTGCTGGGCGACACCCTGGCCAGCACCCACGACCTGCAACGCATCCTGCGGGTGATCCTGCACAGCGCGATCGCCGCCACCGGGGCCCGGGCCGGGGCGGTACTGCTGGTGGACGCGGGCGGGTCGCTGGTCGCGCAGGCCACGGAGGGGTTGGCCGGCCCCGACGACCCGCCCGGGCCGGTGCGGGTGCCGCTGGACGGCGGTGTGGTGGGTGCGGTCGCGGTGACCGGGGAGCCGCGACGCGGCCGGGTGGAGCCGTCCGCCGTACCGCCGGGCGAGCCGCGTTGCCGCACGTACATCGCGGTGCCGTTCGCGGCCCCCGGGGAGGGCGGGGTCGCGCGTCCCGACGGCGCGGCCGCCCGGTCCGCCGTGGACGGGCCCGCGACCGCGCTCGGCGTGCTGGCCCTCTACGACCGGCTCGGCGGCGACGAGTTCGACGACGACGACCTTGTCACGCTGCGCACCTTCGCCGGCCACGCGGCCGTGGCGGTGGACAACGTGCGGGTGCACGAGGAGGCTCAGCGGCTGTCGCTGACCGACCCGCTCACCGGCTTGTGGAACTACCGCTACCTGCGGGAGTCGATCCGCCGGGAGGTGGAGCGGGCCAGCCGGTTCGGCCGGATGCTCAGCGTCCTCGCCCTCGACCTGGACCTGTTCAAACACGTCAACGACACCTACGGGCACACCGCCGGGGACACGGTGCTCGCCGAGTTCGCCCGCCGGGTACGCGACGAGATCCGCGAGGTGGACCTCGCCTTCCGGCAGGGCGGTGAGGAGTTCGTCGTGCTGCTGCCGGAGACCGACGCCCGGGGCGCCACCATCGTGGCGGAACGGCTCGGCACCGCGGTCCGGGGCACGCCGATCACCGTGGACGGGCCGGACACGCCGATCCTGGTGGCGGTGACCGTCTCCATCGGCATCGCCGTCTACCCGGACCACGGCAGCACCGGGCAGCAGGTGCTCGACGCCGCCGACGAGGCGCTGTACGCGGCGAAGGCCGGCGGGCGGGACACGTGGCGGGTCGCCGCCGTGGCCCGCGCCGCCCCGCCGGTCCGGGAGATCCCGGTACCGGCGGGCGCGGTCACCCCGGACGACGGCCTGCCCCGGGCTGGTGCCCACCGTGAACTGCCGGCCGTCGACGGCGCGCCCGAGCCGGTGTTACCCGCTCCCGGCGGCGGCGCGTCTTCCGGTCCTCACCCGCCACGGCAGAGCCGTGGCCGATAGTCTCGCGACATGTCGGAGCACTCAGCGAACCCCTCAACGACGGCCGCCGCGACCGGTCGTTCCCGCGCGGTCAAGGCCGTCATCCCGGCCGCCGGACTCGCCACCCGGTTCCTGCCGGCCACCAAGGCCGTGCCCAAGGAGCTGCTCCCGGTGGTCGACCGGCCGGTGCTGCAGTACATCGTCGAGGAGGCCACCCAGGCCGGCCTCAGCGACGTCCTGCTGATCACCGGGCGCGGCAAGACGTCGATGGTGGACCACTTCGACCGCCGCCCCGACCTGGAGGAACGGCTCGCGAAGAAGCCGGAGCTGCTGGCCGCCGTCAAGCGGACCGAGGAGCTGGCCGCCATCTACACCTGCCGGCAGCCCGAACAGCTCGGCCTCGGGCACGCCGTCGGGTACGCCGAGTCCCACGTCGGCGACCAGCCGTTCGCGGTGCTGCTCGGCGACGAGTTCGTCAAGCAGTCCGAGCCGCTGCTGCCGGCCATGCTGGAGCTCCAGGCCCGCACCGGCGGCGTCGTGCTGGCCTTCTTCGAGGTCGACCCGGCCGAGACCACGCGGTACGGCATCGCGTCCGTGGAGCCGGCCGAGGCGGAGCTGACCGACATCGGTGAGGTCGTCAAGGTGACCGGCATGGTGGAGAAGCCCAAGCCGGAGGACGCCCCGAGCAACCTCGCCGTGCTCGGGCGCTACGTCCTGCCCGGCCGGATCTTCGACGCGATCCGCCGCACCGAGCCGGGCAGCGGCGGCGAGATCCAGCTGACCGACGCGATGGAGCTGCTGCGCACCGAGGGGGTGCCGGTCCACGCGATCGTCTACCGGGGCACCCGCTACGACACCGGCATGCCGCTGGGTTACCTCCAGACCGTCGTGCAGATCGCCGTCGAGCGCGACGACCTGGGTGCCGAGTTCCGCAAGTGGCTCGCCGAGTTCGTCAACTCCGACGCGTCGGGCGGTCCGAATACATGACCGCGACGGCCGACGCCGAGGCGGCCGCGAACGAGTTGACGCCGCTCGCCGACTACCTGGGCAGTGTGCTGCGCAGGTTACGCGCGCTGCCTCCGCTCGACCTCGACCTCACCCAGGCGTACGGCAACGTCCTCGCCGAGGACGTCGTCGCGCCGCACTCGTATCCCGCCTTCGACCAGGCCGCGGTGGACGGGTACGCGGCGCGCTGGGAGGACATCGCCGGTGGTGGCCGGGGGGTGGGCTACGTCCCGGCCCAGGCCGGTTCGCCGGGCGGGCGCGCCGTCCGGCTCAACGTGGTCGGTGACCTGGGCGCCGCGAGCTGGCGCCCGGTCCGGCTCACCCCCGGGGCCTGCTTCTCCGTCGCCGCCGGGGCGCCCCTGCCGATCGGCGCGGACGTGGTGGTCCCGGTGGAGTGGACCGACCAGGGCATGGCCGCGGTGGAGATCCACCGCGCCCCCAAGCGGGGGTATGGCGTCCGCAAGGCCGGTGAGGAACTGTCCGCCGGCACCCCGCTCGCCCGCGCCGGAACGTACGTCTCACCGGCGCTGGTGGCGGTGCTCGCCGCCACCGGCATCGGGCACGTGGTGGTCCGCCCCAGCCCCCGGGTGGTCATCGTGGCCACCGGCGACGAACTGGTGGAGGTGGGCCGGGGCAGCCAGCCCGGCCAGGTCGTCGACGTCAACTCGCACGCGCTGACCGCCGCCGCCGCCGAGGTGGGGGCCCTCGCGTACCGGGTGGGCATCTGCGACGACGACCCGGAGGGGCTGCGCGGCCTGCTGGAGGACCAGACGCTGCGCGCCGACCTCATCATCACCACCGGCGGCACCGGCACGGGACCGGGCGACATGGTCCGGCGGATCCTGTCCCGGAGGGAGGGCAGCCGGGCGGGGCCGGTGACGTTCACCGAGGTGGCGCTCTACCCGGGCACCGCCCTCGGCTTCGGCACGGTCGGCCCCGAAGAGGTGCCGGTGGTCTGCCTGCCCGGCGAGCCGGGTGCCGCGCTGATCGGCTTCGAGGTGCTGGCCCGGCCCGCGATCAACCTGCTCGCCGGAGCGGAGCCGGTGTTCCGGCCCAGCGTCCGCGCGCACCTGCTGGAGACCATCTCCTCCCCGGCCGGGCTGCGCGAGTTCCGCCCGGCGCACGTCGCCGAGCGGCGCGGCGGCGGCTACACGGTCCAGCCGCTGCGCGGCGGGCCGCTGACGCTCTCCGGGCTGGCCGAGGCGAACGGCCTGATGGTGCTCGGCGAGCGGGTCACCACCGCCGCCGCCGGGTCCACCGTGGACGTGCTTCTGTTGGACCGACGTCGATGAGTCTGCTTGCCCTGGGCCGCGTCCCCGACGGAGGATCGGCCGGGTGAGCCTTCTGGGACGCCGTACGCCCGGCTGGCCGGTCGTACTCGCGGACGGTCCGGTGCTGCTGAGACCGTACCGGCGCTCCGACGCCGCGGCCTGGTCGGAGGTACGGCGAGCCAACGAGGCCTGGCTGGCGCCCTGGGAGTCGTCCCTGCCCGGCAGCTGGCACGAGCTGAACTCGCCCGCCGCCTTCCGCTGGGTCCACCGCGACCAGCGCCGCTCCGCCCGCCTCGGCGAGAGCATGCCGTTCGCGGTCTGCCTGCGCGAAAGCGGCCGGGAGAACCTCGTCGGGCATCTCAACATCGGCAGCATCGTGCGCCGGGCGTTCTGCTCCGGCTACGCCGGCTACTGGGTGGACTCCCGGGTGGCAGGCCGTGGCGTCGTCCCGACCGCGCTGGCCCTCGCCGTCGACCACGCGTTCGGCCCCGGCGGGCTGCACCGGGTCGAGGTCAACATCCGCCCGGAGAACCGGCCGTCCCGCCGGGTGGTCGAGAAGCTGGGGTTCCGCGAGGAGGCGTACCACGTGCGCTACATGCACATCGACGGTGCGTGGCGTGACCACATCGGGTACGCGATGACCAGCGAGGAGGTCGCCGCCGAGGGCGGGTTGCTGGCCCGCTGGCAGCGGCTGCGCGCCGCAACCGGGTGAACCGTCCCACCCGTGACGATCGGCGCGGCGTGTCACCATCAGGCACGACCGCCCGTAACCTCAGGTAACTGCAAGCTGCGGCAAGCGCGGCCCGTCCGTACGATCCTCGCCCCCGAGGCTGATCGGTGAAAGATCCTGCGGTCGGGTGGCGGTTGCTCCGAACTCGGTGACGGGAGGGGTGAGGGTGCCGACCTCGGTGCTCCTCGCCGTCCTCGCCGCCGCCGGCCTGCTCGCCCTCGCGCCGGCGCTGGTCCGCCGGTACGACGCCACCGAGCGGCTGGCGGCGGAGCGGGCGCAGTCGACGGCGCGGGTGCTCCAGCGCCGCCGGCGGCGTCGTACTGTCCCGGGTCGCCGCCCGGTGAACCCTCCGCGTACCTTTGTCGTCACGCTGAGTGAGGAGACTGGTTCGGGGGGCCGCGCCGCACCCGTCTCCGCCCCGCCCGGCCCGTCCCGTCGGTCGGACCGGCTGCGGACGGTCCCGCCGGCCGGTCGCGGCTCCGGGGCCGCCCGCCGTCGCCCACCCCGCCACCGCCACCACACCCCGGCCGTCTACCGGCGCCGCCGGGTGCTCGCCGCGCTGCTGCTGCTCAACACGGTCGAGTTGGTCGGCGTGCTGGTCGTGGGCCCCGGCTTCTGGATCGGCTTCGCGGTCACCGGCACGCTCCTCATCGTGTACGTCGTACACCTCCGCTCCCGCGCGCTCGCCGACCAGCGGCGCCGGCGCGCGCAGGCCCGCGAGGCCGCCTGGCTGGCCGCCCGGCAGGCCGAGGTCCGTCGCGAGCAGGCCCGCCGGGCGGCGGCCCGCCGGGAGGCGCAGCGCCGGCTGGCGGCCCAGCGGGAGGCCGTCCGGCGTACGGCGATGGGCCTGGACCGGCCGGCCGACCTGCCGGCGGTGGCGAACGGCGGCACGGTCTCCTACCGGCGCACGGGCGGCCTCCGCGGCCGCCCCTACCAGTCCGGCCGCGGCACCCACTCGGCCTGACCGCCGGGTGGCCGGCCGCGGTGAGCGCGCAACGTCCGGGAAGTCGGGGTGCCGCGGTCGGGGTGAGCGCGCAACGTCCGGGAGATCGGGGTGTCGCGGTCGGGGTGAGCGCGCAACTTCCGGGAAGGTGCGGTGTCCGAGTCCGCTGGATGCCGCAACTTCCCGGAAGTCGTGTGGATCTTGGTGTGACCCCGGCGCGCCGGGGGTGATTCGCGGGGAGGGTCGGTGACCTGTTAGCCTTGTCGCCGGCCCGCCCGGTGAATGACGGGTGGGACCGACGCCGGCACGCCGGCGGAGGGGCTGTGGCGCAGACCGGTAGCGCACCTCGTTCGCATCGAGGGGGTCAGGGGTTCAAATCCCCTCAGCTCCACCCAGCTCGAAGGCCGTTTCCCTGGTGGGAGACGGCCTTTTCGATCTTGTGCAGCAGCGAGTGCAGCAGTCGTGGAGCCGCGGAGTCGATGGGAGCGGGCCGCGAGCGGATCCGGCAGCGGCGTCGGCCTCGCGGATCTTGCCGTAGCCGTACGTGAGGGTGCTCTTGCCGTCGGGCTTGCTGACCCGGGGCGTAGGGGGTGAAGCCGTTGCGGCAGGACAGGGTCGGGTCCGTCGCCGTTGGCGCGTGCGCGTCCCGGCATCAGGCGGGCCTCGCGTTCAACCTGGCCGCGGAGGTGGTCGTCGACCCATCCGGGGGCGGATGCGGCGGTACGTGCCGTCCTGGATGGAGCGCGGGACCGCCCGTCTCAGTACCGCCGCAACGTTCAGCGCCAAGAAGTGGATGGTCAGAGGATGGCCGACGAGCGGACGCTATTGCGAACATCTGACTTCATTCCAGCCAACCCAACTAAGTAGATCCTGGCCGCCGAGCCAGCCCGAACTCCTCGGCAAGGGCGGCGATGGACCAGCCGGGTCACTTCTCGCCCTGGCCGCACGAGACTGATTTCGTGAAATTGGCTGCGTGAAGTCACCGAGTTTTGCGTGCACCATTGTGCGCAGTGCTGCCTGCTCTATTCGTGGGTGCACTGGACCTGGGAGGAAATTGATGAACGACGCGGGGGGTGAGCTTGAGCCGTCTCCGATCCAGAAGGTCGTGGAGGCGATCGCCATCACACCGGAGGCGGCCACCAAGCTCGTGGGCGGTTACCGTGCGACCTTCGAGGCCAAGTTCAAGCGGGAGCCCGAGAGCCTGGAGGACAAGCGCCGGATCGCCGCCAAGGTGATCAGCCGGTACTCCAAACTTTCGGCAGCCAGTGGTGTTGTCACCGCGGCCCCGAGCGTGATTCCGGGGGTCGGAACGGCGGTCGCTGTCCTGGGCGGCGGGGCCACTGACCTCGCCATGGCACTCAAGCTCCAGATCGACATGTGCATGTGTCTGGTTGAGGTCTACGAGGCCGAGCTGAGCAGTGAGGACAAGAAGCACCTCGCCTTCGTGCTCGCGTTGGCGGGTTCGGCGGAACAGTTGGCGGCGAACGGCGGCAAGGCAGCAGTTCAGAAGATCGCCCAGAAGTTGGTCTTCCAGTACCTGCGGGGACCCGCCCTGGTCACGATCAAGCAGCTGTTCAAGCGGGTGTCCATCACCTTCACCCAGAAGGCGATGGCAAAGGCGGTCCCAGCCGGCGTAGGTGTCGTTTTCAGCGGCTCGACCAACTACGTCCTGACGACGGTGGTGGGTAAGGTCGCGGTCGCAGTCCTGGCCAAAGACGTGGAATAGGGCCGCTGCATCGGATCCCGCCATGGCTCCTCATTCCGGTCGCGCTCACGCCCGGATCTCCGCAGGCACCACCGACACCCACCCGTACGGCAGAGGCCGTCATCCCCACGGGACGACGGCCTCTGCCATGCGCGCGTGGCTCAGCCGGGGATCTCTCGGGGGTCGCGGCTGCGCGGGTACGTGTTCTTCTCGCCGATCGTGCCGTCCTGCTTCTTGATCACGTGCTCGGCGTCGCGCTGCTTGGCCATCTCCCGGCCGGTGGCCTCCGCTTCCGCCTTGGTGTCGTGCACGCTGCTGGCGCGCTGGTTGCCCTCGGGGCGGTTCTTCCACTGGCCGTCCTGCGGGTACGTGTCGATGTTGCCCTTAGCCATGGTCGCGGCCTCCCTGGTCTGCATGGTCGGTCACGAATATCTGCCCCAACCGGGCGCCTCCTGAAACGTCCACACATGCCGCCACGTCCGGACCGAAGGCCGCCCCCGCGCACGGAGGCGGCCTTCCCAGAGAAAGAAAGCGATCAGGTGGTGAAGTTGTCCGGGGTGTCCCGGGCGTCCTCCTGGACGTGCTCGCCGGGCCGCTGACCGTGGATCTCGTCGTGCTTCCGTACCCGTTCCGCCTCGGACCGCTCGTTCCGGTTCAAGTCGCCCATCCGGGCCCGAGCCGGGCCGGCGAGTTGCTCGATGTTGTCGGTCGCCCGCTCCACGCTCATGTCGCCTCCCCTGTCGGCGCGGCGGACAGGGTAGTTCCCCGCCCTGCGTTACGCGTCCCCGTCAGCAGGGAGGTGAAACGGGCTGGCCTCGTCCGTCCCGGCGCACCCGGTACGCGAGGTGGTGACGCCGGTGCCTCGACGACCCGGAGGGGGCCTTCCAGCCGAACGCCGAGGCCGTGCCGGGATCCCTTCGTAGACTCAGCGGCGTGCCCGAGATCGTCCAGTTGCTGGCGTCGCCCGTGCACCGCTACGTAGGCCGGCCGGCGGACGGCGCGCCGCCCGCGCCGCCCGGCGAACTCGTCGACGAGGTGCACCTCCGGGCCGGCTTGGGCATCGTGGGTGATCGCTACTTCGGCAAGCCGGCGCACCGCAACGCGAGCGTCACGGTGATCGCCCGGGAGTCGCTGCCGCCGGGCGCCGACCTGGTGCAGGTACGGCGGAACATCCTCACCGCCGGCATCGCGGTGGATGACCTGGTCGGCTCGGTGCTCACCCTCGACTCGGGTGACGGGCCGGTCCGGCTCCAGGTGAACCGGCCGGCGAATCCCTGCGCGTGGATGGACGTCGCGATCGGCGCGGGCGCGTTCCGGGCGCTGCGCCGCCGGGGCGGCGTCCGCTGCACACCCCTGGACGACGGCGTCCTCCGCGTCGGCCCGGTCGCCGTCGCCGTCGCCCATACCGGGTGAAGGGGCGGTTACTCCGGAAGGAGGACGGCTGCGGTACGCACCAGCGCCGGCTCGACGGCGAAGCGGCCGGTGATGACGGTCGGCGGGTCGGCCACCGGGGCGGCGGCCACCCGGGCGGGGGCGATGCGGGCGGTGAACGTCCCGGCCTCCGGGTCGAGCTGCACGTGCGCGTCGTGGAAGTCCAGCCAGGTGCCGACCATCGGGTTCCACACCTTGTAGACCGTCTCCTTGGCGCTGAACACGACCGCCGGCCAGGAAACACCCCCCGGCAGCCGCGCCAGGTGGTCCTCCTCCTCGCCGAGGAGGATCGCCCGGCGTACCCCCGGGTTGAGGTCCTTGTGCTGCTCGGCGTCGAGGCCGACGGACCGGACCTCCGCGGCGCGGGCCACCGCGGCGGCGCAGTAGCCGCGGGTGTGGGTGATCGCGCCGACCACCCCGGCCGGCCAGACCGGCGCGCGGTCGGCGGCGGCCGGCACCGCGATCGGCGGCAGGCCCAGCGCGGCGATGGCGCGCCGGGCGCAGACCCGGCCGGCGGTGAAGTCACGCCGCCGGCTCTCCACCGCCCGTTCGCCGAGGCAGGCCAGCTCGGCCGGCAGCAGGGCGCCCGTCCAGTCCGCGAGGTCGGCCACCACGACCGCGACCGCCGGTGGCACCAGGTCACGCATCCGGGTTCCTCGAGGGGTGCGACGCGACGGGTGCCCGCCCGGCAGGTGCCCGGTGCACCGGCAGCGTGTCGACGACCATGGTCGATCAACGTACCGCAGTCATGTAACGTCTGGGCGTTTCACGACGCTGTAGGGCCGACACCCCGGTGGCCATCCACTGTCGACTGTGACTGGCCTGAACCGGGTCGAGGTGCGAGCTGCGAGAGGGAGCGCGATGACCGGTGCTGCGGAACCCCCGTTGTCCACGACGGGAGAACATGCCCCGTCCGCCCCGGAGTGGACCTGCGGGACCTGTGGCGCCGACTGGCCGTGCGAGCCGAAGCGCGACCTCCTGCTGCGGGAGTACCGGCTGGATCGCGCCATGCTCACCGTCTACCTCGGGTCCTGCCTCGCCGCCGCCACCCAGGATCTGCCGTCGCCGGCCGGTGCGTCGTTGCAGGAGCGGTTCATCGGCTGGCTGCCCCGGCAATCCAGGACCAGCTGATCGCGCCCCCACGGCGGTGACGCCGGAGCGGGCGACGCCGGCGTGCTCAGCGCCCGACGGTCACCCGTTCACCGCCGGTCGGTCGCGCCGCCGTCGAGCAGGGCGACGAGGCGGCGTGGGGCGATCACCCGGTACGCGTCCTCGCACAGCTCGGCGATCTCCGGCCAGTCCACCGGCCCGTCCAGGCGTACGCCGAGCCAACCGCGACCGCCCACATAGGGCGGCCGGAAGAAGCGGCCGGGCTCGGCGGCGGTCAGGGCCTCCTGGGCGCCCGGCGGGGCGGCGCACCACAGGTGCGGGAAGTCGTTGGCGTGGTGGCCGTCGGCGTGCAGCGTGACGAAGACGCTCTTTCCCCGGACGAACCAGGTCGGCGAGCCGTGGCTGGGCCGCTCGGTGACCTCGGGCAGGGCGAGGCAGATTGCGCGTACGCGCTCCAGCGGGCTCATCAGCCTCGCCCCTCCCGGTCAGTACGCGTGGGTCACGGTGACCGTAACGTTCGAGCAGGAGTTGGCAACACTGGTCAGCGTGTTCTTCTCGCCGCTGTCCACGGTCAGCCGCCAGCGGGTCTTCACCGCCGCCCACTCGCGGACGTAGCGGCACCGCTCGTACGTCGGCAGCCAGGTCGCCGGGTCCTGGTCACCCTTGGCCTGGTTGACGTTGTCGGTCACCGCCACCAGCGAGCGGGCGTCGCCGAGGTCGTTGGCGAACGACTGCCGGCGGGAGGTGGTCCAGTTGCGGGCCCCCGAGTCCCACGCCTCGGCGAGCGGCACCAGGTGGTCGATGTCGAGGTCCGACGGGTTGGTCCAGTAGGCGGCGTCGTAGTAGGAGTACCAGCGACCGCCGGAGAGGTAGCAGCCGGAGCCGACCGAGGGCTTGGTGGTGGCCTCGGCGATCAGCACCTCGTACCGGGTGTTGCAGCCGTCCCCGTCGGCGTCGATCCAGTGCGGGAACAGGTCACGGGAGTATCCGGTGCGCACCTCGGAGGCGACGGGCAGGTCGGCGACGAGGGTGCGCAGCGGCACCGAGATCGTCGCCGCGCGCGCCGGAGCGGCGAGGCCGAGGGTCGAGAGAGTGGCGGCGGCCAGGAGGCCACCGAACCAGCGGAGGGTGCGGGTCATCGCGTACTCCATCCGATCGGTCGGGGGGTCGGCCGACAGTGCAGTCGTGCCGGGTGCCGGTGGACCCCACGGGGGATGACGAGGATGTTAAATCCGTCGATACGCTGCGGGAATCCGCTGCGCCTCGGCCGATCGATCCGA
The DNA here is from genome assembly GCF_040704235.1 of Micromonospora sp. NPDC047707. NCBI lineage: Bacteria > Bacillati > Actinomycetota > Actinomycetes > Micromonosporales > Micromonosporaceae > Micromonospora > Micromonospora sp. NPDC047707. The sequence continues at coordinate 66,374 of NZ_JBEYSU010000030.1, forward strand.
TTCACGCCGGTCTATCGTTAACCGTCTCGTAACGTCCCCATTGGCTGACGGACCGTCAGCTGTCGGATGTAAACCAACTGTCCGGCGTGGCTCCGGTCGGAAATCTGACCCGAGTCGACCCGTTGTGCCGCTGCTCCGGGCTGGTTAAGCTCTCACTGCGCGCTCCAATCGCCCGCTTCCCCCGTGGCAGGCGATCGGGGCGCGCATCTATGTCGAAAGGGCCCGCACGCGCTGCGTGCGGGCCCTTTCCGTCATCCGGCCGTCGGTGTCGTGGCGGCAGCCGGCCGCCGCCACGACACCGACGCAGATCAGATCCAGCGGCCGTCCAGCCACATCCGGTCGGACCAGTCGGCGTACGGGATCGTCTCGCCGACGAAGAGCGGATGGAAGTACGCGAAGCAGAGCGCGACCAGCAGTACGTACGCCCCGACGATGACCCCGCCGACGAGCCGGCGGTCGCGGCTGGCCGCCCGTGCCGCGGCGTCCCCGGGCGGGTCCGGCGGGCCGACGATCGCGCCCAGCACGTACGTCACCGCCAGCACCAGGAACGGCAGCGTCGGCGCGGTGTAGAAGGAGAACATCGTGCGCCCGCCGTCGACGGCGAACCAGAACCACGGCAGCAGACCGGCGGCCACGCAGAGCAGGATCGCCCCGGCCCGCCAGTCCCGCCGGGCCAGACCCAGCCAGGCCAGCGCGACCAGGGCCGGCAGGAACGACCACCAGAGCAGGGGAGTGCCGAGCAGCAGGACCTCGGAGGCGCAGCTCGCCGCCCCGCAGGACCCGTCGCCGGACCAGTAGAAGGCGACCGGCCGGCCCAGCAGCAGCCACTGCCACGGCCACGACTGGTACTTGTGGGGGTCGTCCAGCTGGGCGTGGAAGCCGTACGCGGCCTTGTGGTACTCGATCAGGTTGGCGAGCGCCCCGATCACCGGGGTGTCGCTCAGCGGGGCGTTCGGCCACCGTTGCGCGTCGACCACCCGGTAGTAGCCCTCGTCGCCCAGCAGCCAGCCGGACCAGGTGGCCACGTAGGTGACCACCATCAGCAGCCCGGCCAGCACCAGCCAGGGTGCCTCGTCCAGCACGGTGTCCCGCCAGGGCCGCCGTGCGCCGGCGGAGCGGCGGACACCGACCTCCCAGAGGATCACCAGGAGCGCGAAGGCCGGCAGGAAGTACAGGGCGCTCCACTTCACGGCGCAGGCGCAGCCGAACAGCACCCCGGCCGCCAGCCGCCACCACGGCCAGTTCCGCCAGCCACCCGGGGGCCGGCCGGCGCGACCGGGCCGGCTCGGGTCGAGCCCGGCCTCCAGCGCCCGGGCCCAGCGCCGCCGGCGGGCGTCCCGGTCGAGTACCAGCGCGCCGAAGGTGGCCAGCACGAAGAAGAGCAGGAAGATGTCGAGCAGCGCGGTGCGCGACAGCACCAGGTGGAACCCGTCGAGGGCGAGCAGCAGGCCGGCGGCGCAGGCCAGTACGGTCGACCGGAACAGTCGCCGCGCGATCCGTACCAGCAGCAGCACGGACAGCGTCCCGACCAGCGCCGCCGAGAACCGCCAGGCGAACTCCGGGGCGGTGGTGACCAGGTGGCCGGCGGCCGAGACGCCGTGCTCGGCGTCGGAGTACCCGAAGGCCCACTCGCCGAGCCCGATCAGCCACTTGCCCAGCGGCGGGTGGACCACGTACGACGGGCCGCCGTCCTTGTAGTTCCACTCGACGCCCTTGTCGACCAGCCCCCACGCGTCGCGGGCGTAGTAGACCTCGTCGAAGACCTTGCCCGGCGGGTGACTGAGATTGAGGAAACGCAGGATCGCCGCGATCGCGACGATCACCGCGGTCGCCAGCCAGGACCGCCCGTCGAGGTGGGCGTCGACGGTGGCGAGCCGGCGCCGGACCACGCCGGAGAGGCCGCCGCTGCGGTCGCCGGGAGGCCGGTCCCGGTCCTCGGGAACCGCGTGCTCCGGCTCGGCTTGGCCGGCGGGGTGCGCTGTCGACGCCTGAGTCACCCCGCGATCGTAGGCTGCCAAGGTGGCCGGTGGCGGCCGTCGTCTCCACAATCCCTACCGCCGTCGATGAAGGAGCACCATTCGTGGGAGAAATGGCCGATCCCGGGCGCCTGATCCTCCTCGGCGCGCCGCTCGGGAACCCGGCCGACGCGTCCGCTCGCTTCCGCGAGGTGCTCGCCGCCGCCGACGTGGTGGCCGCCGAGGACACCCGGCGGCTCACCCGACTCGCCCGGGACCTGGACGTGACCGTGCCCGGGCGGATCGTCTCGTACTTCGAGGGCAACGAGGAACGGCGTACGCCGGAACTGGTCGACGTGCTCGCCGCCGGGTACGTGGTCGCCCTCGTGACCGACGGGGGCATGCCGAGCGTGTCGGACCCGGGGTACCGGCTGGTCCGGGCGGCGCTGGACGCCGGGGTGCCGGTCACCGCCGCACCCGGTCCCAGCGCGGTCACCACGGCGCTGGCCCTCTCCGGGCTGCCCAGCGACCGGTTCTGCTTCGAGGGCTTCCTGCCGCGTACCCCCGCCGCCCGGCGGTCCCGGCTCCGCGCGCTCGCCACCGAGGAGCGGACCCTGGTCTTCTTCGAGGCGCCGCACCGGATCACCGGCGCTCTCGCCGATTTCGCCGCCGCGTTCGGGGCCGACCGGCCGGCCGCGCTGTGCCGCGAACTGACCAAGACGTACGAGGAGGTGCTCCGACGCCCGCTGGGGCAGTTGGCCGAGTGGGCCGCCGAGGGGGAGCCCCGCGGCGAGATCACGCTGGTGGTGGCCGGTGCGCCGCCGGTCGCCGCCGCGCGGCCGGACGACGACACGCTGCGCGCCGCGGTCGCCGAGCGGGAGGCGGCCGGCAGGTCCCGCCGCGACGCGGTCACCGAGGTCGCCGCCGAGTACGGCCTGCGCCGCCGCGAGGTCTACGACGTGGTCCACCGCTGAGGTGCAAGGAAGAGACCCTTTCAGTGCACCAGGCGTTAACAGGGGGCCCTTCCTCGCACCTCACCAGGCGGCGGCGAGGAAGCCGACCGTGATGAGGAACGGCCCGGCGGCCGAGGCGGCGATCGCCCAGCGGCGGGCGCGGCGGTCGGCCAGCCGGGTGGCCCCGGCCCAGCGGGCGATCCCGGCGCCGCAGCCCACCACCGTCAGCAGGCCGAGCAGCCAGCGCAGGTGCCCGGCGGCCCCGCCGTCGACGTACGCGGTGCTGGCGTCCGGGCCGGTCATCCGGGCCGCCACCCAACTGCCGGGCGTAGCCCGCTCCGCCGGCACGCCGCTCACCGTCACCCCGTGCGCGACCCACCGGGCCTCGGTGGCGAGGAAGTTGCCCCGACAGCGCTGGGTGAGCCCGCCGCCGGTGCAGTCGTCGATCACCACGCGGCCGGCCGTGGAGTGTCCGACGGCGATCCACAGCGGGGCCGCGCTCACCCAGGCGAAGAACGCCGCCACCAGGCTGAGGGCGACCAGCGTGGCCAGCCCGGGCAGCGGGTCGGGCGGGTACGCGGACCGGCGGACCCGTCGCCGCCACCATTCGAACCGGGCCGACCGGGTGCGCTCGGGCTCCGGTTCCGTCTTGACCGGCGTGCCGTCCCAGTGCACCTCCTCGATCGGCGCCCACGCCTCGTCGCCGTCCGGCGTACCCCCGGCCCGGGAACGACCACGGCGCAGTCGGCGGGGCTGACGGACCGGGACCCGGCGGGGCAGGGCGTCGACCGGCGCCCCGGTGGTCGGCTCGACCTCGACGGCCGGCTCTGCCTCCGGCGGTGCGGAAGGGACCGGCCGCGGGTGTGGCGCCACGGCGTTCCCGCGTGGCGGTCCGGCGGGGTCGTGGCGGCCGCCGGCCGGCGGGCCGGACGGACGCTCGTCGGCTCGTCTGCCACTCACGGTGTCCATTGCACACCGCTGCGTGCATCCGGCCCGGCACGTCGGACCGCGTGTCGGCGACAAATCGGACGGGCTGCCCCGTCGGGGTCGCCGGACCGGCCCGCCGACCGGCCGGTCGCCGGCGGCCGGCGCACCGGGTGACCGACTCGCGCCCTATTGGTTCGCAGCCGTCCGGCGCGGGTCACTAGGCTTGCTGGTCATGAGTCACGTTCTCGCCGCGGTTGCCTGGCCCTACGCCAACGGCCCGCGCCACATCGGCCATGTCTCCGGTTTCGGCGTTCCCTCCGACGTCTTCGCCCGGTACATGCGCATGGCCGGCCACGACGTGCTCATGGTCTCCGGCACCGACGAGCACGGCACGCCGATCCAGGTGCAGGCCGACGCCGAGCAGGTCACCCCCCGCGAGCTCGCCGACCGCTACAACCGGGTGATCGTCGAGGACCTGCACGGCCTCGGTCTGTCGTACGACCTGTTCACCCGCACCACCACCCGCAACCACTACGCGGTGGTGCAGCAGCTGTTCGAGGGGATGCACCGCAACGGCTACATCGTGCCGAAGACCACCATGGGCGCGATCTCGCCGTCCACCGGCCGGACGCTGCCCGACCGCTACATCGAGGGCACCTGCCCGATCTGCGGCTACGAGAGCGCCCGCGGCGACCAGTGCGACAACTGCGGCAACCAGCTCGACCCGATCGACCTGATCAACCCCAGGTCGAAGATCAACGGGGAGACGCCGAAGTTCGTCGAGACCGAGCACTTCTTCCTGGACCTGCCGGCCCTGGCCGAGGCGCTGCGGCAGTGGCTGGACACCCGCGAGGGCTGGCGGCCCAACGTGCTGCGCTTCTCGAAGAACCTGCTCGACGACCTCCAGCCCCGGGCCATCACCCGCGACCTCGAATGGGGCGTCCCGATCCCGCTCGACGGCTGGCGGGACCGGCCGGACAAGCGCATCTACGTCTGGTTCGACGCGGTGATCGGCTACCTGTCCGCCTCGATCGAGTGGGCCCGCCGCTCCGGCGACCCGGAAGCGTGGCGCAGGTGGTGGTCCGCCGACGGGGAGGGCAAGGACGCCCGGGGCTACTACTTCATGGGCAAGGACAACATCGTCTTCCACTCGGTGATCTGGCCCGCGCTGCTGTCCGGCTACTCCGGTGAGGGCGCGCGCGACGGGCAGCCCGGCGAGCTGGGCCGGCTGAACCTGCCGACCGAGGTGGTCTCCAGCGAGTTCCTGACCATGGAGGGGCGAAAGTTCTCCTCGTCGCGCAAGGTGGTCATCTACGTCCGGGACTTCCTCGACCGGTACGACGCCGACGCGCTGCGCTACTTCATCGCCGTCGCCGGCCCGGAGAGCAACGACACCGACTTCACCTGGGCCGAGTTCCTCCGCCGCAACAACGACGAGCTCGTCGCCGGGTGGGGCAACCTGGTCAACCGGTCCGTCTCGATGGCCGCGAAGAACTTCGGCGCGATCCCGCCGGTCGACCCGGCCGGGCTCACCGAGGCCGACGAGGCGCTGCTCGCGGTGGCCCGCGGCGGCTTCGCGACGGTCGGCGAGCTGATCGGCAAGCACCGGCAGAAGCAGGCCATCGGCGAGGCGATGAAGGTGGTCGCCGAGGCCAACCGCTACCTGTCCGAGCAGGCGCCGTGGAAGCTCAAGGACGAGGCCGACAAGCCCCGCATGGGCACCATCCTGCACGTCGCCCTCCAGGTGGTCAGCGACGCGAACACGCTGCTCACCCCGTTCCTGCCGCACTCGGCGCAGAAGATCCACGAGCTGCTGGGCGGCGCCGGCGTGCACGCTCCGATGCCGGTGATCGAGGAGGTCGAGGACCTCGACGGCGGGCCGGCGTACCCGGTGCTGACCGGTGACTACACGGTCGGCGCGCGCTGGGAGTCGGTGCCGCTAAAGGTGGGCCGCCCGCTCGCCGCGCCCAAGCCGGTGTTCCGCAAGCTCGACCCGTCGATCGTCGACGAGGAGTTGGCCCGGCTGGGCGGCTGACCCGCCACGGCCCCGGGGCCTCGTGAGCCCCGGGGCCGTCGACGTGGGCCGCGGTCTGCGCACGCCCGCCGCGTCGCACGCCCGCTCAGGCGCGGGCCATCGTCGGCGCGCCGATGAACTCCATGATCGCCCGGTTCACCTCGGGCGCGTTGGTCCACGGGGTGCCGTGCGGGGCGCCCTTCAGCGTGACCAACTGGCTGCCCGGCAGCATCGGCTGGAGTCGCGCACCGGTCTTCGGGTACGGCAGCACGGCATCCTTGTCACCCTGGACGATCAGCACCGGCACGTCGATGTTCGGCAGGTCACCGCGGAAGTCGGTCTGCCAGGCGTCCACGCAGTCGTGGGTGCCCTTCGCTGAGGCCCGCGCGCCGATCTCCCAGTGCCCCCGGAACGCCTCCTCGCTGACCAGCTTCCCCTTGTTCTCCTGGTAGTTGAAGAACGCGTTGCAGAACTGGGTCAGGTACGCGAACCGGTCCTCGATGATCGCCTTCTGGAAGCCCTCGAACAGGCTCTTCTCGATGCCCTCCGGATTGTCGGCGGTCTGCAACAGGAACGGCGCCAACGGTGCGAGCAGCACCGCCCGCTCGACCCGGTCCGAGCCGTACGCGCCCAGGTAGCGGGTCACCTCGCCGGTGCCCATCGAGTGACCCACCAGGATCGCGTTCCGCAGGTCCAGCTCCGTCATCAGCACGTCCAGGTCGGCGGCGAACGTGTCGTAGTCGTACCCGAACGCCGGCTGCGCCGAGTTGCCGAAACCGCGCCGGTCGTACGTGATCGTCCGGTATCCGGCGGCCAGCAGCGGGCCGGTCTGTTTCTCCCACGTCGCGCCGTTGAACGGAAACCCGTGGATCAGCACGACCGGCTGACCGGAGCCGTGGTCCTCGTAGTACAGGTCGATGGGGGCGGAGTTCTCCGTCCCCACGGTGATGAACGGCATGCTCTCTCCCCGAGGTCGTGCACCCTCATCGGTCCCCGCGCGCATTCCCGTGCCGTTGGCCGGTATGCCAACCGCCCCCGACCCGCGTACGCGGGTCGGGGGCGGCGGCTGGTGGGGCTGTGGGGAGGCCGGCGGGTCGGCCCCGGCTCAGTACCGCACCAGAACCTGGTACGTCGTGGTGTCCGTCCAGGTGCCGTCGGCCCTGCGGCCCCGGACCGTCAGGTCGTAGCCACCCGGCTCGGACGGCGTCCAGGTCATCGAGGCGGACCCGTCCACCGCGGTGACCGTCCTCGGCTCGTCGCCGCCGATCCGGTACTCGAACTCGACGATCCCGGCCGTGCCGCCACCGAAGGTGAAGGTGCCGGGTGTGCCGGCGCCGCCACCCCACGTGTTGTTCGGGTACTCCGTCGACGTGACCAGCGGCGCCGTGCCGACGAGAAACACGTACTCGGTGATCGGGGACGGTTGCCCGTCCTTCGTCCGCTGGCGGACGTACAGGGTGTTCTCCCCGTTCCGATCCGGCGTGATCGTGAGGTACGTGCTCGTGCCCTCGGTGCTGGCCGCGATGGTCTGCTCCGGCCCGTCGTTCACCCGGTAGAGGTACTCCACCACGTTGGGGAACAGTTGGGAGTGGAACGAGACGTGTCCCGGCACCCCGATGCCGCCCTGCGGGTGCCAGGGGCCGTACCAGCCGTAGACGCTGACCCGGTTGTCATCGACGATGAACGCGAACGTCCGCAGGTCCGACACCGTGCCGTCGGCGCTGTGGCTGGTCACCTCCAGCGTCTGGTAGCCGGGGCTGCCCGGGGTGTAGGTGACGGTGGCGGTGCCGTCGGCCGCCGCCTCCACAGTCTGTTCGACGCCCTGCTCGAAGCGGTAGGTGTACCGCTGCACGTTCGGCAGGCCGGGGCGGAACGTGAAGGTGGCCGGCTGGTCCACCCGCCCGCCGGTGCCGCCCGGCCCGTACTGCGGCGAGTCGATGACCGGGCCGGACCAGACGGAGAACGGCCACTCCCTCGGCGGGGACAGCTCGCCGGAGGAGAACCGCGACCGGACGGTGACCTGCTGCTCACCGGACCGGCTCGGCGTCCAGGAGATCCGCGCGCTGCCGAACTCGGCCGGTACGGTCTGCTCCGCCTCGTCGTTGAACCGGTACACGAAGCCGGTGACGTCCGGCATCGCCGTGTCGAACGAGAACTCGACCGGCACCCCGACGCCGTCCCGCCGCGGCCAGACCACCAGGTCGCCGGAGTACACCCCCGGACGGTTGTCGATCACCGAGAACTGGTACTGCGCCACTTCCGAGAGGCTGCCGTCGGCCCGCTCGGACCGCACGTACAGCGAGTACCAGTCGGGCTGCTCCGGCGTCCACGACATGGTCGCGGTGCCGTCCGGCGCCGCGGGCACGCGGACCTCGTCGGCGTGGTTGAACCAGTAGCGGTACGCCACCACGTCCGTCGTCCGCGGCCGGAACGCGAACTCACCGGCCTGCCCGACGATCCCGTCCCGGTCCGGGAACACGAAGTCGTCCGACGTGACCGTCGGCGCGTCGTCCACCTGGACGGACCGGGTGTGCACACCGGACACCTGCTCGCCCACGTACGCCGTGACGGACAGCTCGACGGGGCCGGCGGATGCGAACGTGACCGTCGCCGTGGCCGCGGCGTCCGTCGCCGGGACCCGGACCTCGGGGGCGTCGCCCAGCCGGTAGCCGAAGCTGGTCACCTCCGCGATCGGGGAGCGCATCGTGATCCTGCTCGGCAACCCCACGCCCGCGACGTCCACCTCGACATCGGGCTCGGTGTACCGGACGACGAACTCGTACTCGCGTTCCGGCGACACGTTGCCGGCGGCGTCGATCGACACGACCTCGAAGCGATGCGGCCCGGAACGGCGCGGCGTCCAGGTGAAGGTGGCCGCCTCGCCGGGCGCGGGGGCGTTGACGATCTGGTTGCCGCCCAGGCTGGAGTCGTACACGCGGTACCGGGTGACGTCGGCCTCGCCCTTCGGATCGAACCGGAAGGTGCCGGGGACGCCCACCCCGCCGGAGCCCGGCCAGCTGCCGGCCGGGTAGTCGGTGGAGGTCACCTCGGGCGCCTGGGCCGGGGCGACCCGGTCCACGCGGACGTGGCACGGCTCCGACCAGTCGGACCGGTCGTACCCGTCGTCGGCCCGCGCCGCCCACGCCACCAGCGTGTCGTGCGGGTAGTCGCTGGTGTTCCAGTCGACGCGGTACACGCCGCCCCCGTACCCGACGCCGCGCTGCTCGCGCCGCTGGTCCGGCTGATCCACCGGCCACGCCGCGAAGGCCGCCCACGGCCAGTCGTTCGGATCCGGGTCGCTGACCTTCGCCTGGAAGGACGTGCCGTTGCCGTTCACCGGGACCGGCGACTGCGCGGTGCCGCAGGTGCCGGTGGGCAGGGACTGCGTCGCGTCGGAGACCGTCGGGCGGGTGTTCTGCCACACGTCGAGCGGGACGTTGTAGGCGACCCAGCGGCTCAGGCTCTTGTCCTTCTCGGCGCCGGCGGCGATACGCAGCCCGAAGGTGATCGTGCTGTCGCCGCGGGCCAGCGCGGCACGCAGAGCGTCGGTCAGGTCCTGGACGAGGTAGCCGTTCGGGCAGGGCTGAGCTTCGGCCCGGGACAGTACGGCCACCCGCTCGAGCTCCGTCGGGGCCTTCTTCCACGACGTGGCCGGGCCGATGCCGCCGGTACGCCACAGCTCGATCGGCGCCGTGCGGGAACAGTCGGTGACTCTGCGCTCCCGCACCGCCAGGTCGGCGTCGTGGATCGAACGGCCGCGCAGAGGGGTGAGGTCGTAGGAGACGTAGAAGCGGGAGATGTGCGCCTCCTCCTGGTCGTCGACCCAGCGCCCGACCGGCGCGTCGGTCTTGTGACCCACGAAGGAGGTGTGTGGCTGGGCGGAGTCGGTCCAGGCCCAGGTGCTCGGGTACAGGGTGCGCACCCCGTACGCCTGCGCGGAGGAGGGGACGGCGAGTGCGCCGCCGGTCACCGCCACCACCAACGCCGTGACGGCGCGGAGCAGCCTTCGACGAATCACTGTGGATGAACCTCCGGGGGAGATGCCGGCCTGAGATCGGCCGGGCGCGCCGACCCTAGTCGTCCCGTAGTCGCCCGGCTGTCCCGTTCCGCCGACGAACAGACAGGAACGGGCCACCGTCCGGAGGAAATCCTCAGAGCGGGTACGGGTGGTCCACCACCTGGTCGTCGGTCACCTCGGCGCCCGGCGCCCACGCCTCGTAGACGCCCCGCTCGTGGCACTGCGCGCCGGTCGCCACGACCACCTCCGGGCCCGGTCGGCACAGCCGCATCCGCAACCAGCCGGCCTCCTCCCGCAGCACCAGGCACGGCACCCCCCGCCACCGCGCGAACCGCACCCGGCGGGCCGCCGAGTCGACCGGATACCGGGCCGCCCGGGTCATCGCCAGCACCCGGAAGCCGCCGGGCATGTCGGCGACCGCCTCGTAGTCGCCCCCGCCGTAGCTGCCGACCAACTGGGTGGAGCGGGGCGCCTCCCCGGTCGGGACGTACTCCTGGTCCGGCGACACACCCGGCACCGCGGCCAGCAGGTGCCGCCACTGCGGGCCCACCATCCGCAGCCACCCCCGCTGCTCCGCCTGGTACGTGTACAGCACCACCTCGCTGCCGTCCGCCGGGTACGCGAGCAGGGTCGCGTTCGCCGGCATCGGCAGGTCCGCGAAGTCCCGGGTGATGAACTCCGGCACCAACTGGTTGCTGCTGGGCACGAACCCGGTGCCGAGCACCGCCGCGCCCAACCGGTCCCGGGGCGCCAGCGCGGTCAGCCCCCGGTGCTCGACGCCCACCGGCACGTCGTAGTCGGAGGGGTCGGCCGCCCGCCAGCGCAGCGCGTACGTGATGTCGACGCCGTCCTGCGCCCCCGCACCGTCGCCGCGCAGCACCGCCGTGGCCGCCGGGGTGCGCAGGTGCGCGACGTCGTACTCCCGGTAGCAGAAGCCGTGCGGCAGCCAGCCCCGCACGTACCCGGCGAGCTGCCGGGCCGACAGGATCTTCACCATCCGGGTGCCGCGCCGGATCACCGCGGACCCCCGCACCGCCGCGAGCAGCGGGTCGTCGGCCGCCTGCGGCTGCTGCGAGAGGTGGTGCACGGACGCCCACCCCCGCTCGCGGTGCAGCGGCACCAGCAGCGGCGCCTCCGGCTCCTCGGCCGGCTCGGGGGCGCCGTGGACCGCCGCCACCTCGGTGGTGTGCACGAACCGGCGCCACGGCAGCGCCGACCCCGGTCGGGGCGTCCACTCGAAGCCGGTCACCTCGTCCGCGCTGAACAGCTCGTACGCCGCGCCGCGGGCGATCTCCTCGGCGGGGTACACCGCACCGCCGTAGGCGACGCGCAGCCCGGTCCGTTCCCCGGCGGCTCCGCTGGCCTGGGGGGTGATGCTCATTGGTGCACCCTTGTCTCACTCGAGCTGATGTTGGTTCGAGTGCACCGGTGACCGTCGGGCCATCGCCCAGCTCGCTCGATCTTTGAGG
>NZ_JBEYSU010000031.1:0-72815 GCF_040704235.1 Micromonospora sp. NPDC047707
ATGCGGCCGATCTACGCGCAGACCGCCGCGTACGGGCACTTCGGTCGGGAGTTGCCCGACTTCACGTGGGAGAGCACCGACCGCGCCGCCGACCTCAAGTCGGTAGCGGGAGCCTGAGCGGCACCACGCGCAGCGACCGGCGACCCGCCGAGGGGTCGCCGGTCGCTCGTGTCTGCGTCGACGTGCCCCTGGCCCACCTCGACCGCCCCTTCGACTACCTGGTGCCCGAGGCCCTCGACGCCGACGCCGTCCCCGGCACCCGGGTGAAGGTCCGCTTCGCCGGCCAACTCGTCGACGGCTGGCTGCTGGAGCGGGCCGACGCGTCCGAGCACCCCCGGCTCGCGTACCTCGACAAGGTCGTCTCCCCGGAACCGGCGCTCGCGCCGGAGATCGCACGGCTCGCCCGCGTGGTGGCCGACCGGTACGCCGGCAGCCTCGCCGACGTGCTCCGCCTCGCCGTCCCGCCCCGCCACGCCCGGGTGGAGAAGGAACCCCACCAGCCACCCGAGGCGGGCGAACCGCCTCCCGTACCGGACGGCTGGCGCGACTACCCCGCTGGTCCGGCCCTGCTGCGGGCCCTCGCCGACGGCCGCCCCGCCCGCGCGGTCTGGTCCGCGCTGGCCGGCGAGGACTGGCCCGCCCGGTACGCGGAGGCCGTCGCCGCGACCGTCGCCGGTGGCCGGGGCGCCGTGGTGGTGGTCGCCGACGCGCGCGACCTCGACCGGCTCGACGCGGCCCTGACCGGCGCCCTCGGTCCCGGCCGGCACGTCCAGCTCACCGCCGCGCTCGGTCCGGCCCGGCGGTACCGGGCGTTCCTCGCCGCCCGCCGTGGCGACGTCCCGGTCGTGATCGGCACCCGGGCCGCCATGTTCGCCCCGGTGCACCGGCTCGGTCTGGTCGCCATCTGGGACGACGGCGACGACCTGCACGCCGAACCCCGGGCCCCCTACCCGCACGCCCGCGAGGTGCTGCTGACCCGCGCCCAGCTCGCCGACGTCGCCGCCGTGGTCGGCGGGTACGCCCGCACCGCCGAGGCCCAACTGCTCGTCGAGACCGGATGGGCCCGCGAGGTCGTGGCCGACCGGGCCACGGTCCGCGCCCGTACCCCGGCCATCGCCCCCACCGGCGACGACCCGCAACTGGCCCGCGACCCGGGCGCGGCCACCGCCCGGCTGCCCAGCCTCGCCTGGACCACCGCCCGCGACGCGCTGCGCGCCGACGCCCCGGTGCTGGTCCAGGTGCCCCGCCGCGGCTACCTGCCGTCGGTGGCCTGCGCCACCTGCCGCACTCCGGCCCGCTGCCCACACTGCGCCGGCCCCCTGGCCCTCCCGTCCGCCGAGGGGGCTCCCGCCTGCCGCTGGTGCGGGCGCGTCGCCGCCGCGTACGCCTGCCCGGAGTGCGGGGGACGGCGCCTGCGGGCCTCGGTCACCGGCGCCCGGCGGACCGCCGAGGAACTGGGCCGGGCGTTCCCGGGCGTGCCGGTACGGACCTCCGGGCGGGAGGAGGTCCTCGCGACCGTGCCCGGCGGCGCCGGCCTCGTCATCGCGACCCCGGGCGCCGAGCCGGTGGCCGACGGCGGCTACGGCGCCGTGCTGCTGCTCGACTCGTGGGCGCTGCTCACCCGCGCCGACCTGCGGGCGGGGGAGGAGGCGTTACGGCGGTGGCTCGGCGCCGCCGCACTGGCCCGTCCCGCGGCGGCCGGCGGCCGGGTGGTGGTCGTCGCCGACGGCGGGCTCGCCCCGGTCCAGGCGCTGCTGCGGTGGGACGCGGCCTGGTTCGCCGCCCGGGAACTGGCCGAGCGCCGCGACCTGGGCTTCCCCCCGGCGGTCCGGATGGCCAGCGTCACCGGCCCACCGGCCGCCGTCGCCGACCTGCTCGCCGAGGCCCGGCTGCCCGAGGACGCGGAGGTGCTGGGCCCCGTCCCCGCCGACGACGACCGGGAACGGATGCTGGTCCGGGTGCCCCGGGCCCGCGCCGCCGCCCTCGCCGGGGCGCTGCACGCCGCGGCCGGGGTGCGCGCCGCCCGCAAGGCCGCCGACCCGGTCCGGCTCCAGGTCGACCCCCTCGCCCTGTTCTGACCGGTCGCACGCCGCGCCACGGTCATCACCGTCCGTCACCGAAGCGGGTGTGACGGACACGCTGTGTGGGAAGTGACCCGGGTCCGGGTGATAGCATCGCCCGTCATCAGCCGGTGATCAGAGGTGGACCAGTCGTGACCGTTCGTCAGTCGATCGTCTTCAACGGTGACCTCGGCAGCGGCAAGAGCACCGTCTCCGTGGAGATCGCCAAACGCCTCGGCATGCGCCGGGTCAGTGTCGGCGACCTCTACCGGCAGATGGCGCAGGAGCGGCAGATGACCGCCCTCCAGCTCAACCTGCACGCCGAGCTGGACCAGGCCGTCGACGGTTACGTCGACCAGCTCCAGCGGGACATCGCCGCCTCCGGCGAGAGCCTCGTCATGGACTCCCGGCTGGCCTGGCACTTCTTCACCGACGCGCTCAAGGTCCACATGATCACCGAGCCGGGCGAGGCGGCCCGCCGGGTGCTCCTGCGGCCCTCCGGCCCCGCCGAGAGCTACACCTCCCTGGAGGAGGCCAAGGCCAGGCTCAAGGAGCGCAGCGAGAGCGAGCGCGGCCGGTTCATCGTCCGGTACGGGGTGGACAAGGCCCGGCTGCGGAACTACGACCTGATCTGCGACACCACCCGGGCCACCGCCGAGGACGTGATCGAGCACATCGTCGACGCGTACGAGGGGCGGCTCGGCCCGGACGTGCTGCGGGACACCCCGCCGCTGCTGCTGCTCGACCCGGCCCGGGTCTACCCGACCGAGGACATCGCCGCCCTGCGCGACCTGTGGGACACCGAGTTCGTCGACGACGTCGCCGCGGCCGGCGACGAGGCCCTCGAACCGCTGCGGATCGGCTACACCGGCGAGTACTTCTTCGTCGTCGACGGGCACCGCCGGCTCAGCGCCGCGCTCCAGAACGGGTTCCGGATGGTGCCCGCGCGGCTGGTCGCCGAGGTGGACGAGCCCGTGGTCGGCGGGATGAGCGCGATCGACTACTTCACCGCCCAGGTGCGGCCCAGCCTGATCCACGACTGGGAGGCGGCCCACAAGATCGAGCTGCCGCTGCCGGAGCACGCCCTGCTGGGGCGCGGCGCCGTGCTGGCGGGGGAGCCCGGCGCCGGTTCCTGACCGCCGGGTCGGCCCGGCCCGCCCCGGCGGGGCTCCCGGCCCCGTCGCGTCGGCGCGACCCGCACCGGCGGCCCGTGCCTCGGCGGGGCTGACGGCGGGCCGCCGCGCGCGCATGATGGAGCCTCCGGCACCCCTCGACGCGGGAGGCGACTCATGGACGCATCCGAGGCGGTCGCACTGCTCATGTCGCCGCAGGGGCGGCTCGACCCGTACCCGACGTACGAGCGGCTGCGCGCGCACGGGCCGGTGGTGGAGGCCGCGCCCGCCTTCTTCGTGGTCACCGGGTACGCGGAAGCCGACGCGATCCTGCGCGACGCCCGGTTCGGCGTGCTCGACGACGACCTGCGGGACAACCTCTGGCCCGGATGGCGGCAGAGTGCGGCCGTCGCGTCGATCTCCCGCTCGATGCTGCGGACCAACCCGCCGGACCACACCCGGCTGCGCCGGCTCGCCGCCGGGGCCTTCACGCCACGCCGGGTCGCCGCCATGCGGGACGTCGTCGCGGCGCAGGCCGACCAGCTCATCGACGCGATGGCCGAGCGGGGACGGGACGGCACGCCGGCCGACGTCATGGCCGACTTCGCGTACCCGCTGCCGGTGGGGGTGATCTGCGCGCTGCTCGGCGTACCCGCGCAGGACCGGCCGCTGTTCCGCCGCTGGGCGGCCGACCTGACCGGCATCCTGGAGCCGGAGATCACCCCGGAGGACCTGGCGGTGGCGGACCGGGGCGCCACCGAGCTGAGCGACTACTTCGCCGAGCTGGTCGCGGCGCGACGGCGGGCACCCGCCGACGACCTGACCACCGCCCTCGTGCAGGTGCACGACGCCGACGGTGACCGGCTCTCCGGCGACGAGCTGCTGGCGAACCTCGTGGTGCTGCTGGTCGCCGGCTTCGAGACCACCACCAACCTGCTCGGCAACGGCCTGGTCGTGCTCCTGGACCACCCCCGGGAGGCCACCGCGCTGCGCGCGCACCCCGACCTCGCGCCGGCGTACGTCGAGGAGCTGCTCCGGTACGACTCCCCGGTCCAGCTCACCACCCGCCGCAGCGACGCGCCGGCCCGGGTCGGGGGCACGCAGCTGCCGGCCGGCAGCTGGGCGCTGCTGCTGCTCGGTGCCGCCAACCGCGACCCCCGGCGCTTCCCGGAGCCGGCCCGGTTCGACCCGTGGCGCGCCCAGCCGCATCCGCTCTCCTTCGGGGCCGGCCCGCACTACTGCCTCGGCGCCGGGCTGGCCCGGCTGGAGGCGCAGGTCGCCTTCCCGCTGCTGCTGCGCCGGCTGCCCGGCCTGGCGCTGGCCGGCACGCCCCGCCGCCGGACCCGGTTGACGCTGCGTGGCTACGACACCCTCCCGGTCACCGTCGCCGCGGCGGTCGGCGATCGCGGTACGCCGGCCGGGGCCGGCCCGGCCACTCCGTAGACTGGTACGGCACGCCCGTCGCCGAGCCCACGAAGGAGCCACCCCGCGTGACCGTCCAGCCCATCCGTCTGTTCGGCGACCCGGTGCTGCGCACGCCGGCCGATCCGGTGGTCGACTTCGACGTCGAGCTGCGCAAGCTCGTCGCCGACCTGACCGACACGATGCGCGAGCAGAACGGGGCCGGCCTCGCGGCGCCGCAGCTCGGCGTGGGCCTTCGGGTGTTCACCTTCGACGTCGACGACGTGGTCGGCCACCTGGTCAACCCGGTGCTCGAGTTCCCCGACGAGGAGGAGCAGGACGGCCCGGAGGGCTGCCTCTCCATTCCCGGGCTCTACTTCGACACCAAGCGTCGGCAGAACGTCATCGCCAAGGGCTTCAACGGCTACGGCGACCCGATGCAGATCGTCGGCACCGGCCTGATGGCCCGGTGCGTGCAGCACGAGACCGACCACCTCGACGGTGTCCTCTTCGTCGACCGGCTCGACGCGGCCGGCCGTAAGGCGGCCATGAAGGCGATCCGCCAGGCCGAGTGGTACGACCCGGCCGCCCCGCCGACGGTCAAACTCAGCCCGCACGCCGCCAGCAGCCCCCTCGGCCTGGGGCGGTGACCGGCCGATGCGCCTGATCTTCGCCGGCACGCCGGCCGTCGCCGTCCCCGCTCTGGAGGCGGTCGCCGCCTCCCGCCACGAGCTCGTGGCCGTGGTCACCCGGCCGGACGCCCCCGCCGGGCGCGGTCGTGGGCTGTCCCGCTCCCCGGTGGGCGCCTGGGCCGACCAGCACGGCGTCGAGGTGCTCACCCCCGCCCGGCCGCGCGAGCCCGAGTTCCTCGACCGGCTGCGCGAGCTGGCGCCCGACTGCGTGCCCGTCGTGGCGTACGGGGCGCTGGTCCCGCCGGCCGCCCTGGAGATCCCCGGGCACGGCTGGATCAACCTGCACTTCTCGCTGCTGCCCGCGTGGCGGGGCGCGGCGCCGGTGCAGCACGCGGTGCTGCACGGCGACGAGCTGACCGGCGCCAGCGTGTTCCAGTTGGAGGAGGGGCTGGACACCGGGCCGGTGTTCGGCACCGTCACCGACGAGATCCGCCCCACCGACACCTCCGGGGACCTGCTGGAGCGGCTCGCCCACTCCGGCGCCGGCCTGCTGGTCGCCGTGCTCGACTCGATCGAGGACGGCACCGCTCGGGCCGAGCCGCAGCCGGCCGACGGGGTGTCCCTGGCGCCGAAGCTCACCGTCGAGGACGCGCGGGTCCGCTGGACCGACCCGGTGTTCGCGGTGGACCGCCGCATCCGCGCCGCCACCCCCGCCCCCGGCCCGTGGACCACCTTCCGCGACGAGCGGGTGAAGCTCGGCCCGGTGACGCCGGTCGCCGACGGTCCCGACCTGAAGCCGGGGGAACTGCTGGTGGAGAAGTCCCGGGTGCTGGCGGGCACCGCCACCACGCCGGTGCGCCTCGGCGAGGTCCGGGCCGCCGGCAAGAAGGCCATGCCGGCGAGCGACTGGGCGCGTGGCGCCCGGGTCGCCGCCGGGGAGGTCTTCGCGTGACCGACCGCGCCGACCGCTCCGACCGTCCCGACCACCCCCACGGCGGCCGTTTCGACGCCGGCCCCGCGGGCGTCCCGGACGCCGCCCGTCTCGGCCGGGCCGACGAGCCCGGCTCCACCCGGTTCGGGCGGGCCACCGGTGGCCGGCCGGACCGCGCCGCGCCCCGGCGGGCCGGTGCGCCCCGCGACGACCGGCGGGCGGGCGCCGGCCGCCCGGAGCGCGGTGCCCCCACCGGGGGCGCACGCCCCGGTCGCCGTCCGGGCCCCGCCGACCGGCCCCGGTACGCCGCGTACCAGGCGATCGAGGCGGTCAACCGGGATGACGCGTACGCCAACCTGGCGCTCCCGGCGATCCTCCGCGACGCCGGGCTGGCCGGCCGTGACGCCGCCTTCGCCACCGAGCTGACCTACGGCACACTGCGCCACCTCGGCACCCTCGACGCGATCCTCACCGACGCCGCCGGGCGGGACGTGGCCCGGATCGACCCCCCGGTCCGCGACGCGCTGCGGCTCGGCGCGTACCAGCTGCTGCACACCCGGGTGCCCGCGCACGCCGCCGTCTCGTCGACCGTCGACCTGGTCCGGACCGTCGGGCCGGGCGCGACCGGGTTCGCCAACGCGGTGTTGCGCGAGGTCGCCGGTCGGGACGCCGACGCGTGGGTGGCGAAGCTCGCCCCGCCGATGGACACCGACCCGGTCGGCCACCTGGCGCTCGCGTACAGCCATCCGCAGTGGATCGTGCGGGCGTTCGCCGAGGCGCTCGGCAGCGACCTCGGTGAGACCACCCGCCTGCTCATCGAGGACAACGAACGCCCGCCGGTGCACCTGTGCGCCCGCCCCGGGCTCGCCGACCCGGTCGAGCTGGCCGACGAGGTCGGCGGCGCGCCCGGCGCGTTCTCCCCGTACGCGGTCTACCTGGGCGGCGGCGCGCCGGGCGACCTGCCGGCGCTCGCCGAGGGCCGGGCGCACGTGCAGGACGAGGGCTCCCAGCTGGTGGCCGACGCCCTCGCCGTGGCCCCGCTCGACGGGCCGGACGGGCGGTGGCTCGACCTGTGTGCCGGCCCGGGAGGCAAGTCCGGCCTGCTCGGCGCCATCGCCGCCCAGCGGGGGGCGCGGCTCACCGCGGTGGAGGTGTCCGAGCACCGCGCCCGCCTCGTCGCGCAGGCCACCCGCGATCTGCCGGTGACCGTGCTGAACACCGACGGCCGCGCCGTCGGCGACCACCCGAAGCTCGCGGAGGAGCACTTCGACCGGGTGCTGGTCGACGCGCCGTGCACCGGCCTGGGGTCGCTGCGCCGGCGGCCCGAGTCGCGTTGGCGCCGGCAGCCGTCGGACCTGCCGGCGCTGACCCGGTTGCAGCGGGAACTGCTCGGGGCGGCGCTGCGGGCGGTGCGCCCCGGCGGTGTGGTCGCGTACGTCACCTGTTCGCCGCACACCGTCGAGACGCACGTGACGGTCACCGAGTCGGCCCGCCGGGCCGGGGTGCCGGTCGACTTCGTCGACGCCCGCCCGCTGCTGCCGGCGGGGATGCCGGGGCTCGGCGGTGGGCCGACGGTGCAGTTGTGGCCGCACCGGCACGGCACCGACGCGATGTTCCTCGCGGTGCTGCGCCGCGGCTGACGCGGCCGGCCGCTCAGCCCATCGGCAGGCCTGAGCGGCCGGCGCCCTTCATCGAGCGGGTGAGGTTGCGCTCGCTCACCCACAGGAAGCACTGCACGCCGCGGTTGCCGTCGCGCCACTCCGCCTCGAGCGGGTGGTACCAGATCGAACCGGTGCGGAAGCGGACCTCGCCGCGCGGCACCTTCGCGTACGCGGCGATCAGCGCCAGGCAGCCGTCGCGGACGCGGCGGTCGTTCTTGGTGAACGCCGCGTAGCTGGTGTCCGGCGCGACCCAGACGCCGACGAACTCGGCGTGGTGCGGGCGGGTGCACGACACGGGGGTCATCCGAATGATCCGGTCGTCCTTGACGGCCGGGTTGAAGCAGGTGTGCCGCAGCGGCGACGAGCCGGCCAGCGCCCCGCCGAGACGGGCCGTGCGGGTGACCACGCTCGGGTCGTCCATGCTCCGGATCTCCGCCGCGTCGCAGCGGAACCAGCGGGCCCCACCCGTCCAGGCGGCCGGTGACGGGAACACCACGGACAGGCCGACCCGGCCGCTGCGCCAGTCCGCGCCCAGCGCCCGCGTGGCCTCCCGGTCGCAGGTGGCGTGCGCGGTGCGCGTCCCGGCGGAGCCGGGCGACGGCGGCGTCGTCCCCGTCGCGCCGGCGCCGGTCAGCGTGCCCACGTGCAGCGTCTCCACCCGGTGCGGCCGCTCGCACGGCACCGGGTCGTACGCCCCGAGGTAGCCGACCCGGGCCACGTGCGCGTGGCACGTCCCCGCCTCGGGGACGAAGGCGGTCGGGGCGCTGATCGTGGCCCAGTCGTCGACCAGGTCACCGTCGGTGCCGGCCGGCGGCGCGACGCAGCCGGTGAGCGCCACGACCACCACGCCGAGCGCCATTCCCGCGAACCAGCGTCGCTTCACCCTCCGACCTCCCGTCGCCCGGTGGACGCGGCACCGTCGATGCCGGCCACGGAGCGGGAGCATACGTCAGATCGCCGGCAGCCCCTGCGGGCCCGCGCCGCGCATCGAGCGGGTCAGCTTCCGGTCGTCACTCCACAGGAAACAGCGCACGCCCCGGTCGCCCTCCTCCCACTCCCGCTGGGACGGCGGGTAGAAGATCGAGCCGGCCCGGTACGGCAGGTCGCTGTTGTTGGGCACGTCGGCGAAGGCGGCGATGAGCGCCATGCAGCGCTGGTGTGCCCGCTGCTCGTTGCGGGTGAACTCCGCCCAGCTCATGTCGCGTTCCACGTACACGCCGACGAACTCGGCCCGGTGCGGCTCGGTGCACAGCACCGGCGCCATGTAGTTGAGGTTCTCGCCGATCAGCTTGGGGTCGAAGCAGCGGTGGATCAGCGCGGAGTCGCCGAGCATCGCGCCGCGGAGGCTCCCGGTCCGGTTGACCGGCCGGGTGTTGTCGATGCTGTCGGTCTCGCTGAGGTCGCAGCGGAACCAGCGGGCGCCACCGGTCCACGCGGGAACGGACGGCAGGGCGATGTTCATGGTGAGGCGGGCGGAGTGCCAGTCACCGCCGAGCACCTCGCGGACCCGCTGGTCGCACTCGGCGCGGGCGGCGCGCAGGTCCGGCGAGCCCGGTTCGGGCCGGCGGGCGCCGTCGGCGACCGGGCCGGTGAACGTGCCCACGTGTACGGCCTCCGCCAGGTGGTTGCGGGCGCAGTCCACCGTCTCGTACGTGCTCGCCTGCACCACGGCGGTGATCCGGGGGAGGCAGACCCCGGCGGCCGGGACGAACAGCCGCGCCTCGGCCAGCGCGGGCCAGTCGTCGGTGAGGTCGCCGTCGGATCCGCCGGGCCGTACGCAGCCGCCGAGCAGGAGCGCGGCCGCGCCGGCCAGCGCCACCGCTCGGAGAGGAAGCCACCGTCGCATCATCCGCCCTTTCCGGGAGCTGACGGCCGGCCACCGCGGACCCGGCCGGCGCGCCAGGTGGTCGTGCGGCCCACGTCACCGTCCCTCATGGAGTTTTGCCGTGTTTCCGTCATCCAGCCAGTCACGAATGACCCTTCGTCCGGATTCACCCGTCCGGAACGGCCAATTCTGCACCACTGGTCACCGCTGGGTCACAGGGCGTCCCGGTTGGTGCCGTGCCGGCGGCGGCTGGTGGCCGCGTTCGTACACTGGCCCCGTGACCGTACCGCCGCCCATCGTCGCGCCGAGCATCCTGGCCGCCGATTTCGCCCGCCTCGCCGACGAGGTCCGTGCCGTCGAAGATGCCGCCGACTGGTTGCACGTGGACGTCATGGACAACCACTTCGTGCCGAACCTGACCATCGGGCTGCCGGTCGTGCAGAGCCTGCGGGCCGCCACGAAGCTCCCGTTCGACGTGCACCTGATGATCGAGGATCCGCGCCGGTGGGCCCCCGGGTACGCCGACGCCGGGGCGTACAACGTCACCTTCCACGCGGAGGCCTGCGACGACCCGGTGGCGCTGGCCAAGGACCTGCGGTCGGCCGGGGCGAAGGCGGGGCTGGCGATCGACCGGGACACTCCGGTCGAGCCGTACCTGGACCTGCTGCCCAGCTTCGACACGCTGCTGATCATGACGATCAAGGCGGGCTTCGGTGGGCAGCGGTTCATCCCGCACCTCCTCGACAAGGTGCGCACGGCGCGCCGGCACGTCGACGCCGGCCACCTGGAGGTGCGCATCGAGGTCGACGGCGGCATCGCCGCCGACACCATCGCCCAGGCCGCCGAGGCCGGTGCCGACGCCTTCGTCGCCGGCACCGCCGTCTACGGCGCGGACGACCCGGCCGAGGCCGTCCGAAAACTGCGGGCCATGGCGGAACGCGCGGCTTCCGGGGCCTGAGGTGGACCCGGCCGGCGACCGCCCGGACGTCATCCTCGTCGTCGACGACGACGAGGACATCGCGCGCTTCGTCGAGTTCAACCTCCGCCTGCACGGGTACGAGGTGATCCACGCCAGCGACGGCCAGGAGGCCCTCGAGGTGATCGGGCGTCAGCGTCCCGACCTCGCCGTGGTGGACCTGATGATGCCGCGCGTCGACGGCCTGGAGCTGACCCGGCGGCTGCGCGCCGACCCGATGACCGCGGCGCTGCCGGTGATCATGCTGACCGCCAAGGGGCTCACCGTGGACAAGGTGCACGGCCTCAGCGCCGGCGCCGACGACTACCTGGTCAAGCCCTTCGACACCGCCGAACTGGTGGCCCGGGTCAGCTCCACCCTCCGTCGCAACAAGGAGTTCCGCGAGGTCTCGCCGCTGACCGGGCTGCCCGGCAACAGCCGGATCCGCCGGGAGATCGCCGACCGCGTCCGGGTCGGGTCGGACTACGCGGTCGGCTACATCGACATCGACCGGTTCAAGAGCGTCAACGACCGGTACGGCTTCGTCCGCGGCGACGACTTCATCTCCGCGCTGGCCCGCAGCCTGCACCGGGCCGTGGTGTCGGTGGGCCTCCCACCGGCCTTCCTCGGGCACGTCGGCGGTGACGACTTCGTCTTCGTCTGCACGCCGGAGCAGGTCCGGCCGCTCACCTCGCGGGTCTCGGCCGACTTCGAGAAGGCCGCCGACGCGCTGTACGACCCGTCGGACGCCGCCCGCGGCTACGTCGAGCTGAAGGACCGGCGCGGCAACCTGCGCCGTGCCGCCCTGGTCACGCTCTCGATCGGCGTCTCCGTCTCGGACGCCGACAGACGCATCACCAGCCCCCTGGAGGCGATGACGATCGCCTCGGAGATGAAGACGGTGGCGAAGAGCCAGCCCGGCTCGTACGTGGCGGTGGACCGGCGCCGCGGCGTGGCCGATCCGAGCGATCGTCATGTGAAGTAGCTCGCGAGGGTGGCGACAGTCGCCCCGGAGCGTGTAAGACTGCCGGTAGTACCCACCACGCGCTGGCGGGACTCGGTGTAATTCCGAACCGGCGGTGATCCACGGTGCGACCGTGGTAAGCCCGCGACCCGGGAGCGGTTCGTCCGCCCGGTGGACCTGGTGAGACTCCGGGGCCGACGGTTGGGTGCGGGCACACCCGCGCTCAGACAGTCCGGATGGGAGACAGCGCGCGGGACGGACGGGCCGTGCCCGGCTGCCGACCTCGGCATGCCGTGACCGCCCCCCGGGTCGGCCCTGCCGTCCCCGGATTCCGCCGCCGCACGCCCGCGGCCCGATGCCGTCGCTCCCGTCGCCGCCCGCGCGCCGACCGGCGAGTGAGAGGGCAGGGCATGGCCGGCGTCTCCGTCGACGAGGCGATGCGTCGCGCGGTCGAACTCGCCGCGCGCGGTCTCGGCACCACCAGCCCCAATCCGGTCGTCGGCTGCGTGCTGCTCGACGCGGACGGCCAGGTCGTCGGTGAGGGCTTCCACGCGTACGCCGGCGGGCCGCACGCCGAGATCGTCGCGCTGGCCCAGGCGGGGGAGCGGGCCCGCGGTGGCACCGCCGTCGTCACCCTGGAACCCTGCGACCACACCGGTCGCACCGGCCCCTGCAGCACCGCGCTGGTGCAGGCCGGGGTGTCCCGGGTGGTCATCGCCGTGCCCGACCCGAACCCGGTCGCGTCCGGCGGCGCCGCCACGTTGCGCGCCGCGGGGGTCCAGGTCGACACGGGGGTACGCGCCGCCGAGGCGGAGGCCGGCAACATCTCCTGGCTGACCTCGATGCGCCGGGGCTGGCCGTACGTCATCTGGAAGTACGCCGCGACGCTGGACGGCCGGTCGGCGGCCGCCGACGGCACCAGCATGTGGATCACCTCCGAGGCGGCGCGGATGGACGTGCACGCCCTCCGCGGGACGGTCGACGCCGTCATCGCCGGCGTGGGCACCGTGCTGGCCGACGACCCCCGCCTCACCGCCCGGAACCTGCGCGACGGCAGCCTGGCCATCCGCCAGCCGCTGCGGGTGGTGGTCGACTCGGCGGGGCGTACCCCGTCCGGGGCACGGGTCCGCGACGCCGCCGCCTCGACCTGGATCGCCACCGCGGCGGAGGTCGGCGCCGGCCCCGACGGCCGGGTGGACCTGGCGGCGCTGCTCGCCGTGCTGCACGGCCGCGGGGTGCGGGCGGCGCTGCTGGAGGGCGGGCCGCGCCTGGCCGGCGCGTTCCTCGCCGCCGGCCTGGTCGACAAGATCGTCGGGTACGTCGCGCCCCGGCTGCTCGGCGCCGGCCCGACCGCGTTGGTCGACGCGGGTGTGACCACGATCGCCGAGGCCATCGAATTGGAGCTCGTCGACGTTACGCAGGTCGGTCCCGATCTGCGGATCACCGCGCTGCCCCGGAAGAGGGAGGGCTGACATGTTCACCGGCATCGTCGAGGAGTTGGGCGAGGTCGTCCGGGTCACCGAGACCGCGGGCGACTCCGCGCTGGTCGCGATCCGTGGCCCCCTGGTCACCTCGGACGCCCGGCACGGCGACTCGATCGCGGTCAACGGCGTCTGCCTGACCGTGGTGGACGTCGCCGACGGGACGTTCACCGCCGACGTGATGGGGGAGACGCTGCGCCGCTCCGCGCTCGGCGCGCTGCGGCCGGGCGACCCGGTCAACCTGGAGCGGGCCGCCGCGCTCGGCAGCCGCCTGGGCGGGCACCTGGTGCAGGGGCACGTGGACGGCGTCGGCGAGGTCGTCTCCCGGGAGCCGGCCGACCAGTGGGAGACGGTACGGTTCCGCCTCCCCGCCGCCCTGGCCCGGTACGTGGTGGAGAAGGGCTCGATCACCGTCGACGGGGTGTCGCTGACCGTGGCGGGCGTCGGGACCGACTGGTTCTCGGTCGGCCTGATCCCGACCACGCTGAAGCTCACCACCCTCGGGACGCGCGGTGTCGGCGACCCGGTCAACCTCGAGGTCGACGTGCTGGCCAAGTACGTCGAGCGCCTGCTCGGCGCGCACCTGCCGGGCGAGGCGGGCCGGCCGGAGGGGGGCCTGCCCGGCGCCGTCGGCCTGCCCGGCGCCGTCGGCCTGCCCGGCAGCGGCGGCCTGCCCGGCGTCGCGGCCGCGGGCGGGGTGGCCTGATGGGCCCGCTCGGCTGGCTGCTCGACGCCCAGGTGAGCATCGCCGGCTCGCCCGTGCTGGTCCGCGAGATCGTCGGCAACGTCTTCGGCCTCGCGTCCGCCCTGCTCGGGCTGCGCCGGCTGGTGTGGGCGTGGCCGGTCGGCATGATCGGCAACGCGTTGCTGTTCACCGTCTTCCTCGGCGGGGCGTTCGCCACGCCGCAGGCGCACGACCTCTACGGCCAGGCCGGCCGGCAGCTGTTCTTCTTCGGCGTCAGCCTCTACGGCTGGTGGCGCTGGTCGCACAACCGCCGCCGGGGCGCCGACGGGGCGCCGGCCGTGGAGCCGCGCTGGGCCACCGGCCGGGAACGGCTCGGCCTGCTGCTCGCCGCCGTCGCCGGGACCGCGGCCGCGTACCCGGTGCTCGCCGCACTGGGCTCCTGGGGCCCGCTGCCGGACGCGTGGATCCTCACCGGCAGCCTGCTCGCCACCTACGGGATGGCCCGCGGCTACGTCGACTTCTGGCTCATCTGGATCGCCGTCGACGCGGTGGGCGTGCCGCTGCTGCTGCGCGGCGGCTACTACCCCTCGGCGGCCATGTACCTCGTCTACGGCGCGTTCTGCGTCTGGGGCCTCGCCGCGTGGTGGCGCACGTCGCGCGCCACCCGCCCCGCCCCGATCACGCCGACCTACTCGGAGGCAGTCGCATGAGCACCTTTGGCAGCATCGAGCAGGCCGTGGAGGACATCGCGGCCGGCCGGCCCGTCGTCGTGGTCGACGACGAGAACCGGGAGAACGAGGGCGACCTGATCTTCGCGGCCGAGCTGGCGACGCCGGAGCTGCTCGCGTTCATGGTCCGGTACACGTCGGGCTACATCTGCGTGCCGCTGACCGAGAGCGAGTGCGACCGGCTGGACCTGCCGCCCATGCACCACACCAACCAGGACAAGCGCGGCACCGCGTACGCGGTGACCGTGGACGCCCGGGAGGGCGTGAGCACCGGCATCTCGGCCGCCGACCGGGCGCACACGATCCGGCTGCTCGCCGACCCCACCACCGGCCCCGCCGACCTGGCCCGACCGGGCCACGTGGTGCCGTTGCGGGCCCGCGAGGGCGGCGTGCTGCGCCGGCCCGGGCACACCGAGGCCGCGGTCGACCTGACCCGGCTGGCCGGGCTGCGCCCGGCCGGCGTGCTCTGCGAGCTGGTGAACGACGACGGCACGATGATGCGGCTGCCGGACCTGGAGAAGTTCTGCGCCGAGCACTCGTTGACCCTGGTCACCATCGCGGACCTGGTCGCCTACCGGCGGCGGACGGAGAAGCAGGTCGAGCTGGTCGCCGACACCCGCATGCCGACGAGCCACGGCGTGTTCCGGGCCCTGGGCTACCGCAGCGACTACGACTCGGCCGAGCACGTCGCGCTGGTGATGGGTGACATCGGCGACGGCCGGGACGTGCTGGTGCGGGTGCACTCGGAGTGCCTCACCGGCGACGTGTTCGGCTCGGTCCGCTGCGACTGCGGCCCGCAGCTCAACGCCGCCCTGGACCGGGTCGCCCAGGAGGGGCGGGGCGTGGTGCTCTACGTCCGCGGGCACGAGGGGCGGGGCATCGGCCTGCTGCACAAGCTCCAGGCGTACCAGCTCCAGGACCTGGGCCGGGACACCGTCGACGCCAACCTGGACCTGGGCCTGCCGGCGGACGCCCGGGACTACGGCACCGGCGCGCAGATCCTCTACGACCTGGGCGTGCGCTCGATGCGGCTGCTCACCAACAACCCGGCCAAGCGCGCCGGCCTGGAGGGGTACGGCCTGACCATCACCGGGCGCGAGGGCCTGCCGGTGCGGCCGCACCCGGAGAACGTTCGCTACCTGCGGACCAAGCGGGACCGGATGGGTCACCTGCTGGACGAACTGGACGAGGTGACCGAGGCGCCGATGGGCCGCCCGGTTCCCGGCGACGAGATCGGAGCGTAGACATGGCGGGATTCGGGGAGCCGGGCATCGACACCGTCGACGCGACCGGTCTGACGGTGGGAGTGGTCGCGGCCCGCTGGCACGGTGACCTCACCGACCACATGCTCGACCGGGCGGTCGCCGCCGCCGAGGCCTGCGCGGCGCGCTCGGTGGTGGCCCGGGTGGCCGGCTCGGTGGAGCTGCCGGTGGTCGCCCAGGCCCTCGCCCGCCGCTGCGACGTGGTGGTCGCGCTCGGTGTCGTGGTGCGCGGCGCCACCGCCCACTTCGACTTCGTCTGCCGCTCGGTCACCGACGGGCTCACCCGGGTGGCGCTGGACGAGGGCAAGCCGGTCGCGCACGGCGTGCTGACCGTCGACACCATCGAGCAGGCCCGGGACCGGGCCGGCCTGCCCGGCTCGGCCGAGGACAAGGGCTGGGCGGCCACCGTCGCCGCGCTCGACGCCGCCCTCGCCATCCGCGGCGTGTCGGCGGCCTCCGCCCAGCGCGTCGGCTTCGGCGGCTGACCACGGGACGGACGCGCCGGACCCCTGCGGCGCCGCGGCGGCCCGGTGGTTGAGAGAATCGGCCGGTGAAGACGTTCGAGGAGTTGTTCGCCGAGCTGCAGGCCAAGGCCGCCGCCGGCACCCCGGGCTCGGGCACGGTCGCCGCCCTGGAGAAGGGGGTGCACTTCATCGGCAAGAAGGTCGTCGAGGAGGCGGCCGAGTCGTGGATGGCCGCCGAGCACGAGGGGCCCGAGCGGGCCGCCGAGGAGATCTCGCAGCTGCTCTACCAGGTGCAGGTGCTGATGCTTGCCACCGGTCTCGACCTCAAGGACGTCTACCGACATCTCTGAGTGCGTCCCCGTGTCGATCCTCCCCGATCCCAAGGAGCACTCCGTCATGCTGCGTGTCGCCGTTCCCAACAAGGGCGCCCTCGCCGATTCGGCCGCCCAGATGCTGCGCGAGGCGGGCTACCGCCAGCGCACCGACCCGAAGGACCTGGTCTGCCGGGACGAGCCCAACGACATCGAGTTCTTCTACCTGCGCCCGAAGGACATCGCCACCTACGTCGGCTCCGGTGACCTGGACGTCGGCATCACCGGCCGGGATCTGCTGATCGACTCCGGCGCGCCGGCCGAGGAGATCGTCGACCTGGCCTTCGGCCGGGCCACCTTCCGCTTCGCCGCCCGCCCCGAGGACGTCGACTCCGTGCAGGAGCTGGGCGGGCACCGGATCGCCACCGCGTACCCCGGCCTGGTCGAGCGGCACCTCGCCGACCTCGGTGTGAAGGCCGACGTGATCCGCCTCGACGGCGCGGTGGAGAACGCCATCCGTCTCGGTGTCGCCGACGTCGTCGCGGACGTGGTGGAGACCGGCGCCACGCTGCGGCAGGCCGGCCTGGTCGTGTTCGGCGAGCCGCTGCTGCGGTCCTCGGCCGTCCTGGTCCGCCGCGCCGCCGCGCCGACCCACCCGCAGTGCGAGCAGCTTCTGCGCCGCCTGCACGGGGTCCTCGTCGCCCGGCGCTACGTGATGCTCGCGTACGACGTGCCGGCCGGCCTGCTCGACCGGGCCAGTTCGCTGACGCCGGGCATCGAGTCGCCGACTGTCTCCCCGTTGCACCGCGAGGGCTGGGTGGCCGTGCAGGCGATGGTGCTCCGCGACGACGTGCACCGGATCATGGACGAGCTGTACGAGTTGGGTGCTCGCGCGATCCTCGTCACGAACATCCACGCGTGCCGGCTGTGAGGCGGCCCTTCCGGGCGCCCGAAGCCTCGTCGGTATTACCGCCGGCCCCGGCGGCACCCCGCCTGGTGCCCGCCTGGGTCGCGCTGGTCGTGGTGACCCTCGGCGGGGTCGCCTCGGCGGCGCAGGGTGCGGTGAACGGCGAGCTGGGCGAGCGGGCCGGCGACGCCACCCTCGCCGCCGTGGTCAACAACCTCGGCGGATGTCTCCTGGTGGGGCTCGGGGTACTGGCGCTCCGGTCGCTCCGCGCCGACCTGCGCGGGTTGCGCGGGGCGCGCCTGCCCTGGTGGGCGTACCTGGGTGGGCTCGGCGGCGCGGCAATCGTCGTGCTCGGCGCGTACGTGGTGCCGGTGCTCGGGGTGGCGGTGTTCACCATCGCCCAGGTCGCGGGCGGCAGCCTCGGCGGGCTGGCGGTGGACCGGGCCGGTCTCGCACCGGTGGGGCGGATCGCGTTCACCGGTCCCCGGCTGGCCGGGGCGCTGCTGGGGGTGGCGGCGGTGACGCTGGCCCAGCTCGGGCAGCCCGTCGGCGACCTGGCTCTGGGCGTGGTCCTGCTCGCCGTCGTCGGCGGCGTCGCGGTGGCGTTGCAGTCCGCGCTCAACGGCCGGGTCTCGGCCGCCAGTTCCGCCGCCGCCGGGGTGGCGGTGAACTTCGCCGTCAGCACCCCGGCCGTGCTGCTCGTCGCGGCGCTGGCCGGGGCCCTGACCGGTCCCGCCCCGTCCTGGCCGGACGCCTGGTTCCTCTACACCGGCGGTCTCCTCGGCGTCGGCATCGTCGCCAGCCTGGTGGTCGGCGTCCGGGTGGTGGGCGTCCTGCGGACCGGGCTGCTGCTGGTCGCGGGCCAGCTCGGCGGCGCGCTGGTGCTGGACGCGCTGCTGCCCGGCGGCCCCGGCGTCCGGCTGCCGGTGCTCGCCGGGGCGCTGCTCACCCTGGCCGCCGCTCTGCTCGCCGGCCGGGGCTCCGGGCAGGGCCGTGGATGGCGCACCGGACGGGGCGTCGGGCAGGGTTCCGGGCGGGGTGACACAGTGCCCGCCCCGTCCGTCGGGCCGGCGGGGTTGCCCACCCAGAGCACTCGGCCGGACCTGGGTGAACCGGTGGACCGGCCGTCCGGCCGCCGCTCCTGATCGCCCGAGCCCCGGCCAACCGCCCGGCGCCCTTTGCTCTGCTTCAACGGACGCACCAGTTCCGGCCCGAAACCTCCGCGTGGGGTGAAGCAGAGCAAAGGGCCTGCATCACCCGGTCGCCGCCACCGGCGGCTCGTCGGCTGGCCACCCAGGCCGGCCCGCGCCCACCATCCGCCGGCCCGCCGTGGCGGATCAGCGGGCCGGGGCCGGTCGCGTGTGGCGGGCGCGGGCGGGCCCGGGGCGGGTGGCAGACTGGTGGGGTGAGCGAAACCGAGTCGATCCGCATCCGGCCCCGCCGCATCCGGCTGGTCTGCTGGGCCTCGGCGGCGGTGCTGGTGGTGGTGTTCACCCTCCTGGCCACGTCGCTGACCGGGCCGACCGGCAACGGCTACGGCACGTTCCAGCGGGGCGACCAGCTCGCCATGATCGGCCTCGGCGTGTTCGGCGCGCTCGGCTTCCTGCTCTTCACCCGCCCGATGGTCGAGGCTGACGCGCGGCGGGTGCGGGTGCGCAACGTGATCGGCTCGTACGAGCTGCCGTGGGAGGTCGTCCGCGGGGTCCGCTTCGACCGGGGCGCCCCGTGGGCCAGCCTGGAGCTGCACGACGACGACCTGGTGCCGATGGTGGCCCTCCAGGCCGCCGACAAGGAACTGGCCGTCGAGGGGGTCCGCGCGCTGCGCCGCCTGCACCAGGCCCACCAGACCCGCCTGGCCGAGGGCGCCTCCGGCCGCTGACCGGCCGGGCGGCACCCCGGCCGGCGCGCGTTCCCGGCCGGCCGCCATGCCCGGTTTGGGGTCACCCTGGGCGGGGGTGTAGTGTTGTCGAGTCGACCAGGCTGTCCGCGTTTGTGCGGGCGGCCGTGAAAGTGGGGCGCCTGCTCCCACCCGAGTCGCCGCGAGGCGGCCGGGTCCGGTCACCGGTTCCGGGCACGTCCCGGCGCCGGATGCGCGACCATGTGGTCGTGCCGACCGGTCGAGCGGGCCCTGGCATGCGCCGGGGCCTTCTGCTTTCCGGGTCGGTTCCCACCCGGGAGCCGCGGGGTCGGCCACGCAGGAACACTCGACTCGAGGAGGCCCCATCAGCGTCGAACCACGCGTGAACGAGCAGATCCGGGCACGTGAGGTCCGACTGGTCGGCCCTGAGGGTGAGCAGGTGGGCATCGTCCCGCTGGAGCGCGCCCTTCAGCTGGCCGCGGACGTCGACCTGGACCTGGTCGAGGTTGCGCCGATGGCGCGCCCGCCGGTGTGCAAGCTCATGGACTTCGGCAAGTTCAAGTACGAGAGCGCACTCAAGGCGCGCGAAGCGCGGCGTAACCAGCAGCAGACCGTCATCAAGGAGATGAAGCTCCGGCCGAAGATCGACCCGCACGACTACGAGACCAAGAAGGGTCACGTGGTGCGGTTCCTCAAGGCCGGCGACAAGGTCAAGGTGACGATCATGTTCCGCGGTCGGGAGCAGAGCCGCCCGGAGCTGGGGTACCGGCTCCTGCGCCGGCTCGAGTCCGAGATCTCGGAGCTGGGGTACGTCGAGGCCGCGCCGAAGCAGGACGGCCGCAACATGATCATGGTGCTCGCACCGCACCGCGCCACCAAGGCGGCCGCCACGGCGGCCCGCGGCGGCGCGCTACCGCGGGGCGAGCGGGAATCCGGCGCCCCCGAGGCGGCGCCGCCGGTCGAGCCGGCCGGACCCGCCGGGACCACCGGCGAGTAACAGGGGAGAAGACGTTCCACATGCCGAAGATGAAGAGCCACACCGGGATGGGCAAGCGCGTCCGGCTGACCGGTAAGGGCAAGGTCGTGAAGCAGCAGGCGGGCCTGCGCCACAACCTGGAGAAGAAGCCCTCCACCCGGACCCGCCGCCTGACCGGCACCGTCGTCGCCGCCAAGGCCGACGTCAAGCGCATCAAGAAGCTGCTCGGCCGCTGACGCGCGCCACCTGAACCGAAGAAGGAGTTGAGATGGCACGCGTCAAGCGGGCTGTGAACGCCCAGAAGAAGCGCCGTACCCTGCTGGAGACCGCGAGCGGCTACCGCGGTCAGCGCTCCCGCCTGTACCGCAAGGCCAAGGAGCAGGTGCTGCACTCGATGCAGTACGCCTACCGGGACCGTCGTGACCGCAAGGGCGACTTCCGGCAGCTGTGGATCCAGCGGATCAACGCGGGTGCCCGCGCCAACGGGCTCACCTACAACCGCCTGATCCAGGGCCTCAAGCTGGCCGGCATCGAGGTCGACCGGAAGATCCTGGCCGACATGGCCGTCAACGACGCCGCCGCCTTCGCGGCGATCGTCGAGCTGGCCCGCGCCGCCGTCGCGGCCGAGGGCACCGGTGGCGCCGCGGCCCAGGCCGCCTGATCCACCCACGGCAGATCGAGGCGTCTCCCATGCAGTCACGACCGCACGGGAGGCGCCTCGACGCCGTCTCCGGGCCGTTCACGCCGCGTACCCCACGGGTTGTCGCCGCCCGTCGGCTCCAGCGCCGCCGGGACCGCGACGCGGCCGGCCGGTTCCTGGCGGAGGGGCCGCAGGCGGTCCGCGAGGCCCTCACCCGGCCCCGCACGGTCCTGGAACTCTTCGGTACGCCGGCCGCGCTCGACCGGTACACGGACCTGGCCGCCCGCGCCGCCGCCGCCGACGTACCCGTCTCCGAGGTCACCGACGAGGCCCTCGCCGCGCTCACCGAGACCGTCGCCCCGCAGGGCCTCGTCGCCGTGTGCCGGCACCTCGACGTACCGCTGGACACCGCCCTGGCGCGCGGGCCGCGGCTGGTCGCGGTGCTCGCCGGCATCCGTGATCCGGGCAACGCCGGCACCGTGCTGCGCACCGCCGACGCGGCCGGCGCCCAGGTGGTCGTCTTCGCCGGCGAGGCGGTCGACCCGTACAACGGCAAGGCGGTGCGGGCCTCAGCCGGCAGCCTCTTCCACGTCGACGTGGTGCGCGCGCCCGACCCCCTCGCGGCGGTCGCCGCGCTGCGGGCCGCCGGGCTCGCCGTACTGGCCACCACCGGGTACGGCGCGGACGACCTGGACGACCTCGCCGACGCCGGCCGGCTGGCCGCCCCCACCGCCTGGCTGTTCGGCTCCGAGGCGCACGGGCTGGCCGACGAGCTGACCGCCGCCGCCGACGCCCGCGTCCGGGTGCCGCTGCACGGGCGCGCCGAGAGCCTCAACCTGGCTGCGGCCGCCGCGGTGTGCCTGTACGCTTCAGCGAGAGCGCAGCGCCGGCCGTCGACCGGCCGCGCGGCCGAGACAACAGGGGAGAGTGCCCGCCCATGAACGCGCCACGGCGTTCGTTTAGCCAGCCCGCCGGTGTCGGCGGGCGGCGGGCCTGACCTGCTCTCCGCACAACTCCCACCGGCGGGCTGCGGCGAAGCCGCGCGTCCGTAGACTCGCTTCGCCGCCTGACGAGGGCCGGCGCCGCCGTGAGGGAGTGCCCGTACGCCATGACCTACCGCAACGATCCGTACGACCCGAAGCAGGTCGCCCTGCTCGACCCGGCCGCCCTGGCCGAGGCCGTCGCCGCCGCCGAGAAGGCGTTCGCCGACGCCGCCGACCCGGACGCGCTGACCGCGCTGCGCCCCGCGCACCTGGGTGACCGGGCCCCGGTCTCCCTGGCGCGCCGCGAGATCGGCGCGCTGCCGCCGGCCGCCAAGGCCGACGCCGGCAAGCGGGTCAACGAGGCCCGCCGGGCGATCGAGTCCGCGTACGCCGCCCGCGCCGAGGTCCTCGAGCGGAAGCAGGCCGAACGGATGCTGATCGAGGAGCGGGTGGACGTCACCCTGCCGTACGACCGGCGCCCGCAGGGCGCGCGGCACCCGGTCAGCACCCTCATGGAGCAGATCAGCGACTTCTTCGTCGGGATGGGCTACGAGGTGGCCGAGGGTCCCGAGGTCGAGCTGGAGTGGACCAACTTCGACGCGCTGAACATCCCGCCGGACCACCCGGCGCGCGGCCTGATGGACACCTTCCACGTCGCACCGGAGAGTTCGGGCCTGGTGCTGCGGACCCACACCTCGCCGGTGCAGGCGCGGATGATGCTGACCCGCAAGCCGCCGATCTACGTGATCTGCCCCGGCCGGGTCTACCGCACCGACGAGCTGGACGCCACCCACGCGCCGGTCTTCCACCAGGTGGAGGGCCTGGTGGTCGACAAGGGCATCACGATGGCGCACCTGCGCGGCACCCTGGACCACTTCGCGCGGGCCATGTTCGGCCCGGACGCGAAGACCCGGTGGCGCCCGCACTACTTCCCGTTCACCGAGCCGTCGGCCGAGTTCGACGTGTGGTTCCCGGAGCACCGCAAGGGTCCGCAGTGGGTCGAGTGGGGTGGCTGCGGCATGGTGAACCCGCGCGTGCTGCGGGCCTGCGGCATCGACCCGGAGGTCTACTCCGGATTCGCCTTCGGCATGGGCATCGACCGGACGGTCATGTTCCGCCACGGTGTCGGCGACATGCGGGACATGGTCGAGGGCGACGTCCGGTTCACCCGGGCGTTCGGATACGGGGCGTAGTGCGGGCACGAGTTACGGAGACGGTGGTCTGAGTCATGCGAGTTTCTGTCAGCTGGCTGCGCGAGTACGTCGAGCTGCCGGCCCACCTGGCCCCGGCCGACCTGGAGCAGGCCCTGGTGGACCTGGGCATCGAGGTCGAGTCCATCGTGGACCTGGGTGAGACGGTCACCGGGCCGCTGGTGGTCGGTGAGGTCCGGGAGATCGAGGAGCTGACCGGTTTCAAGAAGCCGATCCGGTTCTGCCGGGTCGACGTGGGCGACGCCAACGGCACCGGCGAGCTCCAGGAGATCGTCTGCGGGGCGCGGAACTTCACCGTCGGCGACCGGGTGGTGGTGATCCTCCCCGGCGGCGTGCTGCCCGGGAACTTCGCCATCGGGGCCCGCAGGACGTACGGGCGCAACTCCAACGGCATGATCTGCTCCGCGAAGGAGCTGGGGCTCGGTGACGACCACTCGGGCATCATCGTGCTGCCCGAGTCCAGCCCGGCCAAGCCCGGCGACGACGCCCGCCCGGTGGTGGGGCTCGACGACGTCGTGGTCGAGGTTGAGCTGACGCCCGACCGCGGCTACCAGATGTCGGTGCGCGGCATCGCCCGCGAGCTGGCGCACGCCGTCGGGGTGCCGTTCCGCGACCCGGGGCTGGTGCCGGCGCCGGGCGCCACCGAGCGGCCCGCGTACCCGGTCGAGGTGCGTGACACGGTCGGCTGCGACCGGTTCGCCGCCCGGATGGTGCGTGGCGTCGACCCGGCCGCGCCCTCGCCCGCCTGGATGGTGCAGCGGCTCACCACCGCCGGCGTCCGCAGCATCTCGCTGCCGGTCGACATCACCAACTACGTGATGCTCGAACTGGGCCAGCCGATGCACGCGTTCGACGCGGACCGGATCGCCGGCACGCTGGTGGTCCGCCGCGCCGAGCCGGGGGAGAAGCTGACCACCCTGGACGGGGTGACCCGTACGCTCGCCGCCGAGGACATGGTGATCTGCGACGACACCGGGCCGGTCTCGCTCGCCGCGGTGATGGGCGGGGAGACCAGCGAGGTGGTCGAGGGCACCACGAACGTGCTGTTCGAGGCCGCCCACTGGGATCCGGTGATGGTCGGGCGCACCGCCCGCCGGCACAAGCTGTTCAGCGAGGCCGCGAAGCGCTGGGAACGGGGCGTCGACCGGGCCCTGCCGCTGGTCGCCATCGAGCGGGCGGTCCGGCTGCTGGTCGAGCACGGCGGCGGCACGGTCGGCGACGAGATCCTCGACCTCGACCACGTCCGGCCGCGTACGCCGATCAGCATGCCGGCCGACCTGCCGTCGCGGCGGGTCGGGGTGGCGTACCCGCCGGCGCGGGTGGCCGACCTGCTGGAGCGGGTCGGCTGCACGGTCGCCGGCGGCGCGGACCGGCTCGCCGAGGATCCGGGCGAGGTCGGCGTGTCGGCCGGCGGCGCGGTCGCGCTGACGGTCACCCCGCCGACCTGGCGGCCGGACCTCACCGACCCGGCCGACCTGGTCGAGGAGGTGGTCCGCCTCGACGGGTACGACCGCGTGCCGTCCGTGCTACCGGTCGCGCCGGCCGGCCGCGGCCTCACCTGGCAGCAGCGGCGCCGCCGGGCGATCGCCCGGGCGCTCGCCGACCAGGGGTACGTCGAGGTGCTGTCGCAGCCGTTCGTCGCCCCCGACCTGGCCGACCTGCTCGGGTTGCCGGCCGACGACCCGCGCCGGCGGGCGGTGCGCCTGGCCAACCCGCTGTCGGAGGAGGAGCCGCTGCTGCGCACCACGCTGCTCGGCCCGCTGCTCGGCGTGCTCCGGCGCAACCTGGGCCGGGGCCAGCGTGACCTCGCCCTGTACGAGGTCGGCGCGGTCTTCCACCTGCGCCCCGACGCGGGGACCCCGCCGCACATGGGGGTGGAGCACCGCCCGTCGGACGCCGAGTTCGCCGCCGCCGACGCGGTCCTGCCGGACCAGCCGCGGCACGTCGCCGTGGTGCTGGCCGGTGAGATCGAGCCGACCGGCTGGTGGGGTGCGGGCCGCCCGGCGGGCTGGGCGGACGCGGTCGAGGCGGCGCGGACGGTGCTGGCGGTGGCCGGCCTGCCCGACGACCGGGTCACCGTGCGGGCCGCCGAGCACGCGCCCTGGCACCCCGGGCGGTGCGCGCAGGTGCTGGTCGACGACACCGTCGTCGGGCACGCCGGTGAGCTGCACCCGGCGGTCGTCGCCGCGCTGGAGCTGCCCCGGCGGACCGCCGCGATGGAGCTGAACCTGGACGCCGTGCCCGCCGCCCCGATGCTCCAGGCGCCGGCTGTCTCGTCGTTCCCGCCCGCACTGATCGACGTGGCCCTGGTCGTGGACGCCTCGGTGCCGGCGGCGCAGGTCCAGCAGGCGCTGGTGGAGGGCGCCGGTGAGCTGCTGGAGTCGGTGCGCCTGTTCGACGTGTACTCCTCCGAGCAGCTCGGGGCGGGGCGTCGGTCGCTGGCGTACAAGCTGACGTTCCGGGCGCCCGACCGCACCCTGACGGTGGAGGAGGCGGTGGCGGCCCGCGACGCGGCGGTCGCCCGCGCCGCCGAACGCCACGGCGCCACCCTCCGGGGCGCGTGAAAGGAAGGGGCCCCTGTTAACGCCTCCGGTAGAGGGAGGGACCCCTGTTAACACCTGTGCAGCACCGGTGAGGCCCGTGTCGTGCTCAGCGCGGCACGGGCCTCGTTGCGTCACGGACGGGGTGATCCGCGACACGACCACATTCCCATGCAACTGATTGCATGACCATGCAGCCGATTGCTAGCCTTGTCTGCATAGTCATGCGGAGGTGAGTATGGGAATCCGAGTCGCGGTCGCCGGGGCGAGCGGCTACGCCGGGGGCGAGCTGCTGCGCCTGGTCGCCGGGCACCCGGAGTTCGACCTGGTCACCGCAACCGCGCACAGCCAGGCCGGGCACCGGTTGGACGCCGTACACCCGCAGCTCACCGGGCTGGACCTGGTGCTCACCGCGACCGACCCGGCGGCCCTGGCCGACGCGGACCTGATCTTCCTGGCCCTGCCGCACGGCGAGTCGGCGGCGCTCGCCGCCCAGCTCCCTCCCCACGTGCGGGTCGTCGACCTCGGCGCCGACCACCGGCTCGCCGACCCGTACGACTGGGCCAACTACTACGGCGGCACCCACGCCGGGCAGTGGACCTACGGCCTGCCCGAGCTCCCCGGCCAGCGGGAGCTGATCGCCGGCGCCACCCGGGTCGCGAACACCGGCTGCTACGCCGCCACGATCACCCTGGCGCTCGCCCCACTGATCGCCGCCGGCGCCGCCCAGCCCGCCGACGTGGTGGTGGTCGCCGCCTCCGGCACCTCGGGCGCCGGCCGCGCCGCCAAGCCCCACCTGCTCGCCAGCGAGGTGATGGGCGACCTGTCGCCCTACCGGGTCGGCGCGCACCAGCACGTCCCGGAGATCAAGCAGGCCACCGGCGCGACGAGCCTGTCGTTCACGCCGGTGCTCGCGCCGATGCCCCGCGGCATCCTCGCGACGGTGACCGCCGTGCCCGCCCGGGGTGTCGACCCGCAGGCGGTGCTCGCGGAGGCGTACGCGGACGCGCCGTTCGTGCACGTGCTGCCCGAGGGGCGGTGGCCGCACACCGCCGCCACCCTCGGCTCCAACTCCTGCCACCTCCAGGCCACCGTCGACGTCGACTCCCGCCGGATGATCGTGGTGAGCGCCCTGGACAACCTCGGCAAGGGCGCGGCCGGCCAGGCCCTGCAGAACGCCAACATCATGCTCGGCCTGCCGGAGACCACCGGCCTGTCCGTCTGGGGGACCGCGCCGTGAGTGTCACCACGCCCCGGGGGTTCCGGGCGGCCGGGGTGGCGGCCGGCCTGAAGGCCAGCGGCGCGGCCGACGTCGCCCTCGTCGTCAACGACGGCCCGGACGCCGGCGTGGCCGGCGTCTTCACCGCCAACCGGGTCAAGGCCGCGCCGGTGCTCTGGACCCAGCAGGTCGTCCACGGCGGCGTGGTCCGGGCGGTGGTGCTCAACTCCGGCGGCGCCAACGCCTGCACCGGCCCCGGCGGCTTCCAGGACACCCACGCCACCGCCGAGCACACCGCCGCCGCGCTCACCGGGGCCAGCCCCCGGCTGTTGCTCGCCGCCGGCGAGGTCGCGGTCTGCTCCACCGGCCTGATCGGCGAGCGGCTGCCCATGGGCAAGCTGCTCCCCGGCGTCCGCGACGCCGTCCGGGCGCTCGGCCGGGACGGCGGGCCGGCCGCCGCCCAGGCCATCATGACGACCGACACCCGGCCGAAGAACGCCGTCGCCCAGGGCAGCGGCTGGACCGTCGGCGGCATGGCCAAGGGCGCGGGGATGCTCGCGCCGGCGCTGGCCACGATGCTCTGCGTCCTCACCACCGACGCGGTGGCCGGCCCGGAGACCCTGGACGCGGCGCTGCGGGCGGCCTGCCGGGTGACGTTCGACCGGATCGACTCCGACGGCTGCATGTCCACGAACGACACCGTGCTGCTGCTGGCCAGCGGCGCGAGCGGCATCGCGCCCACCGAGGCGGAGCTGACCGCCGCGGTCACCGCCGCGTGCCACGACCTCGCGCAGCAGCTGATCGCCGACGCCGAGGGCGCCACCAAGCAGCTCGCGATCGAGGTGGTCGGCGCGGCCCGTGAGGACGACGCGGTCGAGGTCGCCCGCAGCGTGGCCCGCAACAACCTGGTCAAGACCGCGCTGTTCGGCAACGACCCGAACTGGGGACGGATCCTCGCCGCGGTGGGCACCACGGCCGCCGCGTTCGAGCCGGACGCGGTCGACGTGGCCGTCAACGGCGTGTGGGTGTGCCGGGGCGGGGCCGCCGCCGAGGACCGGTCGAAGGTGGACCTGACCGGGCGGGACGTGACCATCCGCATCGACCTGCACGCCGGTGACGCCGAGGCGACCGTCTGGACGAACGACCTGTCGCACGCGTACGTGCACGAGAACTCGGCGTACTCGACATGAGCCTCACCACCGACCTCACCCGCGCCCAGGCCAAGGCCGCGACGCTGATCGAGGCGCTGCCCTGGCTGGCCCGTTTCTCCGGCTCGACCGTCGTGGTCAAGTACGGCGGCAACGCCATGGTCGACCCGGAGCTGCAGCAGGCGTTCGCCGCCGACATGGTGTTCCTGCGCTACGCGGGCCTCAAGCCGGTCGTGGTGCACGGCGGCGGCCCGCAGATCTCGGCCATGCTGGGCCGGCTGGGCATCGACAGCGAGTTCCGGGGCGGGCTGCGGGTGACCACGCCGGAGGCGATGGACGTGGTCCGCATGGTGCTCGTCGGCCAGGTGGGACGGCAGCTCGTCGGGCTGGTCAACGCGTACGGCCCGTTCGCCGTCGGCCTCTCCGGCGAGGACGCCGGCCTGTTCACCGCCGTCCGGCGGCCCGCGTACGTCGACGGGCAGCCGGTCGACGTCGGCCAGGTCGGCGACGTGGAGTCGGTGGACGTCTCGGCGGTCACCGACCTGATCGCGGCCGGCCGGATCCCGGTGATCTCCACGGTGGCCCCGGACGCGGACGGGGTGCTGCACAACCTCAACGCCGACACGGCCGCCGCCGCGCTGGCGGTCGCCCTGGAGGCCCGCAAGCTCGTCGTCCTCACCGACGTGCCGGGCCTCTACGCCGACTGGCCGGACACGTCGAGCGTGATCAGCGAGATCAGCGACGACGAGCTGGCGAAGCTGCTGCCGTCGCTGGAGTCCGGCATGGTCCCGAAGATGGAGGCGTGCCTGCGGGCGGTGCGCGGGGGAGTGCCCGCCGCGCACGTGGTCGACGGCCGGGTCGCCCATTCCACGCTGCTGGAAGTGTTCACGTCGGAAGGCTTCGGAACGATGGTCGTGAGCGCGGAGCCCGCGGGTCCCGCGGTCGTGACCGAGGAAGGCGTGGTGCCGGCATGAGCACCCTTCTCGACCGCTGGCGGCAGTCCATGATGGACAGCTACGGCACGCCGCCGCTCGCGTTGGTCTCCGGCTCCGGCGCCGTCGTGGTCGACGATGCCGGCCGGGAGTACGTCGACCTGCTCGGCGGCATCGCCGTCAACGCGCTCGGACACGCCCACCCGGCGGTGGTGGCGGCCGTGTCCAAGCAGGTCGCCACCCTCGGGCACGTGTCCAACCTGTACGCCGCCGAACCCCCGGTGGCCCTCGCCGAGCTGCTGCTGGCGCTCGCCGGGCGGCCCGGCCGGGTGTTCTTCACCAACTCCGGCGCGGAGGCGAACGAGGCGGCCTTCAAGCTGTCCCGGCTCACCGGGCGCACCCACGTGGTCGCCACCCGGGGCGGCTTCCACGGCCGGACCATGGGCGCGCTGGCGCTCACCGGGCAGCCGGCCAAGGCCGACCCGTTCCGGCCCCTCCCGGGCGACGTCACCCACGTCGAGTACGGCGACGCCGCCGCGCTGGCGGCGGTCGTCACCGAGGCGACCGCGATGGTGATCCTGGAGCCGATCCAGGGCGAGAACGGCGTCGTCGTCCCGCCCCCCGGCTACCTGGCCGAGGCCCGGCGGATCACCGCCGCCCACGGCGCCCTGCTGGTGCTCGACGAGGTGCAGACCGGCGTCGGCCGGACCGGGCACTGGTTCGCCCACCAGGCCGACGGCGTCGAGCCGGACGTGGTCACCCTCGCCAAGGGCCTCGGCGGTGGGCTGCCCATCGGTGCCTGCCTGGCCTTCGGCCCGGCCGCCGAACTGCTCGGTCCCGGCTCGCACGGCACGACGTTCGGCGGCAACCCGGTCAGCTGCGCGGCCGCCCTCGCGGTCGTCGCCACCATCGCCAACGAGGGGCTGCTCGACCACGTCAAACGGATCGGGGAGCGGCTGCGCCGGGGGATCGAGGCGCTCGGCCACTCCCTGGTCATCGAGGTCCGAGGCGCTGGCCTGCTGCTCGGGATCGCGCTCACCGGGCCGGTCGCCGGCACCGTGGCCAGCGCGCTGCGGGACGCCGGTTTCCTGGTCAACGCCGTGCAACCGGACGTGGTCCGGCTCGCCCCGCCGTTGATCCTCGGCGCCGCCCAGGTCGACGCGTTCCTCGCCGCCCTGCCGGCCGCCCTCGACTCCGCCGCGCTCGCCGACGCCGCGCTCGCCACCGCACCGTCGGTCAGCGAGGCCCGCGAGGCCGCCGCACCCGCCGGCCCGGCCGGCTTCGCCGACAGCGCGCCGGCCGTCCTCGGCGGCACCGGCCCGACCTGCCCGGAGGAGACCACATGATCCGGCACTTCCTGCGGGACGACGACCTCTCGCCCACCGAGCAGTCGACCGTGCTCGGCCTCGCCGCGCGGATGAAGGCCGACCGGTTCGCGTACAAGCCGCTCGCCGGGCCGCGGTCGGTGGCGGTGCTGTTCGACAAGCAGAGCCTGCGCACCCGGATCTCCTTCGACGCCGGCATCGCCGAGCTGGGTGGGCACCCGCTCGTCGTGGACACGCAGGTCACCCACTTCGGTCGCGGGGAGACCCTCGCCGACGCCGGCCGGGTGCTGTCCCGCTACGTGGCGGCGATCGTGCTGCGCACCCACGGCGACGACCGCATCGCCGAGGTCGCCGCCCATGCCACCGTGCCGGTGGTCAACGCGCTCACCGACACCTACCACCCGTGCCAGTTGCTGGCCGACCTGCTCACCGTCCGGGAGCGCCTCGGCGGCACCGCCGGGCGGACCCTCGCCTACGTCGGGGACGCGGGCAACAACATGGCCCACTCGTACCTGCTGGCCGGAGCCATCGCCGGCATGCACGTACGGGTGGCCGGGCCGGCCGGCTTCCAGCCCGACCCGGACGTGCTGGCCCGCGCCGAGAAGATCGCCGCCGGCACCGGCGGGTCGGTCCGCGCCGGAACCGACCCGGTCGGGGCCGCCCGCGGCGCCGACGTGATCGCCACCGACACCTGGACCTCCATGGGCCAGGAGGAGGACGGCCTGGACCGGATCACGCCCTTCCTGCCGTACCAGGTCAACGCCGCGCTCCTCGCGCACGCCGCGCCGCACGCGATCGTGCTGCACTGCCTGCCCGCGCACCGCGGCGAGGAGATCACCGACGAGGTGCTCGACGGCCCGCGGAGCGCGGTCTTCGACCAGGCGGAGAATCGGCTGCACGCCCAGAAGGCGCTGCTGACGTTCCTCCTCGGGGCCGCACCCGCCCCGGACGTGGTGGCGCTGGACGCCACCACCAGGGAGACACCATGACCGCCCCGCTGACCCGGGCCGCCCGCCACGGCCGCATCGTCGAGCTGATCCGTGACAAGGCGATCCACTCGCAGACCGAGCTGGCCGAACTGCTCGCCGGCGAGGGCGTCCAGGTCACCCAGGCCACCCTCTCGCGGGACCTGAAGGAGCTGGGCGCGGTGACCGTCCGCGGCGGCGACGGGCGCGGCGTCTACCTGATCCCCGAGGACGGCCACCGCCCGCTCCGCGAGGCGGAGGCCGCACCGGCCCGCCTGGTGCGGCTGCTGCGCGAGCTGCTCAACGGGGTCGACTCCAGCGGCAACATCGCCGTGCTGCGCACCCCGCCGGGCGCAGCCCACTACCTGGCCAGCGCGTTGGACCGAGCGGGCCTGCCCGAGGTCGTCGGCACGATCGCCGGCGACGACACCATCCTCGTCGTGGCCCGCGAGGCCGACGGCGGAGCCGCGCTCGGCGACAAGCTCGCCGGCTGGGCCCGCCGCGAAGACAACGTTGAAGGGAGCACATCATGACCGAGCGGGTCGTCCTGGCGTACTCCGGAGGGCTGGACACCTCCGTCGCCATTCCCTACCTGGCCGAGCAGACCGGCGCCGAGGTGATCGCGGTGGCGGTCGACGTCGGGCAGGGCGGCGAGGATCTCGACGCGATCCGGCAGCGCGCCCTGGACTGCGGCGCGGTGGAGGCCGAGGTGGTCGACGCGCGCGACGAGTTCGCCGCCGACTACTGCCTGCCGGCGATCCGCGCCAACGCCCTCTACATGGACCGCTACCCGCTGGTCTCCGCGCTGAGCCGCCCGCTGATCGTCAAGCACCTCGTCGCCGCAGCCCGCAAGCACGGCGGCACCATCGTGTCGCACGGCTGCACCGGCAAGGGCAACGACCAGGTCCGCTTCGAGGTCGGTCTGGGCGCGCTCGCCCCCGACCTGAAGATCGTCGCGCC
Source organism: Micromonospora sp. NPDC047707 (assembly GCF_040704235.1). Classification (NCBI taxonomy): domain Bacteria; kingdom Bacillati; phylum Actinomycetota; class Actinomycetes; order Micromonosporales; family Micromonosporaceae; genus Micromonospora; species Micromonospora sp. NPDC047707. The sequence continues at coordinate 32,137 of NZ_JBEYSU010000031.1, forward strand.
GGCCCGGGACTTCGCCTGGACCCGGGACAAGGCCATCGCCTTCGCCGAGGAGAAGGGCCTGCCGATCGACGTGACGGCGAAGTCGCCCTACTCGATCGACCAGAACCTGTGGGGCCGCGCCGTCGAGACGGGCTTCCTGGAGGACATCTGGAACGGCCCCGTCGAGGACCTGTACTCGTACACGTCCGACCCGGCGCAGGAGCGGGACGCCGACGAGGTCGTCATCACCTTCGACGGCGGCAACCCGGTCGCCATCGACGGCGAGACCGTCACCCCGTACCAGGCGGTCCTGGAGCTGAACCGGCGCGCCGGCGCCCAGGGCGTCGGCCGGCTCGACATGGTCGAGGACCGGCTCGTCGGCATCAAGAGCCGCGAGGTGTACGAGGCGCCGGGCGCGATCGCGCTGATCACCGCCCACCAGGAACTGGAGGCGGTCACCGTCGAGCGGGACCTGGCCCGGTTCAAGCGCGGCGTCGACCAGCGCTGGGGCGAGCTGGTCTACGACGGCCTGTGGTTCTCCCCGTTGAAGTACGCGCTGGACGCGTTCATCGACGACGCCCAGAAGCAGGTGTCCGGCGAGGTGCGGCTCACCCTGCACGGTGGACGGGCCACCGTCACCGGCCGGCGGTCGGAGGCCAGCCTCTACGACTTCGGCCTGGCCACCTACGACACCGGCGACACCTTCGACCAGTCGCTCGCCAAGGGTTTCGTGCAGCTGTGGGGTCTGCCCAGCAAGATGGCCGCCGCCCGGGACGCCCGGTTGGGTGGCTCCTGATCGTGGGCACCACAATGGGCGGGGTGGACGACAAGAGCCTGACCGAGAACACCGCCGCCACCAACCGGACGAGCCTGTGGGGTGGCCGGTTCGCCGGCGGCCCCGCCGAGGCCCTCGCGCGGCTGTCGGTGAGCGTGCAGTTCGACTGGCGCCTCGCCCCGTACGACATCGCGGGTTCCCGGGCGCACGCCCGGGTCCTGGCCGGTGCCGGCCTGCTCGACCCGGAGGAGCTGGGGAGGATCCTGGCGGCGCTGGACGACCTGGAGGCGGCCTGCGCCTCCGGCCAGTTCCGCCCCACCATCGACGACGAGGACGTGCACACCGCGCTGGAACGCGGCCTGCTGGAGCGGCTCGGCAGCCTCGGCGGCAAGCTGCGCGCCGGCCGGTCCCGCAACGACCAGGTCGCCACCGACCTGCGGCTGTACCTGCGGGACCACGCCCGAGGTGTGGCCGCCCGCCTGGTCGAACTCGCCGAGGCGCTGGTCGAGCAGGCCGAGCGGCACGTGGACACCGCCGCGCCCGGCATGACGCACCTCCAGCACGCCCAGCCGGTCACGTTCGGGCACTGGCTGCTCGCCCACGTACAGCCGCTGCTGCGCGACCTGGAACGCCTGCGCGACTGGGATCACCGCACGGCGATCAGCCCGCTCGGCGCCGGCGCGCTGGCCGGTTCCGGCCTGCCGCTGGACCCGGTGGCGGTCGCCAAGGAGCTGGGCTTCCGCACGTCCTTCGCCAACTCCATGGACGCGGTCGCCGACCGGGACTTCGTCGCCGAGTTCCTCTTCGTCACCGCGCTGATCGGCGTGCACCTGTCCCGCCTCGGCGAGGAGGTGGTGCTGTGGACGTCGCAGGAGTTCGGCTGGGTGGAGCTGGACGACGCCTTCGCCACCGGCTCGTCGATCATGCCGCAGAAGAAGAACGCAGACGTCGCCGAGCTGGCCCGCGGCAAGTCCGGCCGGCTGGTCGGCGGGCTGATGAGCGTGCTCACCATGCTCAAGGGCCTGCCGATGACGTACGACCGGGACATGCAGGAGGACAAGGAGCCGGCCTTCGACGCGGTCGACACCCTGGAGCTGCTGCTGCCGGCGCTCGCGGGCATGATCTCGACGATGACGGTACGCGTCGACCGGCTGGTCGCCGCCGCGCCGGTGGGCTTCTCCCTCGCCACCGAGGTGGCCGACTGGCTGGTCCGCCGGGGCGTGTCGTTCCGGGACGCGCACGAGATCACCGGCAAGCTGGTCGCGCTGTGCGTGGCGCGCGACTGCGCCCTCGACGAGGTCTCCGACGACGACCTCGCGGCGGTCAGCGAGCACCTCGACCCGTCGGTGCGGGACGTCCTCTCGGTGCGTTCCGCCCTGGCGGCCCGGACCACGCCCGGGTCCACCGGCCCCGGTCCGGTCGCCGACCAGCTCGCCGCCGCCGCGGACAAGCTGGCCGGCTGGAAGGAGTGGGCCGCCGAGCGGGTCGTCCCTCGCTGAGCGACCGCCGCACCCCTCGTCGCGCGCGCGATCTCGCGCAACTTCGGGGAAGCTGTTGCCTCCCGGCCTGGTGAAACAGCAGTTTCCCCGAAGTTGCCGCCCGACCCGTCCCGAGCTCACCCCGTCGGGCGTTCCCGCTTCGGCAGCTTCGCCACCACCGCGTCGTACGACGCGTCGACGGCGACGGTCAGCTCCTCGTCCTCGATCTCGCCGTCCAGGCGCAGCGTGTTCCAGCCGGACCGGCCGATGTAGGGCGACGGCTTCGCGTCCGCCGGGTACCGGTGGATCCACTCGTCGGCGACGTCCCGGTTGGGGCCGCACTTCACCCCGATCCTCGGCTCCGCCTCGGGCGAGCCGAGGAAGGCGAAGATCCGGCTACCGACCTTGACCACCTCGTCGCCCTCCCAGGGCTGGTCCAGCCACGCGCCCGGCTTGCCCAGGCAGTACGCCCGCATCTCCTCGCGCTCCATCACACCCTCCCTGCCGACCGACCCGGCAGCGCCCAGTCTCCTATGCTCGCCGCCGTGGATCTGCATCAGCTCACCGACGAGGTCGAGGCCATTTCCCGCCTCTACGCCACGCGGCACGGCATCGACCGGTCCGGCACCTGGTTCCTGTGAAGCTGCAGGAGGAGGTGGGGGAGCTGACCCAGGTGTTCCTCATGCGCGCCGGGCAGGCGCGGGACAAGGGGCACACGCCGGAGCAGCTCGACGAGGCGTACCGGGCCGAACTCGCCGACGTGCTGTGCCAGGTCCTGCTGCTGGCCCGGCACGGTGGCGTCGACCTCGTCGCCGAGGTGGAACGCAAATGGCTGCCGTGGCACCCGGACCGGCAGGCAGCCGACCCAGGCCCGGGTGAGCAGGGCCGGCCTCAGTCGGGGGCGGTGCGGGCGGCGAGGCGTTCGTAGCGCTGCTTGGCGGCCTGCGCGCTGCCCAGTCCCAGGCCGAAGGCGACTGCCTGCCAGGTGAGCCCCCGGGCGCGGGCGAGGGCGAGCAGCCCGGCTTCCATCGCGTCGATCTCGGCGCGCAGGTGCGGCACCAGGGTGAGCGCGGCGGTGAGGTCCGCGTCGTCGAGTGGCTCCTCGTCGGGCTCACGTTGTGCGCCCCCGGCGGCGAGCGCGGTGACCAGAGCGACGGCCTCGTACGCGTCGGGCAGGTACGGGTTCGTGTGCCGGCGGCGGCGGGCATCGGTGCCGGCGTGCCGCTCGGCGATGCGGTGCAGGGCCGCGTACGTGCGCTCGGCGCGGGCGCGGGAGGCGTCAGGCGTGACGAAGGCGTCGGTCATGCCTCCGACCCAACCACATCAACGTCCTGTTCTCAACGAACTATTGAAGCGTTGAGGTGCTGCCAAGATCGGATGATGGTCCGTCGGGTGTCGACCCGTGGACGGGCCGGCTGAGCGTCAATCGATCACGGCGACAGTCTCGCGGCGGCGGAGCGAGGTCACCCACCGCCAGACCCGGTTGACCAGGGCCGCGTACGCGATGCCCAGCGCGATCGACGCGGCGAGGGCGACCAGCGGCAGGTCCCGCAGGTGCGGGTAGACCTGCCAGTGGGTCAGGTAGATGTAGAGCGAGCCGGCAGCGAGGACCCCGGCCACCTTGTTGACCACGGCCAGGCTCGGCACGGTCGGCTTCCAGGTCAGCAGCGCGAAGCCGGCCACGATCAGCGCCTCCCGCCACGGCTGCCCGAAGAAGCCCGGCACCGTGACGGCGACCGCGGCGGTCACCAGCAGCCGCTGTCGCACCCCGTCGGCCCGGGCGGCCGCCCACCCCAGCGTGAACAGCCAGCCGGCCACCAGCGCCGACGGCAGGTCGTGGCGGGCGTCGAGGCCGAACACGTCGTACCGGCCGAGGAGCGCGAGCGCGGTCAGCCCCAGCGGGAAGGCGAAGGGATGCCGTCGCTCCCAGCGGTCCACCCGGCGCAGCCCGAGCAGCGCGGCCAGGCCCACCAGCAGGTAGACCACCGCCTCGACGAACCAGAAGTGCCAGCCGTCCGGCACGTCGGGCCGGAGGACGCTGTTGACCAGCAGCAGGGTGCTCAGCTCGTACTGGTCGTTGACCAGCATGACCGCGCCGATCCAGGCGGTCGTCGGCAGCACGACGCGTAGCAGGCTCGCGCCGATCTGCCGCAGCCGGTCGCGCCGGCCGGCGCCGGTGAGCTGGAACCGGGCGAAGTTGAAGCCGGCGACCGCGAGCAGCAGGTGCGCCCCGCCGGTGATCGTGAACAGCGGGATGTGCGAGCCGACGATCAGCACGATCGCCGCCGCCCGCAGCGCCACGCTGGTCTCCAGCGAGCGCCGCCGGCGCGACTCGGGGGAGCGCCGCCCCCGATCCCCCTCCCGGCCGCGCAGCTCCGCGATCGGCAGGGTGTGCCAGTTCGCCGGCAGGTGCCCCAGCTCCTGCTCCAGCCGCACCGACATCTCGACGTACGACAGGGAGTCGCCGCCGAGGTCGACGAAGCTCAGGTCCGGGGTGACGTCGGTGCGGTCGAGCACCTGCGCGTACAGCTGGCAGAGGTCACCGGCGGCGGTCGGTTCGGGCGCCGGGGCCTCGACCCCGGCGGCGGCCAGCCCGCGCAGCGCCGCCAGGTCCGGCTTGCCCGAGGCGAGCCGGGGCAGCTCGGCGAGCACGAGGATCCGCACCGCCCGGGGCGGCAGCCCCACCTCGTCGGCGACCAGGCGGCGGAGCCGGCGAGGGTCGCCCGCGCCGGCCACTGCCACGATCAGCTCGTCGTCCCCGCCCACGCAGGTCGCGGTGATCCCGTGCGCGGCCAGCAGCGCCTCGATCTGCTGCGGGTCGATCCGCAGCCCCAGGATCTTGGCGAACCGGCTGCGCCGGCCGACGATCTCCCACAGGCCCTCCGGCGTCCGCCGGGCCAGGTCGCCGGTGTGCAGCTCGTCGACGGTGCGGCCGAGCGCCAGGTCGGCGGGGGAGTGCGCGTAGCCGAGCATGACGTTCGGGCCGGCGTACACCAGCTCGCCGGCGTCCGGGTCGGGGTGGTCGGCGACCGGGGCGAGCCGGAAGGCGCCGCCGGGCACCGGCACGCCGATCGCCGCCGGGTGGTCGAGGGCCAGGTCCGGCGGGAGGTACGCCATCCGGGCGGTCGCCTCGGTCTGCCCGTACATCACGAAGAGGTCCCAGCCGGCGCGGCGGCCCAGCTCGGCGTACCGGCGCACCCGGTCCGGGGCGAGCCGGCCGCCGGCCTGGGTGACGTAGCGCAGGTGCGGCAGGTCCATCGCGGCGAAGCCGACCCGGTCCAGCAGGTCGAAGGTGTACGGCACCCCGGCGAACGTGGTTGCCCGGGTGTCCCGGAACAGCTCCCAGAAGCAGGTGTCGGCGACCGACAGGTCGGTCAGCACCAGTGCGGCGCCCCGGACCAGGTGGCTGTTGACCACCGACAGGCCGTAGCAGTAGTGCAGGGGCAGGGTGGTGGCCGCCCGGTCGGTGTCCCGGATGCCCAGGTAGCCGGCGATCGACTCCGCGTTGGCCTGGAGGTTCGCCTGCGACAGCCGGACCAGCTTCGGTGAGCCGGTCGAGCCGGAGGTGCTGAGCAGCAACGCCAGGTCCGGGTGCAGGTCGTGCGCCGACGCCGCCCGGCGGTGCTCGACCCGCCAGCCGCCGTCGGCCGGGCCGACCACCACGTCCGGGTCGTACGCGTCGACCAGGCCGCTGAGCGCCGCGTCGTGCCCGCCGGGCACCAGCAGCACGGGGTGGCCGGCGTGCAGGGCGGCCAGGTACGCGACCAGCGAGTCGACCGTGTTCGCGCCGACCACCAGCACCAGCCGTCGGCCGGCGCCCAGCCGCCGGGCCGTGACGGCGACCCGCTCGGCGAGGTCGGTGTAGGAGATCTGCCCGTCCCGGGTGACGACGGCGGGACGGCCGCCGTGGGCGGCCAGGTCGCGAACGAACGGCACCGCCCCGACGGCCGGGACCAGGGAGGACAGGGGTGTCACGGGCACCAACTCTAAGGTAAGGCTGGCCTTGCTTCCTAGTGCCGGGCGACCGCCGTCACGGCCGGATAGGGTCGCAGCCGTGGTGACCCGTCCCGACCGACGCCCCGCTGCCCTCGCGGAGCTTGCCGACCTGCTCGCCGGGCCGGTGGTGCCGGCCGCCCGCGGCCTGCTCGGCGCCCGACTGTCCGCCGGCGGGGTCACCGTCCGCGTCACCGAGGTGGAGGCGTACGCCGGCACGGCCGGTGATCCCGCCTCGCACGCCCACCGGGGCCGCACCCCGCGCAACACGGTGATGTTCGGGCCGGCCGGGCACGCCTACGTCTACTTCACCTACGGCATGCACTGGTGCGTGAACGTGGTGACCGGCCCGGACGGGGAGGCCTCGGCGGTGCTGCTGCGGGCCGGCGAGGTGGTCGACGGCCTCGACGCCGCCCGCGCCCGGCGCCCCGCCGTACGCCGGGATGTGGATCTCGCGCGCGGGCCGGCCCGGCTCTGCGCGGCGCTGGGGATCGACCGGTCGGTCTACGGCGCGTACCTGCTCGGCGACGGCCCGGTCCGGCTGCTGCCGCCGGCCGAACCGGTGCCGGAGGAGGCCGTCACGGCCGGGCCGCGGGTCGGGGTGACCGGCGCGCACGACGTGCCCTGGCGGTTCTGGATCACCGGCGACCCGACCGTCAGCACCTACCGCCGGCACGTTCCCCGCCGACGCGGCCAGCCGATCGCGGCTGATCACGGAGCCTCGCGGAGCCAGCCCCAGCGCCTCGATCCGAGTTCTGACGGTGGTGGCGTCACGAAGACGCCTGCCTCCTGACGCCGTTCACGTGCGCCCACCGATGCAGGGCATAGCGTCTGCCCTTGTCCTCCACCATCTCGGGTGACTCCTCAAGAAGTCGGAATCCGGTCGCTCTGGCGACCGCGACGCTACCGACGTTGTCGGCCTCGATCTGGAGGAAGACCGCGGGTAGGCCGGCGACTTCGTACGCGTACCGGGTCAGCAGCCGGACAGCTCTGGTCGCTAGCCCTTGCCGTCGATACGCCGGTGCCACCGTGTAAGCGATCATGGCGGTGATTCGGTTGAGGATGACCTCGCCTCCGATCGGTCCGCCACCAACCGTTACCGCCAGGTGGAGCCTCGTACCGTCGGCCGTCGCCTGGCGGGCTCTTGCCAGGTAGTCCTCAGCGGCGTGGCGGCCGAACGGAGTCACCACCGGAGTCCGGTAGGCAACTTCGGGATCATCGAAGAGCGGCACCATTTCAGCGAGATCAGCGTCCACCCATTCGCGGAGCAGGAGACCATCGCCGCGGAGTTGCACGCTGCGGTTCGCCATGTCGGACGCTGGGCGCGGCCGCACCGGAGGGCTGCCCTCGCTCATCTTCTACGACTCGTTGTCTCGTTCGGCGACGAAGACGCCCAGGCCTTGGTGGCCGTACAGCTCACCCGTCTCGATGAGGATCGTGATGGCCTGGCGGACTGTCGTCTGGCTGCCGACCTCGTACATCTCGGCGAGCGCCTTGGTCGAGGGCAGCTTGTGGCCGGGTGGCCACTCGCCCGAAGCGATGCGCCCTCTGATGTCGGCGAGAATCCGCCGGTAGTGCGGCTCGAACTTCCGTGGTGCGGGCATGCGAAGTACTCCCAGCTAGGCCCACACCCGTGTCTGGTGTGACGCCCGGATCGACGGTGCCGGCCGCTGCCGGCGGCGCGACGGCCACGACGGACCGTGCCGGTCCCGTTAGGCCGGACCACGATTGTGGCGCCCTGCCTGGTCTGCGTCGTATCGGCCCGTCCGGCTTGCGGAGGACGGCGGCCGGGCGGGTGAGGGATCGGAAGACTGGCCGGCAATTTCCGCTGATCCCGGCCGGACACCTGTGCGATAGCGTGTGGCCCCATGGGGTCGGTGGACCTGGTCTTGGCCGTCGTGGCCGCTGCGGCCAACCTGGCCGTCGCCGCCGTGCTGCTCGCCAGGACCGGTGGCGGCACAGCGGTGCCTCGGATCTTTGGCCGCCCGCAGCCCTTCCCGCGCCTGCGGGCCGCGATGCACGGCTGTCTGGGGCTGGGGATGGGCGTCGGCTGGCTGGTCAAGGACGTCTTTCCGCCCCACTCCGTGGGCGACGTGGTGCTGTTCAACGTGATAAGGATCCTGCTGGTGGCTGGCCTCGTCACCGCCCTGCTGGCTGCCTTCCTGCACACGCGATCCAGCCGTGACGAGGCTGCCCGCTAGTGCGGTGGCCGCCTCGCGGCGCCGAGACCAAGCACGTGCCCGGACCAGCCACTACCGCCGTCGAGGGCAGACTGATTATCAGCCGCGTCTACATGGCCAACCCGGGCTGTCGTCGTACAAGCCGCCGTTCTGTTGTCACCGTTCGTGCAGGTTGGCTGATGACACGGCGCCGCGGTAGCAGTCGATGACTGCCTCCCGGAGCCCAGGAGTGACTGCGAGCGTCACGACGGACGCGATGTCGTGGTCGCGGCCATCCTGGTCGACGACGGCGGCTCCCGCCTCCCGCGCGATGACCACTCCGGCCGCCATGTCCCAGACATGGTTGGACAGCGTCAGCGCTGCGTCCAGTTTCCCCTCGGCGAGCCACGCCAGGTCGAGCGCTGCGCTGCCGGTCATCCGCACTCGCTGCGCCTCGGCTGCGAGTCTTGTGGTCAAGGCGAGACGGACGTTGTTGCGGGATTCCGCGCCCGGGCCCACCGCGTAGTCCCCGATGGCGACCATGGCCTCGCGCAGCCTGGTCGTCGCACTGGTCGTGATTCTTTGCCCGTTGGCATAAGCGCCGCCGTCCCTGGTCGCGGTGTACCTCGTCGCCAGCAAGGGAACGTCGATGGCCCCGAGCACCGCCTCATCGCCCCGCACGAGGGCGAGCGACACGGCGCACATCGGCAGACCACGTATGAAGTTCGCCGTACCATCGATCGGATCGAGCACCCAACGCATTTCCGCTGAGCCCGTCTGCCCTTCCTCCTCGCCGAGGAATCCGATCTCCGGCGTCTCTTCCCGAAGGAACGCGCGTACGTCACGCTCGATCGCGTAGTCGAGGTCCGAGACGGGGTCACGGTCACCCTTGACGATCAGGGCGCCAGGCGACCGGTGACGCATCGCGGCCGTCGCGCGCGCCATCGCTTCCAGCGCGATCGGCAGCAGGTCGCGATACTCGCTCACAGTAGCTGTCCGCGTCGCCACTGCGACTCGAAGACCTGCTCGAACACGGTGTACAGGCCGGTGCCCGGCTGGTCCTGGCGGATGACGAAGGCGGGGGAGTCGACTCCCCGTGTCTCGGGGAGGTAGGGCTGCGCCACGCACACATCGTCCACGAGCAGGATGTTGAACCGGAGTGTCTCGTCGTACGTCGACAGGGTCATGCGGTCCCGCAGGTCGGCCGGAAGCCGGTCACGGACGCGCAGCAGCGTCTCGATGTTGAGCCTGGTCAGCGCCGACAGTTGGCCGGCGGGAAAGCCTTCCTCCGCCTCGCGAGCCCGAATTGCCATACCGCCGGGTTCGAGGAACAGGCAGCGGATCCGACCACCCCTTGCCAGAAGGTCCAGCCAATGACGGTCGGCATAGTCCTGGCAGAGCAGATTGAGGGACAGGCCCGACGCGCGGATGTCGTCGGCACCGTCGAACAACTGATGCGTAGGCAGGTGCGCAGAAAGCTGAGAACGGTCGAGGAAGACGGCGGTCAGACCGCCCAACTCGCCAATCCGATCTGGCGATGTGCCCACGTGTTCAGCACCCGTTGCCGGCCGCGTCCCGGCGGTGCCGAGCGCCGCTGAGAACCGGTCACGTACGTCCGCCGCTGCCGCGCCCAGTGCGGTATCGAGCGCGGCCTGCATCTCCGGCCGTGGCACTACGGCATCCTGGCCGGATTCCCACTTCGACACCGTCCGCTCCGCGACGCCGAGACGGGCCGAGAACTCCCGGATGCTCAGGCGTAGAGCTTGGCGTAGCAGCCGGGTCTCACGGCCAGTCCACCGGTGCACGGTCGTCGTCATGCCGCCTCCGGTCACGTCTAGATCGGTTTGCGGGCAGCCTAGCGCGACGAAGTGCAGAACAGTTACCGACAAAGTGCAGTCTGTAGTCATGTCGGGGCATCGGCCGGCTGATCAGGGTGGACGCATGGCCCGGGGCGGGTGCTGGGCTCCGGCGCGGTCGACCCGGTCGACGGCGCCGCCCCCGCCCGCCTCGGAGCCGTATCCCGAGCCAGGAAGTGACATGAACTCGATCACCGAGTAGGAGGCGCCGCAGCGATGATCTACGTGACCGGAGAACGCCTGCATCCGTACCAGGTGCGGGCTGCCGTCTTCGACAGCCGCTGGCGCGGGCTCGATCCCGCGCAGGTGCACGACTACCTCGACCGGGTGGCCGACGAACTCGACCGGCTGCACCGCGAACTGGCCACTGCGATCATTGAGTCCGAACGGATTCGTCAGGCACTACGGCAGTGGCAGTCCCGCCACCACGCCTGCCGCGCGGACCGCAGGCAGCTCCAGTGACCGCGCCTCGTTGGGTCATCCACCTGCCGACCACGTTGACCAGCCCCGAAGGCGCGATCATCCTCGCCACGGCACTGCGCGACTCGCTAGATCACGTCAGCGCGATCGACTTCGGCGAGACCACGCTCAGCGAGGAGGACCGGCAGTTCCTGCGTACCCGCGTCTGGTGTGACGCCCGGATCGACGGTGCCGGTCGCTGCCGGCGGCGCGACGGCCACGACGGACCGTGCCGGCCCCGCCAGGCCGGACCACGGTAGTGACGGAGTCAACCCGGGGTCGCCGTCCGGGCCGGTCCAGTCCGCGATGCTGATCGGCTCGGCATGCTGCGGCCGGCGTCGATCGTGCCGCCGTGTCCGGTCTGCGTGGTACTGCCCGCCCGAGGGCCGGTTCAAAGAACGGCGGCCGGGCGGGCGAGCCGTCGGAGGATCGCTCACCGGGCTTCCGTGCGCCCCGTTTGCCCACTGCGGCAACGGGAACGCGACCCGTGCGCCAGGCGGTGCGCCGCCGCCCAATCGCCCTTCCAACAGTCGGCGACGGGCCCTCGGAAGGAGAGACCCGGTGGACAGTACGGAGTTCCTCAACGCGGTGGCGGAGCGCTCCGGACTGCCGCTCCCCGGGGCGGCGACGGTCACCCGCGCCACCCTGAAGACGTTGACGGCGCGGGTCAGCGGCGACGTGGCCCACGACCTGGCCGCGCAGCTCCCCGAGGAGTTCCAGGGGCACCTGCGCAAGGAGGTGGACTTCCCCGAACCGCTCGATCTGGTCCAGTTCCTCGAGGAGGTCAAGGACCGCTCGGGACTGGACGACGAGCGGGCCGAGACGGGTGCCCGGGCCGTGCTGACCACCGTCTGCGAGGCGGTCGGCGCCGACGAGCGCGACGACCTGGTCGCGGAACTGCCGAAGGACTTCCGGCGGCTGCTCCGGCCGGCGGCTCGCGTCCAAGGGTGATCCGCCGGCCCGGCGACGCCGGGAGGGCACCCTCAGCCGAGTCGGGCGGCGGCCCGTTCGGCGAGGTCGCGCACGCGGGCCGGGTCCGACGGGTACGCCCGGACCGTGGTCACGACGTCCCCGACGCGGACGACGGCGATGTGGTCGATCTGTGGCTCCGTGCTGTCCGCCGGAGTCTGTTCCTGCTTGAGGAGCAGCGACTCGTCGCCGGCGATGCCCGTGTCGACGACGGTGACCCGGATGGCCGGCCCGTCCGGGGCGGCCTCCCCGCACCGGTCGACGGCGGCGCGGACGTCGTCCAGGTTCTCGTCTCCCCAGCCGGTCTCGTACCGCTCCACGATCTGGAAGGCGCTGGTGGCGGCGTCGCCGTCGCCCGACCGGTAGGCGACCGTCTCGACGGAGTCCTGGTGCGGCAGTGAGGGGAACTGGTTCGACCGGTACGCCGCGCAGATGCCGTCCCAGAATCCCCAGAACCACATGTCCGGGTTCTGGATCTGCTCCGCCTCGAACGGGCGCCAGGTGCCCGGACCGAGGTCGTCGGGCTGAAGTGGCCCGGCAGCGTCCCCGGTGGGCCCCGGCCGGGACGGCGACGGCGTCGGGGTGGGCGGCGTCGGGGCCGGCACGGTGGCGGTCGGGGTCGGGTCGCCCGGGGGCGCGACGCCGTCGGGCCGGGACGGCCACGCGGTCGCGCCGAGGCCGGCGGCCGCGGTGGTGACGGCCAGGACACCGGCCCCCGCCGCGAGCGCCGTGCGCCGGGTGCGCTGCCGGCCGCGCCGGCGCACCTGCTCGGCGGCGGCGAAGTCGGCCGGGGGCCGGGCGCCGCGCATCCCGGCGAAGAGCGTATCGAGCTGATCAGACACGGCTCTCCTCCTCAAGGTCGATGCCGAGCAGCCCGGCGAGCGCGCGGCGACCGCGCGCGAGCCGGGCCTTCACGGTGCCCTCGGGTGCCCCCGTCTCCCGGGCGACGGCCGAGACCGGCAGGTCGCAGAGGTGGTGCAGCACGATGGCGGTGCGTTGCTCGACCGGGAGCCGGGCGAGCGCGGTGACGAGCGCGACACTGTCCGGGTTGGGTCCCGGCAGGTCGTCGGGGGGCCGGCCCGCCGGTGGGCGAAGACGGCGTTGCGGGCCCGCCGCCACCGGCTCACCGCGATCCGCCGGGCCACGGTGCGCATCCATGCCTCGGGGGCGTCGTACTCCCGCACCGTCGACCAGCGTTGCCAGGCCCGGGCGTACGCCTCGTGCAGCACGTCCTGGGCCTCGGCGGCGTTTCCGGTCAGGGCGTAGAGGAACTCGAAGAGCCGCTGCCGGGTCGCGCGGTAGAACGCGTCGAACGAGCTCTGCGGGTCCTCCGCCGTGGTGGCGGCGGTGTCAACCTCCGGCATCGGATCCCCTCCCCTCTCGGCCCGTCGACCCGGCCCCGCGGGCGGCCGGCGTGACACCCCCACTGACGCCCGGCCGGTAGCGGCGGTTGCATCGGTGCGAACAAGAGTCCCGGCGGGGTTCCCCGAATCGAAATTGACATCTAACATATCAGTTGTGGATCTCAAGCCGGTGGGCCGGACGCTCCTGCGCGACCAGGCGTACGTCGCCATCAAGACGGCGATCGTCGCCGGGACGCTCGCGCCCGGCCAGGTCGTCCGCGACCTCGACCTCGCCGAACGGCTGGGTTTCTCCCGGGCGCCGGTCCGCGACGCGCTCGCGCGGCTCGCCGACGAAGGGCTGGTCGAGTCCAAGCCGCAGAGCCACACCCGGGTGACGCCGCTCATCCTGCGCGACGTCCGCGACGCCCTGGTGGTCGTGCGGACCATGCACGAGCTGGCGGCCCGGTCGGCCGTTCCCCGGCTGAGCGGCGATGACCTCGCCACCATGCGCGCGGCCAACGCCGAGTTCGCCGGCGCCGTGCGGAGGGGCGACGTGGAGCGCGCGCTGCGCGCCGACGACACCCTGCACGACGTGCTGGTGGCCGCCTGCGGCAACCGGGCGGTCGCCGCGACGATCGACCGTTACACCCCGCTCATCCGACGGCTCGAACGGCAACGGTTCGCGACCCTGCCCGGGGAGGGATCGGTACGCCGGCACGAGGAGCTGATCCGGGCGTGCGCGTCCGGCGACCCCGAAGCCGCCGCCGACATCACCGCCACCATCTGGTCCAGCCTCGACGAGATCCTTCAGGCCGATCTCGCGGACGAAGCCGTCCAGGCACCCCACGAGCCTCCCCAGGAGATGCCATGACCCCCGCACTCGACACCTTCGCCCGGTACCCCCTGCTCTTCGGCGCCTCCCCGGTGCACCCGCTGGAGCGGCTCACCGCGCACCTCGGCGGCGCGTCGGTGTGGGCGAAGCGGGAGGACTGCAACTCCGGCATCGCGTTCGGCGGCAACAAGACCCGCAAGCTGGAGTACCTGGTCGCCGACGCGCTCGCGCAGGGCTGCGACACGCTGGTGTCGATCGGCGGCGTGCAGTCCAACCACACCCGGCAGGTCGCGGCGGTGGCGGCCCGGGTCGGCCTGCGCTGCGTCCTCGTGCAGGAGAGCTGGGTGGACTGGCCGGACGCCGGCTACGACAAGGTCGGCAACATTCTGCTGTCCCGGCTGGCCGGCGCGGACGTCCGCCTGGTCCGGGCGGGCTTCGGCATCGGCGTCAAGGAGAGCTGGCAGCGGGCGCTCCGCGAGATCGAGGAGGCCGGCGGCAAGCCGTACGCGATCCCGGCCGGCGGCTCCGACCACCGGCTCGGCGGCCTCGGCTTCGCCCGGTGGGCGTACGAGGTGGCCGAGCAGGAACGCGAGCTGGGCGTCTTCTTCGACACGATCGTCGTCTGCTCGGTGACCGGGAGCACCCAGGCCGGCATGGTCGCCGGCTTCGCCGCCCTGCAGGCCGCGGGCGGCCGGCCCCGCCGGGTCGTCGGCGTGGACGGCTCCGCCAAGCCGAAGGAGACCTGGGACCAGGTGGCCCGGATCGCCCGCGACACGGCCGCCCTCATCGGGCTCGACCGCCCCCTCGCGGACGACGAGATCGTCCTCGACGAGCGCTACCACGGCGGCACGTACGGCATCCCGGACGAGCGCACCCTGGACGCCATGCGCACGGCCGCGCGGACGGAGGGGATGATCACCGACCCGGTGTACGAGGGGAAGTCGATGGCCGGCCTCGTCGACCTGGTCAGTACCGGCGAGATCGGTCGCGACTCGACCGTGCTCTACGCCCACCTCGGCGGCCAGCCCGCGCTGAACGGCTACAGCGCGCTGTTCTCCTGAGACCGTCGCCAGGCCGGGTGCTTCGCTCACCCCAGCGAGGTGGCGATCTCGATCGCCGCCAGCTTGGTGAGGTCGCCCTCGAGGCGGTAGCTCACCCCGTCGGTCTCCCAGATGAGGGTCGAGGCGGCGAGCCGGGCGGTCTCCACGCGCGGCGTGCCGTTGCGATCCACGTACACCAGTTCGTGCGGCCCGCCGACCCAGACGGCGCTGCCGTCACCGACCTGGACCCAGTCCACCCCTGGTCCGCCGGCCTGCTTCTGGAAGACCGGGTCGAGACGACCGTCGAACGCGTCGATCCGCAGCGTGCCGCCGCGATAGAGCAGGGTCGCGACCCGGTACCTCCCCGTGTCGTCGCGATCAGCCACCAGCACCTGCTCGGGCGGGCCCAGCTTCGCCGGCAGGCGGATCGGGAAGCGGACCTTGTCCTGCGCCTCGGTCAGGGCGGCGGGCCGCTGCGACGGCAACGGCACGGACGTCGTGGTGGGAAGCGCCCGTCCGGGAGACGTGGCGACGGCGACCCCGGCGAACCTCAGCAGCTCCGCCACGGCGTCGGCGACGGCGGCCCGCCCCGGGGGCAGCGCCATGGCGAGCAGGGCGGCGAGCGCGGCGGCCAGACAGTAGCGCCACCGGCGCCGGCGGGCCGCTGGCGCGGCGAGCCGCGCGCGTACCCGGGCGGCCACCTCGGGCGGGTCAGGTGTCTCCAGCCAGCCGGAAAGGTCGCGCAGCTCCTTCTCGAGGTCATCCATTGCGGACCTCGGCGAGGTCGAGCAGGCTGCGGAGTTTCTTCAGGGCCCGCGACATCCGCGACTTCACCGTGCCCCGGGGCCAGCCCAGCACAGTACCGGTCTCCTCCTCGTTGAGATCGAGGAAGAACCGGCAGGCGATGACCTCGCGGTCCTTCACCGGCAGCCGGCGTAACGCCTGGACCAGCGTGGCGCGGCGTTCCGCAGCCAGGACGGTGTCGACGGCGACGTCCCCGGTGACCTCCGGTGCCGGGTTGCTCGTCGCGGCGCGGAGGGCGAGCCCGTCCCGGCGGATGCGCGACCGGTGCAGGTTGCGGGTCTCGTTGGCGACGATGGCCAGCAGCCAGGAGCGGAAGGAGGACTCGCCCCGGTAGCGGGAGAGGCTGCGGAACGCCTTCACGAACGCCTCCTGGATGGTGTCCTCGGCATCCGCGCCCGCGCCGAGGAGCACCGCGGTCCGGTACGCGGACGCGGTGTGCCGGGCGACCAGGAGTTCGTACGCCTCCAGGTCACCTGCCCGGGCGCGGGTGACGAGATCCTCGTCGTCCAGTGGAAACCTCCGGTGGGGACGACCTCATGACACCGCCCGGCGCGATCGGGTTCCACCTGGCCGACCGGAACCTCGGCGCCGCCGCCGGTGTCACCCGGGCATGATGGCAAAGACGACGATCTCGCGGCGTACCGTCCTGACCCTGCTCGTGGCCACCGGCACCGCCACGGTTGTCGGCTGCGAGCGAACCCGCCGGCAGACCCCGGCGGCGAACGTCCCGATTCCGGATGCGCTGGTCGTCGACATCGCGGACGGGCTCGGGCTGCTGCGCGGTGACGAGCGGCAGAGCTTTCCGGGCTCGCTTCCCGCCGCCGACGGGTCGGTCATCCACGCGACCGCACCCGACGGCGGTGACACCGCCTTCTGGCGGGTCGACACCGCCACGGGCCGGACCTCCGCGCGGATCACGCTGCCCGGACGCTGGCTGCCGCAGGCGGTCTCGGCCAGCGGTACGACGGTCGCGCTGACGTCGGACGCCGTGAACGTGACCGACGGGCGCCCGGAGGGGCGGATCGCCACCCCACTGATGATTGTCGACGGGAACGGGCTCCCTCGGCGACTGGAACTCCCCGGCAACTACGTCCCGGAGACCTTCACCGAGGATCTCACCGGGCTGTTCGTCCTGGAGTGGCTTCCGCCGACGTCGCCGGACCGCTACCGGGTCCGCGTCGTCGACCTCGCCACCACGCAGCCCGGTCCGCTCTTCACGCGAGACAAGGGGCCGGTCCCGGTCGGCGCGGAGGAGGAGATGCGGGGTGAGGGACGCCAGGCGGTGATGGCGCCGGACCGGTCGACCCTCTACACGCTCTACACCCACCAGCCCGGCCACCGGCACACCCGGGACCTGGTCAGCGGTCGGCCGGGCAACGTGCACGCGTTCGTCCACACGTTGCATCTCACCGGGCGGTGGGCGTTCTGCGTCGATCTGCCGAACCCGTTCGGTGCGGCGCCCGGGAGCGGTCACGCCATCGCGATCACCCCGGACGGAGGCCGGCTCGTCGTCGTCGACGCCACGTCCGGTGCGGCGGCGGAGATCTCGACCCAGGACCTGACCGTACGGCGAACGGTCCGGCTGCCCAGCGGCATCGGGACGGCTTACGCCGCCGCCGACCGTGCTCGCCTCTTCGTCGGCGTGGGTACGACGGTGCGGACCATGGGCCTGGCCGACCTCGGGCCGACCGGTGGATGGCAGGTTCGCGAGCCGGTCACCGGTCTCGTGCCGAGCCCGGACGGCCGGCGGCTGTACGTGGGCCAGACCGATTCCGTCAGCTGGCACGATCCGGCCACCGGTGCCGAGTTGGGCCGCGTGCCGGTGCCCGGCCTGGTGACGCTGCGCGGCCTGGTCGCCGGCGCCTGACACCGGCGGGGGCGCCCCCGCAGCCCGCCAGCGAACAACTGATTGATATACTCCCATCGATCGATGGCTGGTCGTGGAGCGGCGCCGGAACCGTTGCGGCGGTCGGCCCACCGGGAGGGCGCATGCACCGGATTCTGGCTGGTCTGCTAATGGGAGGGGTGGCCGCCACCGCGCTGTTCCCGGTGCCTGGAGGGGCACGGGCGGCGTCGGACGACCCGCACACCACCGGGCCGCTCACCATCCAGAGTGTGCCGAACGGACGCATGGTCGACGTCGACGGCGGCGTGCTGCAGGACGGGCGGAAGATCCAGGAGTGGACGTACAACGGGACCGGAGCCCAGCAGTGGCGCCTGCGGCCGAGCGGTGCCGGCTACCGGATCGAGGCCGCCAGCGATCCGGCGTACTGCCTCGGCCGGGAACACGCCGGCGACCTCGCCCGGGTCCTCCTGCGCCGCTGCGCCGACGGGCTGACCGACTGGCGGTTCCAGACGCTGGGCGGGGAGCGGTACCGGATCACCGACCCGGCCGGTGGCCGCCACCTGCGCGTGCGCGACGCGGTGCCGACGAACGGACGGGACCTGGTGATGAGCGCCGACGGCGGGACGGGCGCCGAGTGGTACCTCACCGACCTGACCCTGCCGCGCCGCGCCCTGCCCGCCGACCCGCGCCTGGACCAGGTCACGTTCCTGGTCGCGCACAACGCGATGGCCAACACCGACGAGGGCTTCTGGGGGCGGTTTCCGAACCAGTCGTACCGGCTGCGCGACCAGCTCGGCCACGGCGTCCGCGGCCTGCAACTGGACGTGCACCCGTACCGGGGCGACGTGCGGATGTGCCACGGCAGCTGCTGGGGCAACGAGCGGACGCTGAGTGACGGGCTGCGTGACGTGGTGGTCTTCCTCGCCGCCGACCGGGACGCGGTGGTCACTCTCTTCCTCGAGGACTACACCGGCGTGGACGAGCTACGTGCCGCCGTCGGACGGGTCGCCGGGCTGGACGCGCTGCTCTTCCGCCCCGACCGGTCCGGCGTCCGCGACCACGGGTGGCCCCGCCTGTCCGAGCTGCGGGCGAGCAACCAGCGGCTGCTCATCTTCTCTCAGCGGCCGGGGCGGGAAGCGTTCGGCGTGATGTACGACCGGGACTGGACCGCCGAGAACTACTGGTCCGTCGGCACCGGCGGGGGCGCGCTGGACTGCCACAGCCGCTGGGCCGGGGTGCCGCTGGCGAAGGAGGAGCCGGGTTTCCGCCGGCTGCACGTGATGAACCACTACCGCGACATCCCCACCGAGTGGGCGGCGGCCGCCGACAACGGGGCGAAGCTGCGGGACCGCGTGCAGCGGATCTGCGGCCCGTCGGCCCGGCGCAAGCCCAACTACGTCGCGGTGGACTTCTACCAGAAGCCCGAGGGCGGGGCGACCTGGAACCTGATCCGGGAGCTCAACACGTACTGGTGAGCGCTGGGCCGCCGGACGGTGGCGACGGGGCCGAACGGCACCGGCAAGTCGAGCCTGTACCGGGCGCTCCGGCTGCTGGCGGATTCCGCGCCGTCGGGCACCGCGCTGCGCATCCGGGACGGCCGCTGCTGACCGTCCGTGCACGACGCGGTCGCGCCGGCACGCCGCCCGCAGATCGGCACCCGGACGCCGGTTCTCGCCCACGCCGGCGCTGACCTTTCTCCATCCGGACGTGCTGCGGCCCCTCGCCGGTCTGATCCTGACCAGGGCGGCCCTGGCCCAGGTCGTGGTCGTCGCCCATCCCGGGGCGCGGTGGCGGCAGATTGCCAGTGCTGACCTCTTGACCTCCCACACACTCGGGCGTAAACAAAGAGGAAGCCACATCGAAACGGCGGTGAAACCAAGCGATGTACGCCGAGGAACGGCAACAGGAGATCCTCCGCAGGGCCCGGGCCCAGGGGCGCGTCGATGTGATGGTCCTGGCCGAGGAACTGGCGGTGACCAGCGAGACCATCCGGCGGGACCTGACCGCGTTGGAGCGCGCGGGGGTGCTGCGCCGCGTGCACGGGGGTGCGATCCCGGTCGAGCGGCTGGGTTTCGAGCCGGCACTCGCCGCTCGGGACGCGGTGCTGACCGCGGAGAAGGAACGCATCGCCAAGGCGGCCCTCGCCGAAGTCCCGGACGAGGGAGCCGTCATCATCGACGCGGGCACGACCACCGGGCGGCTGGCCCAGGCGCTGAACACGGAGCGCGAGCTGACGGTGATCGTCAACGCCCCGCCGCTGGCGACTTTGCTGGCCGCCCGGCCCAATCTCAACGTGATCATGCTCGGCGGTCGGGTTCGGGGCCGGACGATGGCGACGGTGGACGACTGGGCCCTGCAGGCGCTGTCCCAGATGTACGTCGACGTGGCGTTCATGGCGACCAACGGCTGCTCGGTCGAGCGTGGACTCACCACGCCGGATCCCGCCGAGGCGGCCGTCAAGCGGGCGATGATCGCCGCGGCCCGGCGTACCGTGCTGCTGGCCGACCACACGAAGTTCGGCAACGACTACCTCGCACGGTTCGGCCGGCTCGCCGATGTCGACGTGGTCATCACCGACACCGGGTTGAGCACCGCCGCCGCCGGTGCGCTGCGGCACGCCGGCCCGGAGGTGATCCGGGCATGATCCTCACCGTCACCCTCAACCCGAGCCTGGACCGGGCCGTCGCCGTCGAATCGCTCGTGCGCGGAGCGGTGCTGCGGGCGGCACCCGCGCACCTCGACCCCGGCGGCAAGGGAGTCAACGTCGCGCGGGCGCTGCTCGCCAACGACGTGCCGTCGCGGGCCGTCATCCCGTGCGGCGGCCCGGAGGGGGAGCAACTGGTCCGGCTGCTGGCAGCGGAGGGCGTACCCATGGTCGCCGTGCCGATCGCCGGACGGACCAGGTCCAACATCACCCTCGCCGAGCCGGACGGCACGATCACGAAGATCAACGAACCGGGTCCGGCGCTCTCCGGCGCCGAGCTGGAGGCGGTGACCGAGCTGGTGCTGTCCGCCGCCGGCTCGGCCGACTGGGTTGTGGTGTGCGGCAGCAACCCGCCGTCCCTGGCGGTCGACGAGTTCGGCAAGCTGTGCCGCCGGCTGCTCGACGCGGGAGTCCGGCTGGCGGTCGACACCAGCGGCCCGGCGCTGGTCGCCGCGGCGGCCGCGGGAGCATGGCTGCTCAAGCCCAACCGGGAGGAGCTCGCCCAGGCCACCGGGCGGGCGGTCGACTCGATCCAGGACGTCGTCGCCGCCGCCCAGCACCTACGCGCGTTGGGCGCCCGGGCCGTGGTGGCCAGCCTGGGCGCGGACGGCGCGGTCCTGGTCGACGGCGACGGCGTCGTCACCGGAACCGCACCCGTCGCCGAGCGGCGCAGCAACGTCGGCGCCGGAGACGCCCTGCTCGCCGGCTTCCTGGCCGGTGGCGCCACCGGCGGGGAGGCGCTCGCCGAGGGACTCGCCTGGGGCGCGGCGGCGGTCAGCCTGCCGGGCAGCCGGATGCCCGGACCCGGCGACCTGCGCCGCGACCACGTCCACATCCACCATCGGCCGGACCTGGTCCGGCACCTGCTCACAAGGGACTGACTGACCCGACCCACCCCCACCACCCGCACCGGCCCGGCGGCCGGCAGTCGAACAGGAGGCCACCCATGGCCACGGATTACACCCCCGCCGTCACGGGGACCGGCATCAAGGCCCGGATCCAGCGGGTCGGCGGTCACCTGGCCGGGATGGTCATGCCCAACATCGGTGCGTTCATCGCCTGGGGCCTGATCACCGCGCTGTTCATCCCCACCGGCTGGATCCCCAACGAAACCCTCGCCGAGCTCGTCGGGCCGATGATCACGGTCCTGCTTCCGGTGCTGATCGGCTACACCGGGGGCCGGCTGGTGCACGGCCAGCGCGGAGCGGTCGTCGGCGCCGTCGCCACGATGGGCATCGTGGTCGGCAGTGAGGTGCCGATGTTCCTCGGCGCCATGCTGATCGGCCCGCTGACCGCATACCTGCTGAAGCTCTTCGACGAGGCCGTCGAGGACCGCGTCCGGGCCGGCTTCGAGATGCTGGTCAACAACTTCTCCGCCGGCATCATCGGCGGTGGCATGGCGCTGGTCGGCGTCTGGGTCATCGGTCCGGTCGTCCGGTGGTTCACCGACCTCGCCGGTGACGGTGTCGACTGGCTGGTCTCGAACAACCTGCTCCCCGTCGCCTCGGTCCTGGTCGAGCCGGCGAAGGTGCTCTTCCTCAACAACGCGATCAACCACGGCGTGCTCGGCCCGTTGGGCGTCGCGCAGGCGGCGGAGACCGGCAAGTCGATCCTCTTCATGATCGAGTCCAACCCCGGTCCCGGGCTCGGGCTGCTGCTGGCCTTCCTGTTCTTCGGGCCCCGCACGCTGCGCCCCACCGTGCCGGCCGCGATCATCATCCAGTTCCTCGGTGGTATCCACGAGATCTACTTCCCGTACGTGCTGATGAAGCCGCGGCTCATCCTCGCCATGATCGCCGGAGGGGCGGCCGGCGTCGGCACCTTCATGATCACCGGCGCCGGTCTGGTCGCCACCCCGTCGCCGGGCAGCATCTTCGCCTACGCGGCCGTCACGCCGCGGGGTGGCTGGTTCGGCGTCTTCCTCGGTGTCCTCATCGCCGCGGCGGTCTCGTTCGTCGTGGCGTCCGCGCTGCTCGGCTTCGGCCGGCTCAAGGACGACCAGCCGGACGACCAGGCGGGCGGCGACGACGCGGAACCCACGCCGGCGACCGCCCACGGGGCGCCCCTGCCGCGGCAGACCGCCGGAACCAGTACCCCCACCGCAGCTTCGGAGGCCTGAGCGACATGACCACCATCCAGGGAAGCGACATCCGCAAGATCGTCGTCGCCTGCGACGCCGGCATGGGCAGCAGCGTGATGCTCGCCAGCCAGCTCCGGAAGCAGCTCGGCAAGCACTCGGTGGCGGTGGAGCACACCCCGGTCGAGCACATCCCCGCCGACGCCGACGTGGTCGTCGTCCACACCGGACTCGCCGCCCGCGCCCGGGCTGTCGCCCCCGAGAAGGTCGTCGTGCCGTTCCAGGTGTTCGTCGGCGACCCGGCGGTGGCAAAGGTCGTCGCCGCGGTGAAGAACGGCGGTGCGGTCGATGGCTGAGGTGACGACCGGACGGCTCGCCGCGCTGCTCGACCGACGGGCGATCCGGCTCCGCGAGACCGCCGCCGACCGGGAGGACGCGATCCGGCGCAGCGGCGCGGTGCTGGTCGAGACCGGTGCCGTCGATCCCGCGTACGTCGAGACGATGCTGGCGCGGGAACGCGCGGTGTCGACGTACGTGGGCGAGGGAGTGGCCATCCCGCACGGCACCCTCGCCGGCAAGGACGCCGTCCGCCGGGACGCGCTCGCGGTGCTCCGCTTCCCGGCCGGCGTGGACTGGGGTGGCGAGCAGGTCGTGCTCTGCGTGGCGATCGCCGCCCGCGGCGACGGTCACGTGGCCCTGCTCGCCCAGCTGGCCGAGATCCTGCTGAACCCCGAGCGAGCCCGCGCGCTGCGGGCGGCGACCGACGCCGACGAGGTTCTCCGGCTGCTCAAGCCCGTCGATGAGGAGACTGACTGATGAAGGTTGTCCGCTTCCACGCTCCCGGTGACGTGCGGGTCGAGGACGCGGCCGAACCGACGCCGGGACCGGGCGAGGTCAGGATCCGGGTACGGAACTGCTCCACCTGCGGCACCGACGTGAAGATCTGGCGGTTCGGTCACCACCACATCGACCCGCCCCGGGTGATGGGCCACGAGATCGCCGGCGAGATCGTCGACATCGGAGCCGACGTGACCGACTGGCGGCCCGGCGACCGGGTCCAGGTCATCGCGGCGATCCCGTGCGGGCGGTGCGACCAGTGCCGCCGCGGCCGGATGACGGTCTGCCCCAACCAGGAGTCGATCGGCTACCACTACGAGGGCGGCTTCGCCCAGTACATGGTCGTGCCGGCCAAGGTGCTCGCCGTCGACGGCCTCAACCGCATCCCGGACGGGGTCAGCTTCGCCGAGGCGTCGGTGGCGGAGCCGTTGGCGTGCGTCCTCAACGGCCAGGAACTCGCCCGGGTCGGGGCGGGCGACGACGTCGTGGTCATCGGCTCCGGCCCGATCGGCTGCCTGCACGTACGGCTCGCCCGGGCGCGCGGCGCCGCCCGGGTCACCCTGGTCGACCTCAACCGGGACCGGCTGGACCTGGCGGCGGCGCTCGTCGCGCCGGACGCCACGGTCTGCGCGGCGGAGAACGACCCGGTCGACGCGGTCCTCAAGGCGACCGACGGCGCCGGAGCCGACGTCGTCATCACCGCGGCCGCCTCCGGCGCCGCACAGGAGCAGGCGCTGCAGATGGTCGGCCGCCAGGGCCGGATCAGCTTCTTCGGCGGCCTGCCCAAGGACCGGCCGGTCATCGCCGTCGACGCCAACCTGGTGCACTACCGCGAGCTCACCATCGTCGGCGCCAACGGCTCCAGCCCCGCGCACAACAAGGCCGCACTGCAGCTCATCGCCAGTGGTGCGGTGCCGGTCGCGGACCTGATCACCGACCGGCTGCCGCTGGAGCGGGCCCTCGACGCGTTCGACATCGTCTCCCGGGGCGCCGGCATCAAAGTCACCGTCGAGCCCTGACCGGCTCGGATCCGTGGATCCACCACCTGAGGAGTCGTCATGCCCGAACGTATCGTCGCCGTCGGGTCGACCAGCGGGCTGCACGCCCGCCCCGCCGCCCTCTTCGTCGAGGCCGCCACCGCCCAGCCCGTCGCGGTCAGCGTCCGGCTGCCGGGCGGCCGGCCGGTCCCCGCCCGCAGCATGCTCTCCGTCCTGTCCCTCGGGGCCACCCACGGCACCGAGGTGATCCTGTCGGCCGAGGGCGACGGGGCCGAGGCCGCACTGGAGGCCCTCGCCGACCTGCTGCGGCGCAACCTGGACGAGGAGCCGGCCGATGCCTGAGCGGCTGACCGGCATCGGGGTCAGTCCCGGCCTGGCCGCCGGTCCGCTGCTGCGGGTGGCTCCCGCGCCCCGGCTGCCGGAACCGGCCGCCGTCGCCGACGTCGAGGCGGAACTGACCCGCGCCGCCGCGGCCCTCTCCGCAGTCGGCACCGAACTGCGCCGGCGCGCGGACTCGGCGGGGCGGCCGGAGGCGGCCGCGATCCTCCGGGCCCAGGCGATGATCGCCGAGGACCCGCTCCTCCACGACACGATCGCCGAGGCCGTCCGGGCCGGTCGGGACGCCCCGCACGCGATCGCCGACGCCTTCGCCGAACATCGTCGGGCGTTCCAGGCCGCCGGCGGTCACCTCGCCGAACGGGTCACCGACCTCGACGACATCCGGGACCGCGCCGTCGCCGCGAGCCTCGGGCGGCCGATGCCGGGCGTCCCGACCCCGGGATACCCGTACGTGCTGGCCGCGCGCGACCTCGCCCCGGCCGACACCGCCGACCTGGATCCCGAGCTGGTGCTCGCCCTGGTGACCGAGCTGGGCGGCCCGACCAGCCACACCGCGATCCTGGCCCGGTCCCTCGGTCTGCCCGCCGTGGTGTCCTGCGCCGGGACGCTGGCCGTTCCCGACGGAACGGTGGTCCGGGTGGACGGCGCTTCCGGCGAGGTGCTCACCGACGCCGACGAGGCCGTCGTCGCCGCCACCCGGGCGGCGGTGGCGGCCCGGAGCCGGCGGGCCGGCCGGAGCCGGGGACCGGGCCGCACCGCGGACGGGCACGAGGTGAGGCTCCTGCTCAACATCGGCTCCGCGGCCGAGCTGCGCGGGGAGGAGGCGGCCGGGGCGGAGGGGATCGGGCTCTTCCGCACCGAGCTGCTGTTCCTGGGCCGGAACACGGCGCCCGGCATCGAGGAGCAGAGCCGGGCGTACGCGGAGGTCTTCGCGGCGGTGGACGGCCGCCCGGTGGTGATCCGGACGCTGGACGCGGGCGCCGACAAGCCGCTGCCCTTCCTCGACCAGGCCGGCGAGCCCAACCCGGCCCTCGGCGTGCGGGGCCTGCGGATCGCCCGACGCCGGCCCGAGGTGCTCCGGACCCAGCTGCACGCGATCGAGCTGGCGGCCCAGCGGACCGGCGCCGAGGTCCGGGCGATGGCGCCGATGGTGGCGACCGCCGCGGAGGCCGGCGAGTTCGCCGAGATAGCGCGCGGCGCCGGCCTGGACACCGTGGGCGTGATGGTGGAGGTGCCGGCGGCGGCGCTGCGCGCCCGGCGGCTGCTCGACGAGATCGACTTCCTCAGCGTGGGCACCAACGACCTGAGCCAGTACGCCTTCGCCGCCGACCGGCAGTGCGGCGACCTCGCCGGCCTGCTCGATCCGTGGCAGCCGGCACTGCTGGAGCTGATCGCCGGCTGCGCGACCGCCGGCCGGACGGCCGGCAAGCCGGTCGGTGTCTGTGGGGAGGCGGCCGCCGATCCGCTGCTCGCGGTGGTGCTCACCGGTCTCGGCGTGAGCAGCTTGTCGATGTCCCCGCGGGCGCTGGCACCGGTGCGGGCGGCGCTGGCCGCGCACTCCCTCGCCGACTGCGAACGGCTGGCCGCGCTCGCGCTCGCCGCCGACGACGCGGAGCAGGCACGGGCCGCCGTCCGGCGCGCGGCCCGGCCGGCGCCGGACTGACCGGGCGGGTCACCCGCATTCGTGCTGGCAGGGGCGGAAGCACCAGGACCAGCTCGGGCCGTCGGGTTCTGTCGGTGGGTGTGGCCATAATCACGGGACGCGTATCGCCGAGGGGACGGAGACGGTCGATGGCCACACTGCTCGCGATCGGGACGGCCAAGGGCCTCTTCCTGGCCACCAGCACCGACGGCCGGCGCACCTGGGAGGTCACCGGGCCGCATCACCCGATGACCGGGGTGTACGCGGTCGCGATCGACACCCGCCGCGCCACACCGCGGCTGCTTGCCGGCACGACCAGCTCACACTTCGGTCCGACGGTCGCGACCAGCGACGATCTCGGCGCCACCTGGCGCGAGCCGGAGCACGCGCCGGTGGCCTTCCCGGCCGACACCGGGGTCAGCCTGGGCCGGGTCTGGCAGCTCACCCCGGCCGGCGCCGACCAGCCCGACGTGGTGTGGGCGGGCACCGAGCCGTCGGCGCTGTTCCGGTCCGACGACGGCGGGGTGACCTTCGAGCTGGTGCGGGGCCTGTGGGACCACCCGCACCGGAAGCAGTGGGGCGCCGGCTTCGGCGGCCAGGCGGTGCACACCGTGCTGCCGCATCCGGCTGACACCGACCGGGTCACCGTCGCCATGTCCACCGGCGGCGTCTACCACTCGACCGACGCCGGCACGAGCTGGTCGCCCGGCAACACGGGCATCCGGGCCTACTTCCTGCCCGACGAGTGGCCCGAGTTCGGTCAGTGCGTGCACAAGGTCACCCGCGACGCGGGCGATCCCGCCCGCCTCTACGCGCAGAACCACCACGGCGTCTACCGCTCGGACGACGACGGGCGCAGCTGGTCGTCGATCGCCGAGGGCCTGCCCAGTGACTTCGGCTTCCCGATCGTCACCCTGCCGGGCCGGCCCGGCAGCGTCTACACCTTCCCACTCGCCGCCGACAGCGAGCGCTTCCCGGCCGGCCGCCGGTGTCGCGTCTGGCGGTCCGGCGACGCGGGCGCCACCTGGGAGCCGCTGAGCGCCGGCCTGCCGGAGGGCCCGTTCTTCCCGGCCGTGCTGCGGGACGCCATGTGCGCCGACGACGCCGAGTCCGGTGGCGTCTACTTCGGCACCCGCTCCGGCGAGGTCTACGCGAGCCGCGACGCCGGCGACTCGTGGTCCCTGGTGGCCGCGCACCTGCCCGACGTGCTCTGCGTCCGCGCGGCGGAGGTGTGACGTGGTGACGGTGCTGCTGCCCGGGCCGCTGCGCGGCGAGGCCGGCGGAGCGAGCCGGCTGACGGTCGCGACCTCGGGCACCCTGCGGGCCGTCCTGGACGAGGTGGCCGACGGCTGGCCCCGGCTGGGCCGGCGGATCCGTGACGAGCGCGGCGAGCTGCGCCGCTACGTCAACGTCTACGTCGACGGGGAGGACTGCCGGCACCTCGGCGGCCTGGACACGCCGGTGCGTGACGCCGCCGAGGTGCAGGTTCTCCCGTCGGTGGCGGGCGGCTGACGGCAGCGCCCCGACCGGTCGACGGCGTGATCCGGGCCACCCGGCCGGCCGATGCGACCGGAATAGTTGACTCGTCAAATATGTTGTGGGGGTCGTCCGGGGCCACCGCGGTCCCGGCGGTCACTCAGGGAGCGGGTCATGCACTTCGGAGTCTTCACGGTCGGTGACGTCACGGTCGATCCGACCACCGGTCGGGAGCCGACGGAGCGCGAGCGGATCAAGGCCATGGTCACGATCGCGCTGAAGGCCGAGGAGGTCGGCCTGGACGTCTTCGCCACCGGCGAGCACCACAACCCGCCGTTCGTGCCGTCGTCGCCGACCACCATGCTGGGCTTCATCGCCGCCCGGACGTCTCGGCTGCTGCTGTCCACCGCCACCACGCTGATCACCACCAACGACCCGGTGAAGATCGCCGAGGACTACGCGATGCTCCAGCACCTGGCCGACGGCCGGGTGGACCTGATGCTCGGGCGCGGCAACACCGGCCCGGTGTACCCGTGGTTCGGGCAGGACATCCGCAACGGCATCCCGCTGACCATCGAGAACTACGACCTGCTGCGCCGGCTGTGGCGCGAGGACGTGGTCGACTGGTCCGGAAAGCTCCGCACGCCGCTGCAGTCGTTCACCTCGACGCCCCGGCCGCTGGACGGCGTACCGCCGTTCGTCTGGCACGGCTCGATCCGCAGCCCGCAGATCGCCGAGCAGGCCGCGTACTACGGTGACGGGTTCTTCGCCAACCACATCTTCTGGCCGAAGGAGCACACCCAGCGGATGGTCGGCCTGTACCGGCAGCGCTTCGAGCACTACGGTCACGGCTCCGCCGACCAGGCCATCGTCGGGCTGGGCGGGCAGGTGTTCATGCGGCGCAACTCGCAGGACGCGGTCCGTGAGTTCCGCCCGTACTTCGACAACGCCCCGGTCTACGGGCACGGGCCGTCCCTGGAGGAGTTCACCGAGCAGACCCCGTTGACCGTCGGCAGCCCTCAGCAGGTCATCGACCGGACGCTGACCTTCCGGGAGTACGTCGGTGACTACCAGCGGCAGCTGTTCCTCATCGACCACGCCGGGTTGCCGCTGAAGACCGTCCTGGAGCAGCTCGACATCCTCGGCGAGGAGGTCGTCCCGGTGCTCCGCAAGGAGTTCGAGTCGCTGCGGCCGGCGCACGTGCCCGGGGCACCCGTCCACGCCTCGCTGGTGGCCGCCGCCGGCGGCGGCGCCGACAGCACCGTCCACGCCGTCGACGACGTGACGGGGCGTGCCCCCGAGGGGACGCGATGACACAGCGCACCCTCGCCGTCGTCTCGGCCGGCCTTCGCCAGCCGTCGTCGACCCGGCTGCTCGCCGACCAGCTCGCCGCCGCCACCCGCGACGAGCTGGTCCGGCGGGGCGACACCGTCGACGTACGCCCCGTCGAGCTGCGCGAGCACGCCCACGACATCGTCAACCACCTGCTCACCGGCTTCCCGTCGCCGGCGCTGCGGGAGGTGCTGGACACGGTGACCGGCGCCGACGGGCTGATCACCGTGACGCCGATCTTCAACGCGTCGTACAACGGGCTGTTCAAGTCGTTCTTCGACCTGGTCGACTCCGACGCCCTCGCCGACCGTCCGGTCCTGGCCGGCGCCACCGGCGGCACGGCGCGGCACTCGCTCGCCCTGGAGCACGCGCTGCGGCCGATGTTCGCGTACCTGCACGCGGTCGTCGTGCCCACGGCCGTCTTCGCGGCTCCCGAGGACTGGTCCGGTGGGACCGCCGACGGCGCCCTGCGGCGCCGCATCGAGCGGGCCGCCGCCGAACTGGCCGACCAGATGCACCGGCGGGTGCCGTCCACCGGCCCCGCCGACCCGTTCGCGCTCACCGGGGACTTCGAGGACCTCCTCGGCGGCCTGCGGCGCGGCGCCTGAGCCCCGTCCCGGCCCGGCTGTCCCGTCGGGCCGGGACGGCTCAGCGGGCCTGGCCGTAGGGGTGCGCCACCAGCACCGGGCAGTGTGCGTGCTGCACCAGGGACTGGCTGACCGAACCGAGCAGCATCCCTGCGAAGCCACCCCGTCCGCGGGTCCCCACGACCACCAGCGCGGCGCCGCTGCTCGCCTCGATCAGCGCCGGTTCGGGCTTGTCGGCCAGCAGCAGCCGAACGGTGACGGTCAGGCCCGGATGGCTGCCACGAGCGGCCGCCGCCGCCGTCTCGACCAGGTCCCCGGTCTGCGCCGGGCCTTCCTCGTCGGGGCGGTCCACGTGCGTGACCACCAGCTCGGCCCCCCGCCGGGCGGCCTCCTCGGCCGCGTACCCGACGGCCAGTTCGGCTGCCTCCGACCCGTCCACGCCGACCAGCACCGGACCGTCGACCGGGATCGGCTCCTCGGCGGGACGGACCACCAGCACCGGGCAGTGGGCGTGGGCGGCGACCTGCGTACCGACCGAGCCGAGCAGCAGTCCGGCGAAACCGCCGTGGCCCCGGCTGCCCACCACGACCAGCTCCGCCCGGCGCGACTCCTCCACCAGTGTCGCGCCCGGCCCACCCGCGACCTGGCGGACCGCCACCTCCAGGCCGGGCCACCGGCCCGCGAGGTCGGCCGCCGTCTGCTCCAGCATCTTCCCGGCCTCCTCGTTGGGAGCGGGAACGCCCAGCTCGTACGGGTTGAGCGGGATGCCGTAGCCGAGCGGATGCAAATAGCCGTGCACCAGGTGCAGCGGACACGACCGCAGCAGGGCGGCGCGGGCGGCGTGCTCCGCCGCCACGAGGCTCGGCGGCGATCCGTCCACTCCCACCACGACGGGTCGGTTCATTGCTTCCCTCCCGGACTCGATCAGGTCATTGTCGGCGCGCTGCCCCCGACCGGTAGGTGTTTCCCGGCGGGTCCTCGTCCCTTTCCCGGCGGGTCCTCGTCCCGAACCCGGTCCCGGAGCGCGCCGCGCCGGAACGACCGCCGCGCCGGCCGCGAGGCGGCCGGCGCGGCGGCACCGTGCGGTCGTCAGGAGCTGCGGGGGTGCCGCACGACGACCAGCGGGCAGTGCGCGTGGTGCAGCACGGCGTGGCTGACCGAGCCGAGCAGCAGGCCGCCGAGGGCGCCGTGCCCGTGCGCGCCGACCACCACCAACTGGGCCCCCTTCGACTCGTCCACGAGGACCCGGCCGGGAGAGCCGCGCACCAGGCGGTGCCGCACCGGAACCTGCGGGTACCGCTCGGCGAACCCGGCGAGCGACTCGGCGAGGAGCCGCTCCTCCTCCGCGCCGAACGCGTCGAGGTCGTAGACGAGGGGCAGGATGTCACCGGGGCCGACCGGGGTCGGGTAGAGCCAGGCGTGCACCGCGACCAGCGGGGCGTCCCGGCGGGCCGCCTCCTCGAACGCGAAGCCGATCGCCTCGGTGGACAGCTCGGAGCCGTCGACGCCCACCACGACCGGGCCGTCGGTGCGCGGCTCACCGCGTACCACCAGCACCGGGCACTGGGCGCGGGCGGACACCTGCACGGTGACCGATCCGAGCAGCAGGCCGGCGAAGCCGCCGAGGCCCCGGTGGCCGAGCACCATCAGTGCGGCCTCCCGCGCCTCGTCCAGCAGCACCGGAGTCGGCGCGCCGTCGACGACCACGCCCGCGACGCGCAGCTCCGGGAAGACCTTGCGGGCCTCGTCGACGGCCTCGGCGACGTACCGCTCCGCCTGGTTGCGCAGTCCGGCGGTGACCGGGGCGCCGGGAACCGGGGTCAGCGGGGCGCCGGTCAGCGGCCAGATGAAGGCGTGCACGACCCGCAGCGGACGCTGCCGGTACTCCGCCTCCCGGGCCGCGACGCGGACCGCGTCCAGCGCGGCGGCGGAGCCGTCCACACCCACCACGACGGGGGCACCGGTGTTGATCGTCATGACGTTCTCCTTCCCTTCACCCTCAGCCTGCCGCGCCCACGGCGCGGCCGTCAGAGGCGGTCGTCCCGAGACCCGGGTCCTTGGTCCCGTCCGGGCGGGTCAGGCGTAGGACCAGCCCGGGCAGGACGCTCACGGCGGCGCAGGCCAGCAGCTCCACGGCGTCCAGCGGTGCGGTCCCGAGCAGCTCCCGCAGCGGCGGCAGCAGCACCCCGGCGACCTGGAGCGACGCCGAGACCGCCACGGCGAGCGGCAGCGCCAGGTTGCCGCGCCTCGCACCGGCCGGGCGGGGTGCGCGGACCGCGAGCGCCACACCGAGCTGTGCCAGGCCGAGGACCACGAACACCACCGACTGCCACGGCCGCTCGGCCCACGCGGCGGCCACCCCGGCACCGAGCACGACGGTCCCGATCAGCGCGCCGGTGAGCAGCACGTCGCGGCCGAGGCCGGCGCCGAGCACCGACTCCGAGGGCGAGCGGGGCGCCCGCCGCAACGTGCCCGGCTCGGCCGGCTCCGCGCCCAGCGCCACCCCGGGTACGCCGTGGGTGAGCAGGTTGACCCAGAGGATCTGCGCCGGCAGCAGCGGTACGGCCAGCCCGAACAGCGGCCCGAGCAGCATCACCGCGATCTCGGCGACGCCGCCGGAGAGGGCGTACCGCAGGAACCGGCGGATGTTGTCGTAGATCCGGCGGCCCTCGCCGATGGCGGCGGCCACCGTGGACAGGTCGTCGTCGACGAGCACCAGATCGGCGGCCTGCCGGGCCACTTCGGTGCCGCCGCCCATCGCCACGCCGATGTCGGCGCGGCGCAGCGCCGGGGCGTCGTTCACGCCGTCCCCGGTCATCGCCACCACGTGCCCGCGGGCCTGCAGCCCGGCGATGATGTCCAGCTTCTGGTCGGGCTGTGTCCGCGCGTACACCCGGGTGCCGGGGTGCGCGTCGGCCAGGCCGCCGTCGTCGCCGCGGGCGAGCGGGTCGCCGTCCCGCCAGAGCCCGAGCTGGCCGCCGATCGCGGCGGCGGTGGCCGGGTGGTCGCCGGTGACGAGGACGAGGCGCACCCCGGCGGCGCCGAAGTCGCCGGCGATGTCGGCCGCCCCGGCGCGCAGCGGGTCGCCGACCGCGACCAGCCCGGCCGGGAGCAGCCCGGTCGGCCGGGCCGGGTCGGCCGGCGGCGCGTCGACGATGGCGGAGGCGACCGCGAGCACCCGCAGCCCCTCGGCGGCGAGCCGGTGTGCGGCGGCGGTCAGGTCGGCGATGTCCGCGTCGGTGGCGTCGACGAGCGGCCGGGCGAGCACGTTCTCCGGCGCGCCCTTGCAGACCACCAGGTGCCGGCCGTCGCACGAGCGGTGCACCGTGGTCATCCGCCGCAGATCCTGGTCGAACGGAGCCTCGGCGCCCCGTGGCCAGGCGGCCCTGGTGCGCTCCGGTTCGAGGCCGCAGCGGGCGGCGAACGCCACCAGCGCGGCTTCGAGCGGGTCACCGACCGCCGCCCACTCCGGCCGCTCGTCGGTGGGCGGGGCCAGGGTGGCGTCGTTGCACAGCAGTCCCGCCCGCGCCAGCCGGCGCAGCTCGTCCGGTACCGGCACCGGCTCGCCCCGCCGGTGCACGGCACCGTGCGGCGCGTACCCCGTCCCGGTGATCCCGTAGCCGGCGCCGTCGGCGGTGACGGCGTGCTGCACGGCCATCCGCCCCTCGGTGAGGGTGCCGGTCTTGTCGGACGCGATGACGGTGACCGAGCCGAGCGTCTCCACCGCGTGCAGCCGGCGGGGGATCGCCCGGGCGCCGGCCATCCGGCGGGCGCCGAGCGCGAGAGCGAGCGTCACCACGGCGGGCAACGACTCCGGCACCGCCGCCACCACCAGGCTCACCGCGGTGACCGCCATGTCGACCACGGGCCGGCCGCCCAGGACCCCGACGATGAAGACCAGCCCGGACAGGACCACGGCGGCCAGACCCAGGACCCGGCCGAGGGCGGCCAGCCGCCGCTGCAGCGGGGTGGCGGCCGGCCGGGTCGCGGCGACCAGGGCGGTGATCCGGCCCAGGGCGCTGGCGGCGCCGGTGCGCACCACCGTCCCGGTGGCGCGGCCGGTGGTGACCACCGTGCCCGCGCTCGCCTCCGCACCCGTCGCCCGGCTGACCGGCACCGACTCGCCGGTGAGCGCCGACTCGTCCACGCCGAGCCGGGCGGCGTCGGTGAGCAGCAGGTCGGCGGGGACCACGTCCCCGGCCTCGACCCGGACCAGGTCCCCGACGACCACCTCGGCGGCGGGCAGGACCAGGTCCCGGCCGTCCCGGACCACCCGGGCGGTCGGCGCCGCGAGCTGGTCGAGGGCGGCGATGGCCCGGTCGGCGCGGACCTCCTGGACCACGCCGATCGCGGTGTTGACCAGCACGACCAGCAGGATCACGGCGGTGTCCGGGTAGTCGCGCAGCACCGTCGTGACCACGGCGGCCGCCAGCAGCAGCGCGACGAGAGGGTCGGTGAGCTGGCGCAACACCCGGGTGACGAGGTGCCGGCGGTGCGGCGCGGCCGCCGCGTTCGGGCCGTCCGCCCGCAGCCGCGCGGCGGCCTCCGCCGAGGTCAGGCCGCCCGCCGGCGCCGGCGCCGTGGCGAGTTCCGTCATCGTGCGTACGCCCCCGGCCACCGCGGCCCTCCGAGTCCTGCCGTGGCGCGCCCCGCCGGCGCACCGTCCCACGTCCAGCGTGGGACGCGTCCGGACGGCCGGGCAGGGGCGATCTCCCGCACGATCCGGGACCAACGGCCCTGCCGCGCCGGTTCCCGACGGGGTGACATGGACGTGGCGGATCCGGACCCGGGTCGGAAGGGCGGCGACCATGACCACACTCGACGTGCTCCGCGCACACCCGTTCGTCGCCGAGCTGCCCGAGGCGTCGCTGTCCCGGCTCGCCGCGTACGCGCGCCCGGTGGTGTGGCACCCCGGCCAGCGGCTGTTCCAGCCGGGACGCCCGGCGGAGCGGTTCTGGCTGGTACGGAGCGGTGAGGTGGTGCTGGACGTCACGGTGCCCGGCCGCGGTGCCGTCGTGATCGAGTCGATCGGTCCGGGCGGCGTGCTGGGCTGGTCCTGGCTCTTCCCGCCGTACCGCTGGCAGTTCGGCGCGGTGGCCGTCCAGCGCAGTACGGCGGTGGAGTTCACCGCCGCGGCCGTCCGCCGGCTCATCGAGACCGACGACGCCCTGGGCAAGGAGCTGACCACGCGCTTCATGGCCATCGTGGTGGACCGCCTCCAGGCGGCCCGGGGGCGGCTGCTCGACGTGTACGGCTACCCGACCGCGCTCCCGCCGACGGGCTGAGCCGACGGGCTGACCGGCGCGGCGGCGCGCCACCCAACCGTCTCCGTCGGCCCCGCGACGGTCCGCTACCCGTCGCGCGAGCGCACCACCACCTCGTCGACCTCCAGCCGGCCGATGCGCAGCTCCCGGATCACCGCCCGCCGGATCGCGAGCCGCCCGACCGCCAGCGCGCCCACCGCGACCGCGCCCAGGGCCAGGGCACCCACCGCGAGGGCCCCGAGAGACGCCGCCCCGGCAGCGCCGGCGCCGCCGGCAGCCGCCCCGAGCGCACGCGTGGGTCGTACGTTCATCGCCATGCCGCCATTGTCGCGGCGGCGCGGCCCGCGGGTGCCGCCTTGCGGGTCTGCAGGACGACCCGGGTACGGCCGGCGGCGTGCAGCCGGAACACCTCGGCGAGGTCGGCGCGGGTGCCGACGATCGAGCCGAGCACCCGGATGCCCTTCAGGACGGTTTCGAACACCGGCAGGGTGATCGCGTTGTCCTTCGGCAGCGACACCAGCACGAGCCGGCCGCCTCGGCGCAGGCAGCGGTGCGCCTGCTCGATCACGGTCGGGCTGGCGGCCAGTACGACGGCCACGTCCACGCCGCCGAGGGCGGTGATCGCCTCGACCGGGTCGACCGCGGCCGCGTTCACCGTGTGCGTCGCGCCGAGGTCGGTGGCCAGGGCCAGCTTCCCGTCGGTCACGTCCACGGCGACCGTCTCTCCGCCGTGCAGCTGCGCGCGGTGTCCGAGCCCGCCGATGCCGAAGATCGCCACCCGGTCGCCGGCGGGCCCGGCCCGCCGCCGCTCGACCGGGATGTCGGCCCCCCGCCCTATCCTCGGCGTCTGTGACCGCCCAACTGCGACTGCGCCCGGTGCTCGACGACGATCTGCCGCTGTTCTTCACCCACCAGTTGGACGCCGAGGCCAACTGGATGGCGGCGTTCGGCCCGGCGGACCCGGCCGACCGCGCCGCGTTCGACGCCCACTGGTGCCGGGTCCGCGCGGACCCGGCCGTGGTGTCGCGCACGGTGGTCGTCGACGGCGAGGTGGTCGGCCACGTGAACGCCTTCCCGGCCGACGGGCGCACCGAGGTCAGCTACTGGATCGACCCCCGCCGGTGGGGCCGGGGATACGCCACCGGGGCGCTCGCCGCCCTGTTGGGTGAGGTGTCCCGCCGGCCGGTGCACGCCCGCGCCGCCAAGGACAACCGGGCGTCGCTCGCGGTGCTCCGCAAGTGCGGGTTCGTCGTCACCGGCGAGGACCGCGGCTACGCCCACGGACGCGGCGCCGAGGTCGAGGAGTGGATCCTGGAGCTGTCGGGCCAGGCCCCCGACCCGGCCTGACCAGGGCAGGCACTACCCTCGCGGGGTGAACTGGCTGGAACTGATCGGCTGGACCGGCTCCGCGGTGCTGGTCTGGTCGCTGCTGCAGACGCGCATCCTCCGGCTGCGCGCCCTGAACCTGATCGGCTGCCTCATCCTCATCGGCTACAACGCCGCGATGCAGGTGTGGCCGATGGTCGGGTTGAACGTGGTGCTGGCGGCGATCAACGTCTGGTACCTGCGCACCATGCTCGCCACCCGGCACGACGAGGCGACCTACGAGGTGGTCGAGGTGGGCGTCGATGACCAGTTCCTGGCCCACACCCTCCGCGTGCACGCGGCCGACATCGCCCGGTTCAACCCCGGCTTCACCTGGCGGCCGGAGGGGGAGCGGTCGGCGTTCGTCGTGATGAAGGCCGACGAGGTCGTCGGGGTGGTGCTGTCGCACGCCGAGCCCGGCGGGGTGGCGCAGATCGACCTCGACTACGTCACCCGCAGGTTCCGCGACTTCACCCCGGGCGAGTTCGTGTACCGGCGCAGCCGACTGTTCACCGACCGTGGGTTCCGCCGGGTGGTCAGCCCGCCCGGCATGGTCGCGCCCTACTACCACCGGCTCGGCTTCCGCGCGCAGGGCGACGCGTACGTGCTGGATCTGCCCGCCCCGGCGTGACACCTCCCCGCCGAGGGTTCGGTGGCCCCTCCGCGGGGCACAGATGCGCGTACGCCGGCGCCGCCCCGCCCGGCGGTGCCGGCGACGGACGCCGGCGCGGTCCGCAGGAGGAGTACCCGGCGTGCAGAGCTACGGGAGCCAACTGGCCCTGGTGGGTGTCCTGGTCGTCCTGAACGCGCTCTTCGCGGGCAGCGAGATGGCGCTGGTGTCGCTGCGCGACAGCCAGATCCAACGCCTCGAACGCACCAGCCGGGCCGGGCGTACGCTGGCCCGCCTCGCCCGCGACCCGAACCGCTTCCTCGCCACCATCCAGATCGGCATCACCCTGGCCGGGTTCCTGGCCTCGGCGGCCGCCGCGGTGTCCCTGGCCCGGCCCCTGGTGCCGCTGCTGGCGCCGCTGGGCGGCGCCGCCGAGACGGTGGCGATCGTGCTGGTCACCCTGGCGCTGACGTTCGTCACGCTGGTCTTCGGCGAGTTGGCGCCGAAGCGGATCGCCATGCAGGCCGCCGAGCGGTGGGCGCTGCTGGTGGCCCGTCCGCTGGACGTGCTCGCCGGTCTCACCCGGCCGGCGGTCTGGGCGCTCGGCGCGACCAGCGACCTGGTGGTCCGCCTGGTGGGGCTCGACCCGAAGCACGAGCCGGACGAGATCGGCCCGGACGAGCTACGCGACATCGTCGCCGGCAACCACGGCTTCACCAAGGAACAGCGCATGATCATCGCCGGGGCGGTGGAGATCGCCGACCGGCAGCTCAAGGCGGTGCTCGTACCCCGGTTGCAGGTCTTCACGCTCGACAGCGGCACCACCGCGGAGGCCGCCCGGCTGGTGCTCGCCGCCACCGGCCACTCCCGGGCGCCGGTGGTCCGGCACGGCGGGCTCGACGACGCGGTCGGCGTGATCCACCTGCGCGACCTGGTCGGCATGCCGGACGACCGGCCGGTCGACGACATCGCCCGCCCGCCGATGCTGCTGCCCGACTCGCTGCCGGTGGTCGAGGCGCTGCGCCAGTTCAAGGCGGAGCGGCAGCACATCGCCCTGGTGGTGGACGAGCGCGGCGCGGTCGACGGGATCGTCACCCTCGAGGACATCCTCGAGGAGATCGTCGGCGAGATCTACGACGAGACCGACCGGGACGTCCGCTCGGTACGCACCGACCCGGACGGGTCGATGCTGCTGCCCGGCACGTTCCCCGTGCACGACCTACCGGACGTCGGCGTCGACCTGCCCGGCCGGCCCAGCGGCGACTACACCACGGTCGCCGGGCTGGTCCTCGCCGGCCTCGGCCACATCCCGACCGTGGCCGGGGAGAGCGTCACGGTCGACGGGTGGGAGCTTGAGGTGACCCGCGTCGAGCACCGCGCCATCGACCAGGTGCGGGTACGCCGGGCCGCGCCCGCCCGCGACGACGAGGCCACCCCGGCCCTCGACCCGTCCCGCTCCTGACCGAAAGGAAGGGACCCCTGTTAACGCCTAGTGAACTAAAGGGGTCCCTTCCAAACACCGGACCCGTGCCCGTACCCAAGTCGCCCGCCGGTCTGGCACTACCGGGAGGGGCCGCCGGTCAGGCGGGCGTGAGGTTCTGGAGGCGGACCTGGCCGCGCGCGATCAGCCGGTCGTCGCCGTCGGTGACCTCCACCTGCCACAGCTGCTGGCTGCGACCCCGGTGCACGGGCGTCCCGACGGCGGTCAGTTCCCCGTCGCGGACCGCGCGGAGGAAGTCGGTCTGGTTCGACACGCCGACCACCTGGCCCCGGTCACCCAGCCACAGCGCGCCGCCGACGCTGGCCGCGGTCTCCACGACCGAGCAGTACACGCCGCCGTGCTGGATGCCGAACGGCTGGTGCAGCTCGGGGCGGACCTGCCACCGGATGACCACCCGGTCGGCACTCGCCTCATCGAACTTCAGACCGAGCAGCGCCACGAAACCACCCGTCAGGTCCGGCTCGTCCACGAAGACCCCCTCCTCAATGAGCAGGCGGCCAGCGTAGCGGGCACCGGACCGGCAAACCCGGTACGGGCGGAGGCCGGTCATGGGGGAGAATCGGTGACCGTGACCGACACCAGCCTCCCGCCGTCCGGGCGGGACTCTCTCTTCGACGACCTGCGGTGGCGCGGCCTGATCCAGGACTCCACCGGCCTGGACGAGCTGCGCGCGCTGCTCGACGGCCCGGGAGCGGCCTTCTATGTGGGCTTCGACCCCACCGCGCCGAGCCTGCACGTCGGCCACCTCATGCAGGTCACCACCGCCCGGCGGCTCCAGCTCGCCGGCCACCGGCCGCTGCTGCTGGTGGGCGGTGCGACCGGCCAGATCGGCGACCCGAAGGAGAGCGCGGAGCGCACGCTCAACCCACCGGAGGTCGTGGCCGGCTGGGTCGCCCGGATCCGCGAGCAGCTCGCGCCGTTCGTGTCGTACCAGGGCGCCAACGCGGCGCAGCTGGTCAACAACCTGGACTGGACTGCCGAGATGTCGGTGGTCGAGTTCCTGCGCGACGTCGGCAAGCACTTCCCGGTCAACAAGATGCTGGCCCGCGAGGTGGTCAGGGCCCGGCTGGAGAGCGGGATCAGCTTCACCGAGTTCAGCTACCAGCTGCTGCAGGCCAACGACTTCTTCGAGCTGCACCGCCGGCACGGCTGCCAGCTCCAGTACGGCGGCTCCGACCAGTGGGGCAACATCACCGCCGGCGTCGACTACATCCGCCGCCGGGGTGCCGGCCCGGTCGAGGCCTTCACCACGCCCCTGGTGACCAGGTCGGACGGGACGAAGTTCGGCAAGACCGAGGGTGGCGCCATCTGGCTGGACCCGGAGATGACCAGCCCGTACGCCTTCTACCAGTTCTGGGTCAACGTCGACGACCGGGACGTGAGCCGGTACCTGCGATTCTTCAGCTTCCGTCCACGGGCGGACCTGGAGGCACTGGAGAAGGAGACGGCGGAACGGCCGGCGGCCCGGGCCGCCCAGCGGGCCCTGGCCGAGGAGCTCACCACCCTCGTGCACGGCGAGCGGGAGATGGCCCAGGTCGTCGCGGCCAGCCAGGCTCTCTTCGGGCGGGGCTCGTTGGAGGAGTTGTCCCCGGTCACCCTGCGGGCGGCGCTCACCGAGGCCGGGCTGGTCCACCTCGACGAGCTGCCCGATGTGGCCAGCCTGCTCAGGGAGTCGGGCCTGGTGCCGAGCAACAAGGAGGCGCGGCGGGTCATCGCCGAGGGGGGCGCCTACATCAACAACAACCGGGTGACGTCGGCCGACGCGGTGGTCACCCCGGAGGATCTGCTGCACGGCCGGTACCTGGTGCTGCGCCGCGGCAAGCGCTCGTTCGCGGGCGTCGAGCTGCGGAAATAGGCGTACGTCGAGAGTGTGACCGGGGACGCGTCCGGTGGATTTGACGATCACTCCGCCGGACGCGTACCTTTCTCTCTGCCAGCGCGGAACGGGCGAAAAAGGGCGAAAGTCCTGAACGGCCGGAGCGCGGGAATGACCTCAGGGGCGTGCGGTTGCTATCCGTGCGAACCTGGACCGGGCGGTGCCCCGGATCTGCCGGGAGGCGGATTTGGTGAGGCGGAACCGACCGGGTAAGGTTAACGGCCGGCAGGGAGCCGGGCGCGCTCGCGGGAAACCGCAGCGGCCGGTCTGCCGGAACCATGAAGCGAACGACGAGAGTCGGTTGCGATGTGGTGCCCCGGAAATGGTGTGAAGCACGACAAAGCGCCACAGAGCGGTTTGACACGGCGGAAACCACCGGGTAACGTAGTAAAAGTGCCCGGCGCGAGAGCGGTGGGTGGGAGTGAAGCCCCGGATGGGGCCCACGGTGTGGGTTTCTGATGGTGTGTGGTTGTTCTTTGAGAACTCAACAGGGTGCTTGATAAGCCAGTGCCAAATTGATTTATACCCTGGACTGGTC
>NZ_JBEYSU010000032.1:0-64685 GCF_040704235.1 Micromonospora sp. NPDC047707
GCGCTGCCTGGTGGAGACGGACGAGTCCTCCGGGGTGGTCCGGGTCAGCGGCGTGGGGGGGGCGGGGGGCCCCCGCCCCGGGGGGGGCCCGGCCGGGGGCCACGCGTCCCGCCCGCCGGCACGGCGGGGGCGACGCGATCCGGCCGCCCGAGGGGAGCGGCCGGTGTGCGGTCCGGCTTGCGGTCGGTCCGGCCCGGCGGGACGCGGGGCGGTGGCCGCGAGCGCGGGGGACCGAGCCGTCCCGGTGGGACAGGCCCGGTCACGACGGGGCCCGGCCGTTCAACGGGGGAACGGCCGGTGGTGACGGGGCCCGGTGCGGCCGCTCGTGGGGGAGCGGCGCGGTGGGCCGGCCGGCCCGGGGGGTGTCGGCCGGCCCGCACCGGGTACGTGCGCGCCATGACCTGCCCGGACCGGCGGCCCGCCGCCCGACCTCGACCCCGACCCGCCGTCCGACCGCGTCCCGCCCGGCCCGGGGACAGCCGCCGCACCGGCCGGGACGGCCGCACGTGACGGGCCCGGTCCACCGCTTTCCGTTCCGCTTCGACCGGCGGTTCCGCCCGGCGCTGGCGCTGCTCGGCGTCCGGCCGGCGACTGCCTGGCTGCGGGTGGACGACGACGAACTGGCCGTGCGGTTCGGCCCGTGGCGGCTGCGGACCCCACGGCGGAACGTGACCGGCGCCGAACGGGCCGGGCCGTACCGCTGGTGGCGGGCGATCGGGCCCCACCTGTCGTTCGCCGATGCCGGTGTCACCTTCGGCAGCAGCACGGTCGCCGGTGTCTGCGTCCGCTTCGCCGAGCCGGTGCCCGCCCTGTTGCCGGGCGGCTGGCCGCGGCATCCGGGGTTGACGGTGACGGTCACCGATCCGGATGCGCTGGTCCGGCTGCTCGCCGGCGCCTGACGGCCTTCTCCGCCCCCGCCGGACGGTGCTTCTGCCCGGTATCCACCCGGGAGCGCAACATGAAGGCGAATAGGTGATTCATTCACTTCCACGCCACTCTGCCCGCTTCCTGCCCGTACCGTGAGGTTCGGTGCCGACCGCGTGGTCGACACCCCGCCGCCCGAATCGGGACGGCCGTGTCAGGCACGAGGGAGAGGCAGGAAAGCTCGATGTCCACGTATCACGTCAGCCGCCGACCATCGCGGTCCCGGCGGCGGTCCCGGAGGCTCCTCGCCGGTGGGCTGGTGGCCGGCAGCCTCGTCGCCGGCGCTGCGGGCCTCGTCGGCATGGCCGGTCCGGTCGGGGCCGAGGACCTGCCGCACTCCGGCGGGAACGCGTCGACCGTCCGGAACGAGCGGGCCCACGAGGAGGGCGGCCGCGACGGGGCGGGCCGCGAGCCGGTCGGCGGGGAGGCGACGGGCCGGGACGGGACCGGCCGCCACGGGGACGGCCGGGACGAGCAGGGCGCGAGGGAGGGGGACGGCCCCGGCCGCGGTCGCGACGCTGTCTCCGTTCCATGCGACACCAAGAAGCTGATCGGTGCGCTGGTGCGGGTCAACGCCGAGGGCGGTGGCGCCCTGCGGCTCGCCCCGAAGTGCACGTACACGCTCACCGGGGCGTTCCAGCAGCCCGACGACTACGACGGCGGCATCCGCGACGCGCGGGAGGCGGCGGACTCGGCGGAGAACCCGGGCGACGCCGAGGCGCCGCCGCGCAACCCGGCCGACGACAAGGCGGGGCTGCCGGTGATCTACCACCCGGTGACCATCGAGGGGGCGGGCGCGACGATCGAGCGCGCCACGCACGCCGAGGTGTTCCGGTTCTTCACCGTGCGCGACGGCGGGGAGCTGACGCTGCGCGACGTCGAGCTGGTCAACGGGCGGTCCGCCGCCGAGGGCGGCGCGGTGCACGTCGTGCACGGGGCGTCGGCGGTCATCGAGCGGGTCACCGTCGTGCGCAGCAGGTCCTTCTCGAAGGAGGGGGGCGGTGGCGCCCTGTTCAACGACGGCAACATGGTCGTGCGGGACAGCACGTTCATCGACAACCACGCGGCCGGTGCCGTGGGCAAGGGCGGGGGCCTGCTCAACGGCGGCGTGCTGGCCGTCCACTCGTCGACGTTCAAGGACAACAGCGCCGTGGCGTACGGCGGTGGGCTGGGCAACTACCGCGGGGCGGCGGAGGTGCGCACGAGCACGTTCGCCCACAACACGGCGGGGCAGGGCGGCGGGCTGGCGAGCTTCTCGGCCCGTACCCGGGTCGCCGACTCGAAGGTCGTCGGGAACAGCGCGCAGACCGGCGGGGGGATCGCGAACTCGGACGCGCTGATCTACCTGCGCGGCCTGGAGGTCCGGGACAACACCGCCACCGGAAACGGCGGCGGCATCTCCACCTTCCAGGGGTTGGTGCCGCTCGACGACAGCGTGGTGGCGGGCAACACCGCCCACGGCCACGGCGGCGGCATCCACGCCGTGAAGTCGAACCTGCTGGTGCGGGAGAGCGCCGTGACGCGGAACCACGCCGTCGAGGCGAAATCGACGGGTGGCGGCGTCTCGGTCAGCATGGGCCGGCTCGCCATCTACCGCAGCACCGTC
The DNA here is from genome assembly GCF_040704235.1 of Micromonospora sp. NPDC047707. Lineage (NCBI taxonomy): Bacteria > Bacillati > Actinomycetota > Actinomycetes > Micromonosporales > Micromonosporaceae > Micromonospora > Micromonospora sp. NPDC047707. The sequence goes on from NZ_JBEYSU010000032.1 coordinate 2,531, forward strand.
GTGGACAACCGGTCGCGGGTGCCGGCCGGCGGCATCCACGCCGACAAGACCCAGGCCAAGGTCGACGGGGAGACCGTGATCTCGGGCAACAATCCCACCAACTGCGTGGGGAGCAAGGTGCCGGTCGCCCACTGCTTCCGGTAGGCACGATCAGGGATCCGCGCCGGGAGACGACGTCTCCCGGCGCGAACCCGCATGACCCAGCCTCCTAGGAAGCACTATGCGATGTGACCTGGGCGCCACAGGTCGTCGCTGTCCCGGATCGACAGCGAGCACGAACCGGTCCGCCGACGCCGATCGCGCCCGGTCCACGTGGTGCCGTCCGTGCCGGACATGGAACGGGCCCGCGCCGGATCGGCGCGGGCCCGGAGGCTCGGTGTCCTACTCGGACGGCTCGGGCAGCTCGCAGTCGACCTTCGGGTTGGCGCCGATGTAGTTCAGCGGCCCCGCAACGATGGTCACCAGGATGGTGCCGGCCTCGGCGCAGTTGGTGTCGTCACCCGCGTAGTAGCCGCGCTGACCGGCGGCGATCGCGCCGATGAGCAGCCAGATGACGACCAGGACTCCGAATATCGACGTTCCACGCATCGCGTGCCTCCGAAGGGATGTGGTGGTTTCGAGGTGGAGCCCTTGTACCCAATCGGGTTACCCGGCTAACGGTGCCGGCGACCAGCCGCGGGTGGGTGCGCGACAGCACCCCGCGGGTGCCGCCCGGCACCGGTTGCTATCGGATCGACGACCGAGCGGGCCATCCGGCACACCGGCCGGCGTAGAACGTGCTAGGGCCTGTTCCACGAGACCATGCCCGGCTGGGCCTCGGCTCACTCGGGTGAGCCACCGAGACAGGCCCTACGCGGTGCCTCGACGCCCAGCCCGGCCGGGGCGTCGACCGCCGCCGAACGCACGGCGCTGGAGGACTGATGGACGTGTGGACACCGCACCTGCACCTCGACCGCTCGGGGGACGTCGCCGCCGCGGCCCGGGCGGTGGCCGGCGGTGCCCTCGTCGCGGCCGCCTTCGGGAACTTCTACGCCCTGGTCACGCGCCCCGACGCGGCCACGGTCCGCCGAGCCAACGTCGTCAAGGGACGCCCGTCGGAGCAGATCGGCAGCATCACCGCCCCCGCCGACGGCGTCGCGGCCCTGTTCGACTGGTCACGGTTGCCGTACCGCCTGCCGGTGGGCCGAGTCCGGCAGTTGATGGACGCGCTCTGGGACGCGGGACCGTTCGGTTTCCGAGGCCCGGCCGCCGACCGCCTGCCGGCCCACCTGACGTGTCACGACCGCGGACTGCGCACCGTGCAGGTGATCGCGCCGGGTGCCCGGTGCCCGTCGAACGCGTTCCTGCGCCGGGCGGTAGCCGAGGCCGGCACCGATCACCTGCACGTCACCTCGGCCAACCGCTCCCGGCACCGCCCGGGGGCGGGCGACGAGCCGGCCCACTGGAAGGCGGCGGGCATCGCCGCCGACTTCGCGCACGCGGCCGACCTGGTGGTGCTCGCCCACCCGGACGAGGCGGCGGCGCGGGCCGCGTACCCCCGGCACCTGCCGACGTCGGTGACCGTGCTGTCGTTCCACGCGCCCGAGGGCGACCCGGAGGAACCGCCGGTGCTCATCGTCGAACGGCACGGCTCGCTGCACGTCGACGATGTGCGAAGGGCCGCCGCGCCGCTCGGGCTCCAGGTGCGGCTGGGCGCCACGGCGGGCCGCCGGCTGGGGGTACGGGGGTACGCCGCGGTGCTGGTGTGACGTCAGTGCGGCGGTGCGGGAGCCTCGGGCGGGCGCCCGTAACTGCGCCGGAGGTCGGCGATCGCCACGCCCGCGAGGACCAGCATGGCGGCCGCCGCCGCGGACAACGTCGGCAGGAACAGCACCGCCGGCGCGACGGTGAGCAGGGCCAGCAGCCCGGCCGGACGGGACAGCGACACCCGGCTGAACACCTCGTACTCGAAGATCGAGCGGCCGACCAGGAAGAGCGCCGGACCGCCCAGGATGACGGCCGCCCAGGCCGGCGGCGTGCGGCCCTCCGGCTCGTGCAGGATCAGGTCGAAGCCGGCGGCGGTGGTCACCACCCCGGCGACCATCAGCAGGTGCGTGTACGGGGCGGTGTGGAGGAACTTGTTCGGTTCTCGCGAGGTGGCGATCGCGAGCGGGAGGAGTTCACCGGACTTGTGCACGTAGATCCGCCAGAACAGCAGCGTGGTGGCGAACGACACCCCGAACGCGGCGATGTTGTCGACCTCGTGGTGCTCCAGGCTGAACATCGTGCCGATGGTCAGGATGGCGTCGCCGAGCGCGATGATGAAGAACTGCTGGTAGCGCTCGGCGAGATGTTCGGCGGTCACGTTGCGCTGGGTGCTGGGGACCGCGCCGAGCCCGGGCACCGGGTAGGCGAGCCGGAAGCCCAGGTAGTCGATGGCGAGCGCGCCGGCCCACAGGAACAGACGGCCGTCGCCGGAGACGAAGGCGCCCCCGATCCACGGCACCGCCGAGACGGCGAACCAGATGAAGATGCGGGCGGCCCGCTTCTGGGTCTTCCGGTCGTGGCGGACGGCCGGCATGAGGAACAGACCCCGGCCGAGGTGGATGGCGACGTACGTCCCCGCGAAGACGAGGCCGCGGGCGCCGAACGCCTCCGGGATGGCGGTGGTCATCAGCAGCGCGCCGAACATGACCGCCGCGATCAGCAGTTTGATCTCGGGGCGTTCGGGGTCGTACATGTCGGTGACCAGCGTGGTGATGGCCCAGGTCCACCAGACGGCGGCCAGGATGACCAGCGCCTGGCCGGCCCGGTGCCAGTCGAGTTCCTCGACGAGGCCGCGCGAGATGAGGGCGAGCGCGACCACGTAGACGAGGTCGAAGAACAGCTCCAGCAGCGTCACGCGGCGCGGCGACTCGTCGTGCCGTAGCGGCGGGCCGCCCCGGCGCGGGGCCGGCCCCGGCGAGGCGGACTGCACGGCTGCTCCTGTGTACCGGGATCGGCGGCCGGCCGGCCGCTTTCGTCCGACGGTATCGAGAGCTGTGCCGCGTTAAGTGATATATGGGCGAAATGCCCGGCGGTCCCGTTCGGGACCGCCGGGCATCGCCGTCGGTCAGGCGTCCTCGCCGTCGCCGGCGGGCAGGACGCTCGCCGCGTCGGGCGCGCCCGCCAGGACCCGCGCCTGCTGCGGCCACGTCGCGAGGCCCGGCGCGGCCCGCAGGCCCGCGGCGCGGATGGTCTCCCGCAGCGCCGCCTCGTCCAGGGCGGCGAGCTGCTCGTACGTCCGAATGCCGGCCGCGTGCAGCGCGGCGGCCATCTTCGGCCCGATGCCCTGGATGCGCCGGAAGTCGTCGGCGGCCTCCGCGTCGGCCTCCGCGTCGGCCCTCGGCCGGACCGGCGGGGTGGCCACCGGGCCGCGAGCCGCCGGCACGGCCGCCGGCTCCGGCGTCGCGACCGCCGGTTCGGGCGTGACCTCGGCGGGCTTCTCCGCGACCGGCTCCCGGGGCGTGGCCTCGGCGGCCGCCGCGGCGACCGTCGCCTCCGGGCGGGCCGGCGCGGCGTCGTCGCGGGTGTCGTCCTCGGCCTCGGGGACCGGGCGCGGGGCGACCACCGCCACCTCCGCCCCGTCGGCGGCGGGCGCGGTCGACGCGGTGTCGTCGGCGGCCGGCGCGGCGTGCTCGGGCGCCGGCACCGGGTCACCGGTCAGCGCCATGTCGGCGTGGCCGACCGGGTCCGCGACCGCGGTGGACGCCGGGGCCGGCGCGGGCTCGTCGTCGGCGCGTCCGTCGGGCGCCACGTCGACGGTGGGATCGGCGACCGCCGTGGGCGCCGGGTCGACGGTCGCGTCCGGACGTGCGGTGTCGGCGGTGGCGGCGGGCGTGGGCTCGTGCACGACGGCGGTCGTGGCGGTGGTCGGCTCACCGTCCACCGTGGACGGGGCCGGCGCGGCCCCCCGCCGCCTGAAGACGGCCCACCCGGCGGCGACGCCCACCGCCAGAGCCACGACAAGTATCAGCCAGTCCGACCACGCCACGGCGGACCCTCCCTATCGATTCGCGAGTCAGTCGACAAAAACTCGCCGCAGCTTGCCACATGCGTGGGTCGGTACGACAGCACGGCTCGACGGCTGGCCCTGCTGGTGGGACGGGTTGTACGCGGGGTGCCGGTGGCGCGACGCACCGTCGCCGGACCGGGGGGGGGCGGCGGACGCCGCCGGGCGCACAGGTGCGGACCCCGGTACCGGACCGGGGTCCGCACGCGACGCGGGGTGTTAGTCCTCCTCGCCCCGGTAGGTGTAGAAGTCGTCGACGAACCGGCGGGCCAGCCGGGGCACGCGGCTGGTGACGCCGAAGTAGCCCCGCGCCCCGAGCAGAGCCAGCCGCCCGACGACCGGCTTGTACATGCGGTCGTCGCCGCTGGTGCCGCTGCGGTTCAGGGAGTCGGCCACCCGCGCGAACCCGTACGGCACCATCACCGCCTCGTAGTCGGCGACCGCCTGCACCAGCGTCTTCTCCCCGGCGGCGGCGAGGCGTAGCTGCCGGCGGAGCAGCGCGGCGTCCCGCAGGGCGGTGTTCGCGCCGACCCCGCGGCCGGGTGTCATGGTGTGGATGGCGTCGCCGAGCAGGGTGACGGTGCTGCTCTTCCACGGTGGAACCGGCTCGCTGGTGGCCACCTTGATCGGCAGGGCGCTGTCGGGGTCGGCGCTGGCCAGCAGGCGCCGCAGGTGCGGGTGCCAGTTGCGGGTGAGGTCCAGGGCGAGCCCGGTCAGTTCCTCGCCGCGGCGCTGCATGACGTCGGGCGGGAACCGCCGGGCGGTGCTCCAGATGACCAGGTTGACGTTGTCCCGGGTACTGTCGTGGGCCCGCCCCGGCCACCCGTCGAGCAGCGCCGCGTCGGCCGGGTCGAGCCCCGCCTTGAGCCTGCCGTCGCGGTCCCACGGGAACTCCATGACGTGCAGGACGCCCATCATGCCGCCGGTGCCGAAGATGAGGGAGATGCCCTTCTCGACGCGTTCGGGCAGCAGCGCCCGCACCTCGTCGGTCAGCGGGATCCGGGTGGCGATGTTGATCGTGCCGGCGTCCCTGGTGACGGCGTGCGGCAGGTACTGGCGGCGGACCGCCGAGTGGGTGCCGTCCGCGGCCACCAGCAGGTCGCCGTCGGCGCTGCTGCCGTCGGCGAAGTACGCGGTGACGGTGCCGTCGTCGCGCTGCTCGTACCGGGTGAGGGCCTTGTCGAAGTGCACGACGTCCTCCAGGCCGGTGAGCAGGACCTGGCGCAGCGTCATCCGGGCGACGGACCGTTCGGTGTTCACCGGGTCGGTGTCCGGCCGCAGCGGGAACGACGCGGTCTGCCGCATCCGCTGGGTGATGACGTTGAAGTAGCGGGGGGAGCGGGCGCACGTCGCGAGGTAGGTGCGGAACAGCTCCGGCGGGAGGCACTCCCGTAGCGCCCGGCTGCCGGTCGGCCCGATGCCGACCCGGTAGCCGAGCAGTCCCTCGCCGCGGGTGCGGTACCGCTCGTGGACGGACACGCTGATCCCCGCGCGGCGCAACCCCTGCGCCAGGCACAACCCGCCGGTGCCGGCGCCGACGACCAGGACGTGCGGTCCGCTGGTGGACACGACGCGCGTCCCGGGTCAGCCGGCCACGCGGGGCGCGGCGGCGTCCGCGGCGTCCCAACGGTAGAAGCAGCCCGCGATCGCGTCGCGGGGCGAGCGCCAGGTCGGCAGGTACGGGGTGGTGTGCGCGGAGAGCCGCTCGTTGACCTGCCGGTAGAGCGGGTGGTTGCGGGCGCCGGCGAGGGCGTCCGGGTCGACGTCCGCGGTCTCCATCAGGTGGACGCACAGGTCGTGCAGGCAGTACAGGGACCGGTGCGTCACCCCGGTCAGGCTCGGCAGTTCGGTCGCGTCGGACTCGGCGAAGATCTGCGCCACGCGGCCCTCCGCGCCCGGGATGATCCTGCTGACGATGACGAGACGGCTCATGGTCTTCCTTCCGCCGGTGGTGCCCGGTCCGGTGGGCCGGGTGGTGCGGTCCACGCTGCCCGGACGGCTGTCACCTGCCCGTCACATCGGCTTCCGGCCCGGTGACGCGGGTCAGCGGGCGCGGGGCGCCGCCCGCTCGGCCGCCGGCCGGCGTACCGGGGTGTCCCGGCTGGCCTGCCGGATCGGCCCGAGTGTCTCGTCGAGCAGGGCGGTCATCGTGGCGGACGGCTCCAGCCGCAGTTCCCGCCGCAGCAGGTCCCGGTAGACGTAGAACGCGTGCACGGCTTCGAACGCGTTGCCCTCGGCGAGGTGGATGCGCACCACCAGGCGGTGCGGTGTCTCCCGCAGCGGCTCGGCGGCCATCGCCTCCAGCGCCGCTTCGAGGGCCTCGCCGTGCCGGCCCGCGGCGAGGTAGTGGTCGGCCAGCCCCTCCAGCATGTGCAGCCGTAGCTGCCGCAGCCGCTCGCGTTCGGCCAGCACCCAGTCGTCGTACCAGCCGGGGAGCAGGTCGTGGCGGCCGGCGGCGAGCGCGGCGGCGGTGCACGGGTCGTCGCCGTCGCGGACCCGGGCGGCGGTGCCGACGAGCGCGTCGACGTCGACCCGGACCACCGGGTCGAGCCGTACCGTGTCGCCGCTGGTGATCAGCGGGCAGCAGGGGTCCTGCCGCAGCCGCCACAGGGCGGTGCGCAGGGACGACAGGGCGCGTTCCTCGGGGGCGTCCGGCCACAGCAACCCGGCCAGATGGCTGCGGGTGGCGCCGGGGCGCAGGCCGACCAGCGCGAGGACGCGTTGCAGGCCGCGCGGCACCACCACCGGGGTGTCGCCGTGCAGCAGCCGGAACCCGCCCAGCAGGTGCAGCCGGATGGGCGCCGCCGCGCGGTGCCCGGCGGTCGGCATGGACGGATCGACGGCCACGGCGTACCCCCTGCGGAACGCTCGTCGGAGAGTCCTCGACTGGTGTTCCCGGCGCGGCTGCCCATACCCCGGTGTCGGGGCCCTGTGCCGCGGCACGGCGTCGCGCGTCACGGCCGCCGGGCTGACCGTGACGAAGATTATCAATCACGGTCACTCTGAGTCAATGGACTGGTCGTGGTGTCGACAGCTGCGAAACCCGTTCTGAACTGCGCATAGTCGCCTCCGGTCGCGATCACTCCACAGCAGATGCACAGCTAGCGTCAACGCACCGTCACCGAAGCGCGAGCTTTGGCGCCGGACGGTGACGCGGCGGTGACGCCGATGGGGACAGGGTGACGCCAGTCGTCCGGCTCGGTCGGCGCCCGGCGCGAATGGCGCCCGACGCCGTGGGGGGAGGCCCATCCATGGACCGTTCGTTGATCGTCGCGAAGGTCGACCCGACCGCCGAGGCGCGCGTCGCGGAGATCTTCGCCGAGTCCGACGCGACCGAGCTGCCCCGCCTGGCCGGGGTCCGGCACCGGTCGCTGTACCGGCTGCACGACCTGTACGTGCACCTGCTCGAGACCGAGCTGCCGGGGGAGGGCGCGGTGGCGGCGGCCCGGGGCCACCCCGAGTTCGCCCGGGTCAGCGACCGGCTGCGCCCGTACGTCTCGCCGTACCTGCCGACGTGGCGGGAACCGCGCGACGCGATGGCCCGCTGCTTCTACCGGTTCGACGCCCCCGGGGCGGGATCGTGACCGCCACGGCGCCCGGCGACGAGCAGCTCTGGTCGCGCTGCGCCGGCTGCGCCAGCCTGCTCTACCGCAAGCGGCTGCGGCGCAACCTGGACGTCTGCCCCGAGTGCGGCACGCACGCCCGGCTCGATGCGCCCGTACGGCTGGCGCAGCTGGTCGATCCGGGGTCGTTCGCCGCCCTGCCGGACCGCGCCGCCGCGGTGGACCCGATCGGCTTCGTCGACGTCCTGCCGTACCCGCGCCGCCTCGCCGCGGCGCGGGCCGGCACCGGGCTGGCCGAGGCGGTCGTCTGCGGCACCGGCGCCGTCGGTGGCCACCCGTGCGCGCTGGCGGTGATGGACTTCCGGTTCCTCGGCGGCAGCCTGGGTTGCGCGGTCGGGGAGCTGATCACCCGGACCGCCGAACGGGCCCTCGCCGAGCGGGTCCCCCTGGTCCTCGTCACCGCCTCCGGTGGCGCCCGGATGCAGGAGGGCGTCCTGTCGCTGATGCAGATGGCCACCGTCAGCCAGGCCATCGCGGCGCTGCGGGAGGCCGGTGTGCCCAGCGTCAGCGTCCTCACCGACCCGACGTACGGCGGGGTCGCCGCCTCCTTCGCCACCAACACCGACGTGGTCATCGCCGAGAGCGGCGCCCGGATGGGCTTCGCCGGCCCCCGGGTGATCCGCCAGGTCACCGGCCGGGACCTGCCCGAGGGTTTCCAGACCGCCGAGTTCCTGCTGCGGCACGGCCAGGTGGACATGGTGGTGCCCCGGCACGCCCTGCGCGGCCGGCTCGCGGCGCTGCTCGCCACCACCGGTGGGGGCGAGCAGCGCGGGGCACGTCGCCGCGTACCCCGGCCGGAACGCCCACCGGTCGACGCGACACCGGCCGGCGTGCCCCACGGCGGCGAACGGGACGCCTGGGAGACGGTCCGGCTGGCGCGGCATCCGGGCCGGCCGACCACCCTGGACTACCTGGAGTCGGCGTTCGACGGCTTCGTCGAGCTGCACGGCGACCGGTTGGGCGCGGACTGCCCGGCGGTCGTCGGCGGCCCCGCCCACCTCGGCGGCCGGCCGGTCATGGTGATCGGCCACCAGAAGGGACACACCACGGCCGAGCTGATGGCCCGCAACTTCGGGATGGCCAGCCCGGCCGGGCACCGGAAGGCGCTGCGGCTGATGCGCCTCGCCGCCCGGTGGGGCCTGCCCGTGGTCACCCTTGTCGACACCCCGGGCGCCGACCCGGGGGTGGGCGCCGAGGAGCAGGGCCAGGCGGCCGCGATCGCGGAGAACATCCTCACCCTCACCACGCTCCCCACGCCCGTCGTCGCCGTCGTCACCGGCGAGGGCGGCAGCGGCGGCGCCCTGGCCCTGGCGGTCGCCGACCGGGTGCTGATGCTGGAACACGCCGTCTACTCGGTGATCAGCCCCGAGGGCTGCGCCGCGATCCTCTGGCCGGACCGGTCCGCGGCGCCGCAGGCCGCCCGGGCGTTGCGGCTGACCAGTGCGGACCTGCACCGCCTCGGCGTGGTCGACGCCCTGGTGGCCGAGCCGGCGCCGGCCGCGCACCAGGATCCGTCGGCGGCCGTGCGGGCGGTGCGGGAGGCGGTGCTGGCGCACCTGCTGCCGCTGCTGGACGTGCCCACCGCCACCCTGGTCCGCCGGCGCCGGCAGCGGTTCCGCCGCTTCGGTGCCGCGCGCCTCGGCACCCGGGTGGGTGCCCGGTGACCGCCGGGACGGCGCCGGTCGGCGTGCCCGCGACGAACGGCGGTGCGGGCGACGGACCCGCCGGTGCCGGCCGGCCCTCTGGCACCAGGGTCTCGGCCGGCACCGGCGCCCCCTCCGCCGGCGGACCCTCGGCCGGCCCGGTCGCCGCCGGCACCGCCGCCGCGGCCCCGACGGGCACCACGGCCGCAGTCGACACGGCCCCGGCCGGCGCGGTGGCCGCGCTGCGCCGGCACGTCCGGGAGCTCGTGGCCGACCTGGACGGGTCGGTGCGGCGGGTCATGCTGCGCAGCGGCGACACGGTGCTGGAGGTGGAGTGGCACCCGCCGGCGGAGAGCGTCCGGCCGCCCCCGGCGTCGCTGCCGTCCACGGTCGAGGTGTCGGCGACCGTCCCGCCGGCGTCCCAGCCCCCGGCTGCCGGGCCGGCCCGGCACGCGGTGCGCTCGCCCATCGTCGGCACCTTCTACCGTGCGCCGGAGCCGGGCGCGGCGCCGTTCGTCGCCGTCGGCGACCGGGTCCACCCGGGCCAGGTCGTCGGGATCGTCGAGGCGATGAAGCTCATGAACGAGGTGACTGCGGACCGGGCCGGGCGGGTGGCCGAGATCATCGCCGCCGACGGTCAACCGGTCGAGTACGACCAGCCGCTGCTCGCGCTGGACCCGGCCTGAGGTGGTGGCGATGTTCGGGAAGGTGCTCATCGCCAACCGGGGCGAGATCGCCCTGCGGGTCCTGCGCGCCTGCCGCGAGCTGGGCATCCGGACCGCGGTCGTCTACTCCACGGCAGACGCCGACTCGGCCGCGGTGCGCCTCGCCGACGAGGCCGTCCGGATCGGACCGGCGGCGAGCCGGCGCAGCTACCTCAACGCCGCCGCGATCGTCGAGGCCGCCCGCCTGGTCGGCGCGCAGGCCGTGCACCCCGGGTACGGGTTCCTCTCCGAGGACGCCGACTTCGCCGAGATATGCGCCGACAACGGGCTGACGTTCGTCGGCCCGCCCCCGCACGTGATGTCCGCGCTGGCCGACAAGTCGTCGGCCCGGGCGCTGATGCGGCGGGCCGGGCTGCCCCTGCCGCCGGGCAGCGTGGCGCCGGCGCCGACCGCCGCCGACGCCGCACGGGTGGCCGCCGAGGTCGGCTACCCGGTGATCGTCAAGGCGGCCGCCGGTGGGGGCGGGCGCGGGATGACCGTCGTGCACACCCCCGCCGACCTGCCCCGGGCGTACGCGCGGACCCGCGCCGCCGCCCAGGTCGCCTTCGGCGACGACCGGGTGTACGTCGAGCGTTACCTCACCGGCGCCCGGCACGTGGAGGTGCAGGTGCTCTGCGACGCCCACGGCAACGGGGTGCACCTGGGCACCCGGGACTGCTCGGTGCAGCGTCGCCACCAGAAGCTCGTCGAGGAGGCGCCGGCCCCGTCGCTGTCGGCCGGCACCCTGGACGCGATCGCCGACTGCGCCCTGCGCGGCGCGCTGGACGTCGGCTTCACCGGCGCCGGCACCGTGGAGTTCCTCGTCGACGCGGAGGAACGCTTCCACTTCCTGGAGATCAACTGCCGGATCCAGGTCGAACACCCGGTCACCGAGATGATCACCGGCATCGACCTGGTGCACGAGCAGTTGCACGTGGCCGCCGGCGTCCCGCTGCGCTGGCGGCAGGAGGACATCCGCCCGAACGGCGTCGCGATCGAGTGCCGGGTCAACGTCGAGGACCCGGACCGGGACTTCGCGCCGACCCCGGGCCGGCTGGAGCGATTCGTACCACCGGGCGGGCCGTTCACCCGGGTCGACACCCACGGACGCCCCGGCTACCTCGTCGGCCCCCACTACGACTCGCTGCTGGCGAAGGTGGCCGTCTGGGCGCCGGACCGGGAACTGGCGCTGAACCGGCTGGAACGCGCGCTCGACGAGTTCGACGTCGCCGGCCCCGGAGTCCGCACCACCATCCCGTTCGTCCGCCGCGTGCTCGACCACGCCGGCTTCCGCAAGGGGCGCTACTGCACCGGCCTGGTCGACCAGCTGCTCGCCGTCCCGCCCGTCGCACCGAGGAGGAACCCATGACCGTCACCCACGGCCGTCCGCTCACCGACGACATCACCCACATCCTGGTGACGCACTGCGGGCTCGACGCCGAGGCCGCCGCCCGCGCCCCGGCCGCCTCCCTGGAGGAGCTGGGCATGGACTCGCTCGCCCTGCTCGAACTGTCCGCCGTGGTGGCCGACCGCTGGCAGGTGCGGATCCCCGAGCAGACCGGCCAGCTCAGCATCGCCGCCGTGGCGGAACTGGTCGCGCGGCGCGCCGAGCCACCCGGCCACACCGAGAACAGCATCGTCATCGCCGCGCCGCTACCGCTGGTCTGGGACGTCACCAACGACGTGGCCGGCTGGCCGCGGCTGTTCACCGAGTACGCGGTGGCCGACATCCTGCACCGCGACGGGGACACCGTGCGGTTCCGGCTCACGATGCACCCGGACGAGAACGGCATCGCGTGGAGCTGGGTCAGCGAACGCACCGCCGACCCGGTCACCCGCGAGGTGCGGGCGCACCGGGTCGAGCCGGGCCCGTTCGAGTACATGCGGATCCACTGGCGCTACACCGAGGAGCCGGGCGGCACCCGGATGACATGGGTGCAGGACTTCGCGATGCGGCCCACCGCGCCGGTCGGCAACGCCGAGATGACCGACCGGATCAACGCCAACAGCGCGGTGCAGCTCGCGGTCATCAAGGAGAAGATCGAGCGGATCGCGGGGGGCCACGATGAGTGAGCAGGTCCAGGGACTGGTCGCCGCCGCCGACGTGCCCGCCGACACCCGCCGCGGTGGGGAGCTGCGGGTGCTGCTCGGCCCCCGTACCGTCGGCAGCACCTCCGGCTTCATGGGCGTCGCCACGCTGCGCCCCGGTGAGCGCATCGCCGAGCACTACCACCCCTACAGCGAGGAGTTCCTGTACGTGGCGCGCGGCGCCATCACCGTCGACCTCGACGACGAGGCGGTGCCGCTGGCCGCCGGCGAGGCCCTGTTCGTCCCGGTCAACGTCCGGCACCGGCTGCGCAACACCGGCACCGAGGACGCCGAGGTCGTCTTCCACCTGGGTCCCCTCGCCCCCCGCCCGGAACTCGGTCACGTCGACACCGAGCTGGTCGCGCAGCGGGGCGGGTCGTGACCGGGCGCCGCTCGGTGGTGACCGGTGTCGGGGTGGTCGCCCCCGGCGGCGCCAGCCGGGACCGGTTCTGGAAGGCGATCACCGAGGGGCGTACCGCGACCCGGCGGATCACGTTCTTCGACCCGTCGCCGTTCCGCTCCCAGATCGCCGCCGAGTGCGACTTCGACCCGCAGGCCGCCGGCCTCACCGAGGCCGAGCGCCGCCGCGCCGACCGGTACGTGCAGTTCGCGCTCGCCTGCGCCGCCGAAGCCGTCGCCGACGCGGGCCTCGACCTGACCGACGCGCAGCGCGACCGCACCGGCGTGGTGCTCGGCACGGCGGTGGGCGGCACGATGGCGCTGGAACAGGAGTACGTCACGGTCAGCGACGGCGGACGGCGCTGGCTGGTCGACGCGGCCCGCGGCGGCCCGTACCTCTACCAGGCGCTGGTGCCGAGCAGCCTCGCCGCCGACGTGGCGTGCCGGTACGGCCTGCACGGCCCGGCCCAGGTGGTCTCCACCGGCTGCACGTCCGGCATCGACGCCATCGGGTACGCCCACCAGCTCATCGCCGACGGTGAGGCCGACCTGGTGCTCGCGGGCGCCGCCGACTCACCCATCTCCCCGGTCACCGTCGCCTCCTTCGACGCGATCCAGGCGACCAGCCCGGACAACGACGACCCGGCCCACGCCTCCCGCCCGTTCGACGCCGACCGGCACGGCTTCGTCCTCGCCGAGGGCGCCGCGGTGCTGGTCGTCGAGGAGGCGGAGCACGCCCGGCGGCGCGGCGCGCACGTCTACTGCGAGGTGGCCGGGTACGCCAGCCGCAGCAACGGCTACCACATGACCGGCCTGCGCCCCGACGGGCTGGAGATGGGGCTGGCCATCACCGCCGCCCTCAAGCAGGGCCGAGTCCGCCCCGACCAGGTGTCCTACATCAGCGCGCACGGCTCCGGCACCCGGCAGAACGACCGGCACGAGACCGCCGCGTTCAAGCGGGCGCTCGGCGAGGACGCGTACCGGGTGCCGGTCAGCTCGATCAAGTCGATGGTCGGGCACTCGCTCGGGGCGATCGGCTCGATCGAGATGGCCGCGTGCGCCCTCGCGATCGAGTTCGGCGTGGTGCCGCCGACGGCGAACTGGGCCACCCGCGACCCCGAGTGCGACCTGGACTACGTCCCCAACGAGGCCCGCGAGCTACCGGTCGACGTGGCGCTGTCGGTGGGCAGCGGGTTCGGCGGCTTCCAGTCGGCCATGGTGTTCCGCCGGGTGCCACGGTGACCGCGCGGGCGGTGGTGACCGGGATCGGCGTGGTCGCGCCCAGCGGGATCGGCGCCGACGCGCACTGGCGGACGGTGCTCGCCGGCGCCCGCCGCACCGGCCCGATCACGCTGTTCGACCCGACCGGCTACCCGACCCGGTACGGCGGAGAGGTGCCCGGGTTCGACGCCGCCGCGTACGCCGACAACCGCCGGCTCGTCCAGACCGACCGGTGGACCCACCTGGGCTTCGCGGCGACCCGGCTCGCCCTGGCCGACGCCGGGCTGCCCGACCGGGCCCCCGACCCGTACGGCTACGCGGTCACCCTGGCCAGCTCGTCGGGCGGGAACCTGTTCGGGCAGCGGGAGCTGCAACGGCTGTGGGGCGGGCCCACCCGCACGGTCGGGGCGTACCAGTCGATCGCCTGGTTCTACGCGGCGAGCGTCGGCCAGCTCTCCATCCACCACCAGTTCAAGGGACCGTGCGGGGTGCTGGTCGCCGAGACCGCGGGCGGGCTGGACAGCCTGGCGCACGCCGCCCGGGCGGTCCGCCGGGGCACCCCGGTGGTGATCGCCGGCGCGACCGAGTGTCCGCTGAGCCCGTACGCCCTCGCCTGCCAGCTGGCGTCCGGGATGCTGAGCGACGTAGCGGACCCGGAGCGGGCCTACCGGCCGTTCGACGCCGCGGCGAGCGGCTACCTGCCGGCCGAGGGCGGCGCGGTCTTCGTGGTGGAGGAGCTGGGGCACGCGCTGGCGCGCGGCGCCCGGGTCTACGGCGAGGTGACCGGGTGGGGCGCCACCCACGACGCCGTGCACACCGGACCGGACAGCGCCGGCGACCCGGTGCAGTACGCCCGGGCGATGCGACTGGCCCTGGACCGGGCGGGTGTCGGCGCCGACGCGGTGGACGTGGTGCTGCCCGACGCGCTCGGCGTCGCCCGGTACGACCGCAGCGAGGCGGCCGCCCTGCGCGCGGTCTTCGCCGACCGGCCGCCCCCGGTCACGACGGCCAAGCCGCTGACCGGGCGGGCCCACCAGGGCGGGGCGGCGCTGGACGTGGCGACCGCGCTGCTCGCCTTCGCCCACGACACGCTGCCGGCGTCCGCCGGGCCGGACCAGGTGGCGCCGGGCTGCGAGCTGGACTTCCTGCGGGCGTGCCGGCGGCCCCGCAGCCGGGTCGCGCTGGTCTGCGCGCGCGGCTTCGACGGATTCAACAGCGCGCTGGTCCTGCGCGGGGCCGCGCCGACGGAGGGGGACGCATGAGCGAGCACGGCGAGCGTCGGGCGCGGGTGGTCTTCCTGGTGCGGGTGCCGCAGGAGCGGACGGCGGCGTTCCTGGCCGCGTACGAGGCGGTGCGGCACCTGGTCGCGGGCGGGGTGCCGGGGCACCTGGTCGACCAGGTCTGCCGGTCGGCGACCGACCCGGAGCAGTGGCTGATCACCAGCGAGTGGGTGAGCCTCGCGGACTTCGAGGCGTGGGAACGCAGCCCCGAGCACCGGGACCTGGTGCGCCCGATGCGGGAGTGCTTCACCGACGCCCGTTCGCTGCGCTTCCACATCCACGCCCAGACTCCCACCCTGGCCTCCGCCTGACCCTGCGGCCACGTCCCGTCCCGCGGCGCCGGCCGGGTGCTCGGCAACCGCCCGGCGCCATCGGCCATCCGGTTGGCCGGGCACGCCGTACGCACGAGGTGTCATCCGTTGGTTACGCTGTGCGGGCGTACGCGCCCGATCCTGCCCCGCGAAGTGGCTGTCGGCAATCCGGCCGCCCGCCCTTTCTGATCTAGCCATTTGCATCTAGCAATGGATCTGAGGCCTGCCGTAGGGTCTGCCGCAGCACCCCGACGATTGCTTCTTTTGGGCAGAGATGCCCAATTTTGTGCTGGGCGGTGAACGGCAGTGAGCGTGGACCCCTCGACCGACGATCCTAAGGCGACAGACCCTGGATGGGTCGATGACATTCTGTTCACCGGTCGGCCGACCGACGTTTGTCTACGTCTGCCCGACCCCGTCGACCGGGGCACGCTGCGTCGGCTCGTCACCGAGGCGCAGGGCCGCCTCGCCGCTGCCGGGCTGCGTCCCGGTGGCGCCGCCGCGCTGCGGATGCCGCCGTCGCTGGCGTACGTGGTGAACCTGCTCGCCGCGTGGCGCAGCGGGGCACAGGCGATCCTGCTCGACCACCGGCTCACCGACCACGAAGTGGGCCGCGCGCTGGAGCGGCTCACCCCGCAGGTGGTCGTGGCGCCGGTCCGCACCGGCGGGGGCGCGCTGCGGGTCTTCGTCGACGTCACCGAGGGCGTCACCCCGTACGCCGACCGCCCGGCGGTCAGCGGCCACGCGGTGATCCAGCTCAGCTCCGGCTCCACCGGCCCGTCCAAGGTGATCGGCCGCACCGCCGCCGACCTGGTCGCCGAGGTGCACCGGTACACCCGCATCGACGGGGTGGCGCTGCCCGGCGAGCGGATCATCCTGCTCCCGTCGATGGTCCACGTGCTCGGACTCGTCGGCGGCCTGCTCTACGGGCTGCACGCGGGCGTCGAACTGGTCCCGCCGGAGCGGCTCAGCGGCGACGCCGTGCTCGCCGCGATCGCCGCCGGCGACACCCCGGCCACCGTGCTCGGCGTGCCGTTCCACATCGGACTGGTCGCCTCCACCCGGCCGGACCGCCCACTGCCGCAGTTCAAGCGGATGACCACCGGCGGGGAACTGGTGCCGGCGGCCGTGGCCCGCGCCTTCACCGACCGGTTCGGCGTGCCGCTGGGCAACATGTACGGGATGACCGAGGTCGGCGTCATCGGCACCGACCTGTACGGGCGGCACCGGCCGTCGATCGCGCCGGCCCCCGGCATCGAGGTGCGCGAGGTGGCCGGCGAGCTGTGGGTGAGCTGCCCCGCCTCCCCGTACGTCGGGCTCACCGACCCCACCCGCTGGTCCGACGGGTGGCTGCACACCCGGGACGCCGGCACCGTCGACGCCGACACCGGCCTGGTCACCGTGCGGGGCCGGCTCGACTCGCAGGTCTCCGTCGGCGGCATGAAGGTCGACCTGACCGAGGTGGAGGCAGCCGTCGCCGACCTGCCCGGTGTCGCCGCCGCCGTGGTGGTCTGGGACGACGGCATCACCGCGTACGTGCAACCGGACGGGCCGCTGTCGGAAGAGGTGCTGGACAAGCTGCTCGCCGAGCGGCTGGCCGGCTACAAGCGCCCGCGTACCCTGCGCCTGCTCGATCAGCTGCCGCGCACCACCACCGGCAAGCTGGTCCGGTCGACGGACGCGCTGCGGACGGCGGCGACGCCGTGACCGGCCCGCTGCACCGCCCCGACGACCTGCCCGTCCCGCCCGACCGTCTCCTCGACGACGACCTCCACCGGACCCTGCACGCCGGCGGCCGCGACCGCCAGCACGAGGCCGGTGCCGGCGCACGGATGACCGACCCGGACGGTGGGGATTCCCGGCACCGGCCGCAGCAGCGGCCCGGCACCGTCGGGGGCGGGCATGCGCCGGCGCAGGCCACCGCCGCGCAGCCCGGTGCCGAGCGCCTTCCCGACGGCCTCCTTCGCGGTCCACAACCGCAGGAAGTCCCGCTCCCGTCCGCACGGGAGCCGGCCGGCGAGCCAGGCCGCCTCGGCGGGGTCGTACCAGCGGCCGGCGAGGCCCAGCGCGGGCAGCGGCCGGCACCACTCGGCGTCCACGCCGACCGGCCCGCCCGCCCGCACGGCGACCACCACGACCCCGTCGGTGCGGCTCACGCTGGCCGGCACCTCGACCGGCCCGGAACCGCCGTCCCCGGCGGACGACGAGCGGACCGACGGCCCTCCGTCCGGCCGGCGACCCACCACGAACTCCGCCTCGGGGCGGCCGAGCAGCGCGGCGGCGGCCCGGCGCAGCAGCCGCCCGGCGGGGGCCGGCCGACCGCCGGCGTCCCCGCCGACCCACACGTACACGGTGTCCCGACCGGGCACCGGTAACTGGCTCACGGAGAGAGGTTAACCATGAGGACCGAGGTCCGCGCCTTCGTCATCGAGCAGCTCGCCGACATGAACTACGACGTGGAGGACATCGACGACGACACCACCCTCGGCCCGTCCGGGGTGGACCTGGAGTCCCTCGCCCTCGCCGACCTGGCCGTCCGGGTCGAGGACCGGTACGGGCTGAAGTTCGCCGACGACGAGTCGGAGAAGCTGGCCCTGATGACGGTCGGCGAGTTCACCACGATGGTCGCCGACCGGGTCGCCGGGGCGACGAGCGACCAGTCCTGATGGCCGGTCAGCCCGACCTGGGGCGAGCTGACCTGGTGACCATGCTCGCCGAACTCACCGGCCGACCGGCCACCGACGTGCCCGAGCGTATCGGCTCGATGGAGCTGGCCTGGCTCGTGCACCTGGTCGAGCAGCGCTACGACCGGCGGCTCGACCTCACCGACGACCAGCTCGCCGGGATCCGCACCGTCGACGACGCCCTGGCGGTCTTCCGGACCTCCCTGACCGTCGCCGCCGATGGCTGAGCCGGCCCACGTCCGGATCACCGCCGTGCACGCCACCAGCGCCCTCGGCAGGGGCGCCGAAGCGCAGTTGGCCGGCGTGCTCGCGGGCGTCCCCGCGTTCCGCCCGGTACGCCGGTTCGACACCGGGCCGCGCCGGGTCGACGCCGCCGCCACGCTGCCCGACGCCGGCGACCTCGCCGACGAACTGGCCGAGGCGGTGGAGACGGCGTGCCGGTCCGCCGGGCTCGACACCGGCCGGCGTGCCGGGGCGGCCCTGCTGCTCGCGGTGCACGGCGGGGCGGACGTGCCGGCGCTGGCGACCGACCTCGCCACCGCCACCGGGTTCCCGGACGTGCGGACGTACACCACGGCCTGCGTGTCGGCGACCAGCGCGGTGGCCGACGCGGCGGCGCTGATCCGGCGCGGCGACGTCGACCGGGCCGTGGTCGCCGCGGGCTACCTGGTCGAGCCCGACCAGTACGCGCTCTTCGACGCCGGCCGGGCCCTCGCCACCGACACGGCGGTCCGCCCGTTCAGTGCCGGACGCACCGGGCTCCTGCTCGGCGACGGCGTCGCGGCGGTCGTCCTGGAACGCGCCGACGTGGCCCGGCGACCGGTGGCGGACCTGCTCGGCTGGGGCCGCGCCGGTGACGCCTTCCACCCGTGCCAGCCGGAGCCGACCGGGCGCGGCCTGGCCCGCGCGGTCACCGCCGCGCTGAACCGGGCGGGGCTGTCGGCCGACGACATCGGATACGTCAACGCCAACGCCACCGGCACCGGGTACAGCGACGCCGCGGAGGCGGCGGCGCTGCGGGCCGCGCTGGGCCCGGCGGCGGAAGGGACACCGGTCAGCTCCACCAAAGCCCTGCACGGGCACGCCCTGGAGGCCTCCGGGCTGCTGGAGCTGGTGGTGACCGTGCTGGCGGTGCGGCACGGCAAGCTACCGGTCAACGCCGGCTGGCTCGGTCCCGACCCGGACTGCCCGCTGGACGTCATCCGGGACGCGCCACGCCCGGCCGCCACCCGGTACGCGCTCACCCTCAACGCCGCCTTCGGCGGCGCCAACACCGCCCTGCTGGTGGGTGCCGCATGACCGGAGCGACCGGCCGCGGGGCCGGTGCGGCGCCGGTGCCCGGCGGGACGACACGTCCCGCGCCGGCCGTGCGCGCCGAGGCGGCCTGGCCCGAGCCCGGGGACGGCGCGCCGCCGCCGCTGCCGGGGTTCGTCCACTCGGCGTTCAACCCGCTGGTCGCGGCCGTCGCGGACCGGTGCCTGACCCGGGCGTACGGGCGGGCACCGGCGCCGGACGGCGAGCGGACCGCGGTGGTGCTGGTCAGCGCGACCGGCGACGAGGCCAGCGCCGGTCACGTGCGCGCCACCGTGGCCGGCGGCGGGCGGCCCGGACCGTTGTTCTTCTTCCAGTCGGTGCCGAACAGCGTGGCCGGGCACGTGGCCGCCCGCTGGGGGCTGGGCGGGCCGGTGGTCTGCCTCGCGCCGGCCGGCGACCCGCGTGCCGCCGGGCTCGCCGAGGCCGACCTGCTGCTGCACGACGGCGACGCCGACGCGGCGTTGCTGGTCCTGATCGAGACGGCATCGGACGGCGGTGCGGACTCAGCCGTCGCGATGTTGCTGGGGGGAGGAGAATCATGAGGACCAGAGGACTACGCGGCGTGCTCGCCGCCGACGAGCTGATCGGCGCGGGCAACGTCCTGGGCCGGGTGCTGGCGCACGGCGCCGACCCGGACGGGCCGGGCCTGACGTTCGACACCGCGGTGGACGGGCACCCCGCCGAGACGCCACTGACTCTGGGGCGGCTCGACGAGCGGGTCGCGGCCCGCGCCGCGTGGCTGCACGAGCGCGGGATCGGCCCGCGGGATCCGGTGGCCGTGTGGGCCACCGCCGCCGCCGACATGGTGCTGAGCTACCTCGCGCTGACCCGGCTCGGCGCCATCCCGGCGCTGATGAACGGCCGGCTGCGGCCGGAGATCGCCGCCGAGTACATCCGCCGGCTGCGCGGCGTCGCGGTGCTCGCCGACGACGTGCACACCGCGCTGCTCGCCGGGCACGACCTCGGCGTGCCGGTGCTCGGCACGCCCGCCGACGCCGGCACCGGCGACCCGGCGGCGGCGCCCGCCCACTACCGGCACCATGCCGACGACCCGGTCGTCGTCACCCACACCTCCGGCACCACCGGAGTGCCGAAGGCGGTGCTGCACTCGCACGCCAGCCTGTTCGCCGCGACGCGGCACCTGCTCTCCATGCCACAGGCGCAGGGCACCAGCCGGATCCTCAACGCGCTGCCCGCCCCGCACACCGCCACCGTGCTCATGGTCAACCAGGCCCTCGGCAACCGGGCGGAGATGTTCCTCCTGTCCGACCAGGGCGGTGAGCGGGTGCTCGACGCGATCCAGCGCTGGCGCCCGGACGGGGTGTTCGGCTTCTCCGTCACGTGGGCGGAGCTGGCCCGGTTCGACCTGTCCGGGTACGACCTGGAGTCGGTGCGGCTGTGGTTCAACACCGGCGACTCGTCGCACGAGCCGCACATCCGCCGCCTGGTGGCGGTCGGCTCGCGGGACGTGATGACCCGCGCGGGCGTCACCCGGGTGCCGGGGTCGGTGTTCATCGACGGCCTCGGCTCGTCCGAGATGGGGCACTCGATGTTCCACGTCACCCACACCCGCGACACCGACCGGTACGGCCGGTGCATCGGCCGCCCGTACCACTTCACGAAGGTCGCGGTGCTGGACGCGAACGGCGACCCGGTGCCCACCGGCGAGGTGGGCTGGCTGGGCATCGACTCGCCGTCGCTGTTCCGCGGGTACTGGAACGACTCGGCGACCACGTACCGGTTCCGGCAGCGCGGCTGGTACCTGACCGGCGACCTGGTGTACGCCGACGCCGACGGCCGCTACTACCACCTGGACCGCGCGGTGGACTCGGTCGACGCCGGCGACGGGAAGCGCTTCTACACCGCGCTGTCGGAGGAGCGGATCCTCGCCGCCTGCCCCGACGTCACCGACTGCACGGTGGTCATCGTCGCCGAGGACGGGCGGGTCGTCACCGACGTGCTGCTGGAACTGGCGGCCGGCGCGGACGGGGCCGAGGACCGCACCGAGCGGGTCCGGGCCGCGCTCGGCGCCGACGTCGGCGCGACCCTGCGCCGGGTGGTGCCGGTCCGCTCCGACGACATCCCGGTCACCGTCACCGGCAAGGTCCGCAAGGTCGCCCTGCGGGAGCGCTACCTCAGCGAGGCGGCCTCGTGAGCGCGAGGAGTGAGCCGGGGTTGCGAGCCCCGCAGTCGCGAACCGAGGAGCTGCCGTGACCGCGGTCATCACCGGGATGGGCCTGTTCACACCGGTGGGACGCGGCGTGGAGGCCACCTTCGACGCCCTGTGCACCGGCCGCTCCGGCCTGGTCCGGCCGCCCGAGGGGCACCCGGCGGAGGGCTCGCTGGAGGTCGCCGGGGTGCTGCCCGACATCGACCCGAGGACGGTGTCGTCCGGGCCGGACACGAAGGTGCTCGACCGGATCGTGGTGCTGGCCCTGCTCACCGCCGCCGACGCGCTCGCCGACGCCGGCATCGAGGTGGGCCGGGACGTCGCCCCGGAGCGGACGGCGGTGATCGTCGGCGGGGTCGGCGGGATGGCCACCCTGGAGGCCCAGGTGCTCGCCCGGGCCGCCCGGGGCCGGGCCGCCGTCAACCCGTACCTGCTGACCGGGATCCTGCCGAACATGCCGTCGGCGCGGATCGCCATCCGGTACGGCATCCGCGGGTACAGCTCGTCGGTCGGCACCGCCTGCGCCTCCGGCGCGCAGGCCGTCGCCGACGGGGTGCGGCTGATCCGGGCCGGCGAGGCCGACGTGGTGCTCTGCGGGGCCAGCGAGGCGCCGCTGTTCCCGACGTTCGCCGACACCTTCGGCAACGCCCGGGCACTCGCCCGGGGCTGGGACGACCCGGCGGCCGCGAGCCGCCCGTTCGACACCCGCCGTAACGGGTTCGTGCTCGCCGAGGGGGCGGCGCTGCTGGTGCTGGAGAGCGCCGAGCACGCCGCGGCGCGCGGCGCGAGCGGGTACGCCGAGGTCGCCGGCTACGGCGTGACGACCGACGCGTACCACCCGACCGCGCCGCGGCCGGACGGCGCCGGCGCGGCGGAGTGCATGCGGCGGGCGCTGGCCGGCGGCGGGGTGCCGGCGGCGCAGGTCGGCTACGTCAACGCGCACGGCACCGGCACCAAGCTGGGCGACGTCGCCGAGACCACGGCGCTGGCCGAGGTCTTCGGTGAGCACGGCGTGCCGGTCAGCTCCACCAAGGCGCTCACCGGCCATCTGCTCGGCGCCTCCGGCGCGCTGGAGGCGGCGGCCACGGCGCTGGCGCTCGGGCGGGGCCTGCTACCGCCCACCTGGAACCTCGACGACCCGGATCCGGCCTGCCCGGCCGACCACATCCGCAAGGAGCCCCGGGCGACCGAGAGCGGGTACGCGCTCACCAACTCCTTCGGCTTCGGCGGCCAGAACGTGAGCCTCCTGCTCGCGCGGGCCGCCCGGCCGCGGCGGTGACGGCACACGAATCAGCGGGCGGGGAACGCCCGTACGGCAGTCACGGGGGGAACTGTGCGAAGGGCTGGGACATGGACATCCGTGGGATAGACCACATCGAACTCTACGTGGGGGACGCCCGGCAGGCCGCCTTCTACTTCGGCCGGGCGGTGGGGCTCCACCTCTGCGGCCAGGGCGGCCCGGAGACCGGGCTGGCCGGGCAGCGGTCGCTGCTGCTGCGGCACGCCGACATCCGGATGGTGCTCACCTCCGGGCTGACCGCCGAGCACCCGGCGTCGCGGTACGTGCAGCGGCACGGCGACGGCATCGCGGTGGTGGCGCTGGAGGTCGACGACGCCGTCGGGGCGTACGCCGAGCTGCTGGCCCGGGGCGCGACCGGCGTGCTGCCGCCGACCACCGTCACCGGCGCGGACGCCGAGGTCGTCGTCGCCGAGGTGGACGGCTTCGGCGACGTGGTGCACCGGCTGGTCGAGCGGCGCGGGGACCGGCGGGAGTTCCTGCCGGGCCTGGTCGAGATGCTGCCGCCGGAGGACGACGCCGGCGAGGAACTGCTCGCCGAGATCGACCACCTGGCGGTGTGCGTGCCGGCGGGGCAGCTCGCCGGGACGGTCCGGCGGTACCGGGAGGTGTTCGGCTTTGCCGAGATCTTCCACGAGTACATCGAGGTCGCCGGCCAGGCGATGAACTCGACGGTGGTGCAGAGCCCGTCGGAGCGGGTGACGCTGGTGCTGCTGGAACCGGACACCGCCCGGCGGGCCGGGCAGATCGACGCGTTCCTCGACCAGCACACCGGCGCCGGGGTGCAGCACCTCGGGCTGCGCACCGACGACATCGTCGGCGCGGTGGAGACGCTGCGCCGGCGCGGGGTGCGCTTCGCCGGCACCCCGGGCAGCTACTACGACGCCCTGGAGGCCCGGGTGGGCCGGGTCGACGCGCCGCTGGAGCGGCTGCGCGAACTGGGCGTGCTGGTCGACCGCGACCACGGCGGCCAGCTGCTGCAGATCTTCACCGAATCCATGCACGTGCGCCGCACGCTCTTCCTCGAACTGATCGAGCGGCGCGGGGCGCGGACGTTCGGCAGCGGCAACATCAAGGCGCTCTACGAGGCCAAGGAACGGGAGCTGGCCGCGGCGGGGGCGACCCCCGCCGTCGCGGCCGCCACAGCCCAGGGGGTGACGGCATGACCACGACCGAGTTCGACCCGACGCTGACCGCCGAGGAGGAGGCGCTGCTCCCGTCCGACGAGGACGTGGCGTTCTACGCCGAGCACGGCTGGTACCTGTCGAAGAAGCTGCTCACCGACGACGAGGTGGACGCCCTCGCCGCGGCCGCCGACCGGTACTACGGCGGGGAGCGGGACCGCCGCCTGCCGGTCCGGCCGCCGAAGCTCGCCTACTGGGACCCGGCGAAGGGGCCGGTGCAGCGGCACAACGACTACGTCCACCACGAACACGACGGCCTCGGGGCGATCCTGCGCAAGCCGCTGATCGGGGCGGTCGCCGCCCGGCTGGCGCAGGCCGACGAGATCCGGGTGTTCCAGTCCACGCTGATCTACAAGCCACCCATCGACGGTGAGCCGTCCAACATCGTGCCCTGGCACTTCGACAAGCACTACTGGGCGTCCTCGTCGTCGGAGCGGATGCTCACCGCGTTCATCCCCTTCCACGACTGCGGGCAGGAGATGGGCACGATCACGATGGTCGACGGCTCGCACCGCTGGCGGGAGATCGGCGCTGACGACACGGTGGTGCGGCACTTCGCCGAGCGCGACCGCGACCAGCTGGAGGAGATGCTCGCCGAGAACGCCGCCTACAACGGCGCCGAGATCCGCAAGATCCCCATGGTGATCCCCAAGGGACACATGAGCTTTCACCACTGCCGCACCTACCACGGCAGCGGTGCGAACGTCAGCGGACGGCCCCGGCAGGCCGTCTCGCTGCACCTGCAGGACGGCGACAACGCGTGGCGGGCGTACCCGCTCTCCGACGGCACCCTCGCCGCGTACAACCACGACGTGCTGGTCCGCCGCACCCACGACGGGCGGCCGGACTACGCGGACCCCGAATACTGCCCGGTCATCTGGCGCCACCGCGCCCAGCAGGGAGGCTGAGTCATGTCACGCTACGACTGGGGGAAGACGCACCCGGGCATCGAGCGGCTGGAGAAGGCGGTGACCGCCAGCCGGGACGTGGTGGTGCGGCACCCGCTCTACGCCAACCTGGACACCCACGAGGCCCTCGTCACCTTCATGGAGCACCACGTCTTCGCGGTGTGGGACTTCATGTCCCTGCTGAAGTCCCTGCAGCGGCAGCTCACCTGCGTGACGGTGCCGTGGATCCCGACCGGCCCCACCGGCAGCCGCCGCCTCATCAACGACATCGTCATGGTGGAGGAGAGCGACGAGTTGGGCGACGGCTACATCAGCCACTTCGAGCTGTACGTGCAGGGCATGCGGGAGGCCGGCGCCGACACCGGGCCGGTGGAGCGGCTGGTCGACCTGCTGCGCGCCGGCCGCCCCGTCACCGAGGCGCTGGTGGAGGCCGGGGTGCCCGGCCCCTCGGCGGCGTTCGCCGCCACCACCTGGCGGATCATCGAGACGACCCCGGTGCACTGCCAGGCCGCCGCGTTCGCGTTCGGGCGGGAGGACCTGATCCCCGAGATGTTCACCCAGGTCGTCGCCGTCAACGAGCGGACGCACCGGCTGCACAGGTTCGTCGACTACCTGGAGCGGCACATCGAGGTCGACGGCGAGCAGCACACCCCGATGGCGATGCAGATGCTCGCCGACCTGTGCGGCGACGACGACGCGAAGTGGCAGGAGTGCGCCGACACCGTCAACACCGCCCTGGCCGCCCGGGCTCGCCTCTGGGACGACATCCTGACGGTGATCAAGGGGTCCGCGTGACCGACCCGGTCCGGCTCTACCGGACCGTGCGGCTGATCCGCCGGTTCGAGGAGCGGGCGATCGAGCTCGTCCGCTCCGGCCACGTCGTCGGGGGCATCCACCCGTACCTGGGTCAGGAGGGCGTCGCCGCCGGGGTGTGCGCGGCGCTGCGCCCCGGCGACGTGGTGGCCGGCACCCACCGCGGGCACGGGCACGTGCTCGCCAAGGGTGCCGACCCGGCCCGGATGATGGCGGAGCTGTGCGGCCGCGCCACCGGCCTCAACCGGGGCCGGGGCGGGTCCATGCACGCCGCCGACTTCGCCGTCGGCGTGCTCGGCGCGAACGCCATCGTCGGTGCCGGCGGCGCGATCGTCACCGGCGCCGTCTGGGCGCGTCGCCGCCGCGGCGAGGACCTGGTCGGGGTCAGCTTCCTCGGCGACGGCGCGGTCAACGAGGGCATGCTGCTGGAGGCGTTCAACCTGGCCGCGCTGTGGCAGGTGCCGGTGCTGTTCGTCTGCGAGAACAACGGCTACGCCACCACGATGCCGGTGGCCGGCGCGGTGGCCGGCAGCATCACCGGCCGGGCCGAGGCGTTCGGGATCCCGGCGTCCGTGGTGGACGGTCAGGACCCGGAGGCGGTCCGGGCCGCCACCGCGGCCGCCGTCGCCCGCATGCGCGCCGCGGGCGGCCCCGAGTTCCTCGAGGCCCGTACCTACCGCTTCGACGCCCACCACACCTTCGAGCACGCGGTACGCCTCGACTACCGACCGCCGGAGGAGGTGGCCCGGGGCCGGTCCCGGGACCCGGTGGACATCGCCGGCTCCCGGCTGCCCCCCGACCGGCGCGCCGAGGTGGACGCGTCGGTGGAGGCGGAGCTGGACGCCGCGGTGGCGTTCGCCCTGGCCGGCCCCGAGCCCGACCCGGCCGGCGCGTTGGAGCACCTGTACGCCAGCGGGCTCACCGCCCGCGCCGGAGGTGGGTAGATGCCGAGGCTGTCGTACCGCAAGGCGCTCAACCGGGCGCTGGCCGACGAGTTGGCCCGCGACGAGGAGGTCTTCCTGCTCGGGGAGGACATCCGGGTCGCCGCGTCGAACGTCACCGCCGGGCTGCTGAAGCGCTTCGGTCCCGAGCGGGTCCGCGACACCCCGCTGTCGGAGCAGGCGTTCACCAGCTTCGCGACCGGCGCGGCCCTCGCCGGGGCGCGACCGGTGGTGGAGTTCCAGATCCCGTCGCTGCTGTTCCTGGTCTTCGAGCAGATCGTCAACCACGCGCACAAGTTCCCGCTGATGACCGGCGGGCAGTGCGCCGTGCCGGTCACCTACCTGGTGCCCGGCTCGGGGTCGCGTACCGGGTGGGCGGGGCAGCACTCCGACCACCCGTACAGCCTGTTCGCCCACGTCGGGGTGACCACCGTGGTGCCGGCCACCCCGGCGGACGCGTACGGGCTGCTGGTGTCGGCGATCCGCTGCGACGACCCGGTGGTGGTGTTCGCCCCGGCCGGGGCGATGGAGGTCCGGGCGGACGTGGACGCCGCTTCGTTGCAGCCGGTGCCCCTCGGTCGGGGCGTCGTACGCCGGCCCGGCGACGACGTCACCGTGGTCGCCGTCGGGCACCTGGTGCACGACGCCCTGGCGGTCGCCGACGACCTGGCCGACCAGGTGTCGGTGGAGGTGTTCGACCCGCGCACGCTGTACCCGTTCGACTGGGACGGCCTGCTCGCGTCGGTGTCCCGCACCGGGCGGCTGGTGGTCGTCGACGACTCCAACCGGTCCTGCGGCATCGCCGGGGAGGTCATCGCCACGGTGGTCGAGCGGGTCCGGTTGGACGCGCCCCCACGGCGGGTCACCCGCCCCGACGGGGCGGTGCTGCCCTTCGCCCCGGCGCTGGACCGGGCCGTGCAGCCGGGCCGCGAGCACCTGCGATCCGCCATCCAACACGTCATGAAGGACGGATGACACATGACCGACGTCGACTACCGCTGGCCGTCCGCCGCGCAGGCGTGGCTGGACCTGCCCGCCGACCTGCGGGCCGACCTGGTGGCCGCCGGGGCCGGATCCTGGCGGGAGATCTTCGACGGCCGGGCCACGTACAACAAGCAGTGGCGGTTGGCCCGCCCGCCGGTGATGGACGAGACCACCCTCGGCGTGCTCAACGCGATCTGCGACCGGCTGGCCCAGCTCCTGTTCGAGGCCGGCCGGCGGCGGGCCGGCACGGCGGGGGAACTGCGCCGGCTGCTCGGCGTCCCCGACGGCGAGACCCGGCTCCTCGACGACGCCGAGCCGCTGAGCGACCGGCTGCTGGCCGCGTTCCGGCCCGACGTGCTGCTCAGCGACGGGGTGCCGCGGGTGGTCGAGTACAACATCGACAGCAGCCTCGGCGGCGCGTTCGACGCCGACACGACCGTCCGGCGGTTCGTCGACGTCTACCGGCGGCGTGGGCTCACCGACCGCGCCCGGCTGGAACCGGCCCCCTCGGCCGTCGACCTGCGGTTCGCCGCCATCCGCTCCGGCCTGGCCCTGCCCGACGGGGCCCGGGTGGCGATGCTCATCGACTTCGACGCCGAGTACCCGGGGCTGGACGACCCGGAGCGGTTCTTCCGGCTCCTGTCGCCGGTGGTGGAGCGGGCCGCCGTGCACGGGCTGGACCTGGTCATCACACCGGTGTCGCAGGTGACGCGGGACTCCTCGGGCCGGCTGGTCGCGCGGGGCGCCCCGGTCGACGGGGTGTTCCGGCTCTTCGTGCCCAACCGGGTGACCCCGAGCGCCGGCGTGGACGCCCTGGAGGCGGCGGTGCGGGCGGGCAGCGTACCGATGTGGGTGTCGGCCGCGGCCTGGCTGATCGCGAACAAGCAGGTGTTCGCGTGGCTCTGGGACGACGCCGACGACCTGCCGGCGGCGGACCGGGACCTGGTCCACCGCTACGTGCCGCGCACCTGGAGCCTCACGTCGGACCTGGTGGACCGGGCGGTGGCCGACCGGCACGACCTGGTGGCCAAGCCCGCCGACGGCTCCGCCGGGGTGGACGTGCTGATCGGCCGCGAAACCGACGCCGACACCTGGCGCGACGGGGTGGGCCGGTTCGCCGCGCGGGGCGGGTTCGTCCTGCAGAGCTACGTCAAGGCCGACGACGTGCCGCTCGACTTCGTGCACATCGAGACCGGGGAGACGGTCTCCGCGGACGTGCCGTACAGCGTCGCGCCGTACCTGTTCGGCCGCCGGCCGGCCGGCGCCTGCATCCGCACCGGCTTCCCCGGCTGCGACGGGGTGCTCAACCTGGCCCGCGGCGTCCTCCTCTCCGGCCTCCTGGTGGTGGACTGACGCCCCTCCACCCGGGTTGATCATGAGGTTAGCGGGCTCCGGTACGGCGTGTCGCCCCGCCAACCTCATGATCAACCCTGCTGGGCGGGGGAGGTCCGGGGCGGAGGTGGTGCGACAGGCGGCGGATCGTCTCCGCCGCGGCTATCGCGTCGCTGCGGGCGCTGCCGTGGCGGCCGTCGCCGCTGTAGATCGACGGGTCGGCGGTCAGCGGGTGGTCGGTCAGGTGCACGTGGATCGTGCCCAGGCGCCCCGCCAGGGCGCGGGTGTGCGCGGCCAGGCGGCGCATCCGCCGGCCGAGGCCGGCGCGGTGCTGCTCCGGCACGGCGGGGCTGTGCGACACGTCGAACATGCCCACCGTGATGACGTCCGCCCCGGCCCCCCGCAACGCCTCGACCATCGCGGCCAACTCACCGTCCACCGCGTCGGCGTCGTACGCGGGCCGGAACGCGTCGTTGCCACCGCACACGACCAGCGCGAGATCGGGCCGAAAGTCCAGCGCGGGGCCGAGCTGGGTGGCCCGGACCTCGTGCGCCCGCAACCCGCGCAGGCCGAGGTTGAGGTACGCGAGCTGAGGCGCGGCGGCACGCAGCTCGGCGGCGATCCGATCGGCCCACTGCACGTCCGGATAGCCGTCGACCGGCTCGCACAGCCCCTCGGCCACGCTGTCGCCGAGCACCGCGAAGCGCCGCCACGGGTGCCCGCGCAGCAGCGCTGCGCTCTCGCCCTCCCGCAGACAGTACGGATCCGTCGCCTCGGTCAACGTCGATGTCATGCCGGGACGCTAGCGCACGGAAGGGCCCCTCGATAACAGCCGTGGCGGCATGATGGGTCCGTGGTTCAGGTGGCGGTGTGCGGGCCGGCGGCGGCGACCGACGTCGAGCTGGCGCACGCCCGCCGGGTGGGGGAGCTGCTCGCCGAGGGCGGCGTGACCGTCCTCTGCGGAGGCGGTGGCGGGGTGATGGCCGCGGTCGCCGCCGGCGCGCGCTCCCGCGGCGGCCTGGTGATCGGCGTACGCCCCGACGACGGTACCGCCCCCGGGCCGGCCGCCGACGTCAGCGCCACGGTCGTCACCAACATGGGGCAGGCCCGCAACGCGATCCTGGTGTGGAGCGCGGACGCGGTGATCGCCGTCGGCGGCTCCTGGGGGACGGTGAGCGAGGTGGCGCTGGCGATGCGCCGTGGCAGCATTCCCGTGGTGGCGCTCGGCGGCTGGCGGATCGTCGACGCCACCGGCACCCCCGTGCCCGGCGTACGTCACGTGACGACACCGGAAGAGGCGATCGGCGCGATCGGGGTCTAGGTTCGCGAGTCTGGATCGAGAATGGCCATCTTCGATCCAGGCCTTCCAGCTGACGGGAGTGTCAGGGCAGCAGGGCCAGCAGGTCGCGGGGGTGGGCGGCGGTCAGGTCGGTGGGGACCGACGGGTCGTACTGGTGGCCCCACCCCGCCGCGACGGACCGGGCACCCGCGGACCGGGCGGCCCGCAGGTCCAGCGGCGAGTCACCGACGTACGCGCTCCGCCCCGGTTCGACGCCGAGCCGCCGGCAGGCGAGCAGCACACCCGCCGGGTCCGGCTTGGGCCGGTCGACCTCGTCACCGCCGAGGACGACCGTGAAGTGCCCCGCCAGGCCGGTGCGGTCGAGCAGGATCTCCGCGGCGGCGTGGCTCGCGCCGGTGAACAGGCCCACCGGCACCCGCCGGGCGGCCTCCGCCAGCAGGGCCGCCACCCCGTCGTAGACGGTCACCCGGTCGGCGACCGAGGCGAGTTCGTCGTGGTACCGGGCGAGGTCGGCGGCGGTCGCGGGCCGGCCGAGCAATGCGGTGAGCAGGTCAGCCGGAGAACCGATCGAGTACCCGCCGATGATCTCCTCGTCGGTGTGCTCGCGACCGCCGCCGGCGACGACCGCCGCCCGGTACGCGGCGGGGACCGCGGCGTGCGACTCGATCAGCGTCCCGTCCATGTCGAAGACCAGCCCCGCCACCGGGACCCCCGCGAGTGCCACGGGTCGAGGTTAGCGGAGGGGCACGTCAGGACGGTGTGGGACCGGCGGCACGGTGGGCGGCGGCCAGGCGTTTCGGGGCGCGGACGTACCAGGCCTCCACGATCAGCTCGGTCAGCTCGGCGACACCGATGCGGTCCAGCCGGACCAGGACGGCCGGGTACCCGTCGAAGTGCGGGGTGGTGAAGTAGACGGTCGGGTCGTCGGCGAGCAGGGCCTCCTTGGCGCCCACGTCCGGGACCTGTGCCCCGAGGATCGGCCCCTCCGGCGCGTCGTCGCCGAGCGCGTCGAGGTCCGCCCGGCGCAGCGGCCGTTCCCACACGAAGGCCTTGCCCCGCACCTTCCAGGCGGGCAACCCGTCGTACGAGGGCGCCTCGGTCGTCTCCGGCAGGGCCAGCGCGATCCGGCGCACGTCGTCCCAGGTGGCCATGCGCCTGACCATACGCGCCCGAACCAGCCGCGCGGGCTCCTCGCCGGCCGTCGAGCGGGGGCACCTGCTCGGAGGATGGGCCGCCCGGGTCTCGCGCGGCTAACATGCGCCGATGCGGGGTTCAGCGCGGCTGTTGCCGCTGTTGGTCAGCGCCACCGTGCTGGCCGCCTGCTCCGGCCCACCGGCGGCGCCGGCCGGGACCGCGACGCCGCCGGCCGCTCCCGCGAGCGTCGCCACGCCGACCGGACCCGCGATCGGCGGCGACCGGCCGGTGCGGATGGCCGTACCACCGGGGTACCACCCGGGCCGGCCGGCACCGCTGCTGATCATGCTGCACGGGTTCGGCGGTAGCCCGGACCAGGACGAGAACTACCTCGCTCTCGGGCCGGTCGCGGAGGCCGAGGGAATGCTGTACGCGCGGCCCGAGGGGCGGCGCGACCGCCGAGGCCAGCACTTCTGGAACGCCTTCGCCGCCTGTTGTGACCGGGACGGCACCGGTGTGGACGACTCGGCGTACCTGCGCGGGATCGTCGAGGAGGTCCGCCGGCACTACACCGTCGATCCCGGGCGGATCTTCGTGGTCGGCTTCTCCAACGGGGGCTTCATGGCCCACCGGATGGCGTGCGACCACGCCGACCTGGTGGCGGCCGTGGTCAGCATCGCCGGCGCCGGGCCGCTGACGGCGGCGGACTGCCGCCCGGCCCGACCGGTGGCGGTGCTGCAGGTTCACGGCGACGCCGACACGTCCGTGCGGTACGAGGGTGGCGAGATGGGCGGCGGATACCCGGGGGCGGTGCGAACGGTGGAGGACTGGGCCCGCCGTAACGGGTGCGCCGTGCCCGGACAGCCGGGCCCGGCCCGTGACCTGGTCGTCACGGATGAGTCGACACCCCGGCGTCCCGACGTGGCGGAGACCCGGACCCTGGCCTACGCGGCGGGTTGCCGGCCGGGTGGGCACGTCGAACTCTGGACCGTCGCGGGCGGCAGCCACCTGCCGGTCCTCAGCGCCGGCTTCGCGCGGCAGGTGGTGGACTTCCTCCGCGCCCACCCGCGGCCGCCTGGCTGACATCGGAGCGGTCAGCTCAGCAGAAGGGGCTGCCGGCCCCCCCGGGGTGCGAACGCCCCGCTGACCAGGTGACCGCCGCTGTTGCACCGAGTGACTACTCAGCCCGGGGCGCTGGGCCACCGGGATGCCCTCATGCACGCGGTCAGCGGCATGAGCGAGCGCTTGGTCACCCGACCCGGGTGGGGGTCCCGGGGTCCTCCGCGAGTGAGTGGAGGTAGTCCGCTCGCGACTGGAGGACGCAGAACAAGTTGCCGCCAGGGTCCACCATGACCACCCAGCCTTCATCACCGGTCTGCCCGATGCCGACGTGCGCGGCGCCCAATTGGACCGCACGCGCCACACAGGCCGCTTGATCCTCCGGGCGAAGATCCAGGTGGATCGCGCCGGGCTCGACCTGCTCGACAGAAGGCTGGATCAGCAGGGCCGGCCCGTCATCGCTGACCAGCAGTACTGAGTTGCTGTGGTTCGGTGCGAGCCGATAGCCGAGGAGGTCTCGCCAGAATCGGGCGACCTCGGAGGGCATGTGTGTCTTCATCGTCACCGTTGCGATCGTGGCGTGGGGCATGCCCGATTCTCTCTGGACGCCCGATCATCGGCACATTCGTATTCCAGCGACCGGCGCCGACGGCACTTGGGTGACGAGCGCTTCGCGGCAAAAGAGTGTGGCCCACGGCATCGCGCAGGTGAAGAACCACCGGGCCTCTCTGCCAGGGGGCCGGTCTTTACCGCCGAACTCGCGGCGGCGCTCACGGCCGAAGGTGGGATACGGCTGGCTGAGCAGGTCGGGCGGCTGCGAGTCCACGACGAGATCAGGTACGTCGAAGCGCTGTACCGCTCACCGCTGTGCTGATCGCGCCCGCCTCCGCAGCCGCGCGCCGGCGGGTGCACTGTCATCCGCACGTCCCCCGCAGTCACCCCCGTGCTCCTTGACGCGGGTTCCCGGCATGAGCGCGTCCGACTGCGCCGCCTGCGGCCGGGGTAGAGGTACGTCGGCTTCCATGGCAGGATCGTGCGCTCGACCTTGGAGCATGCTTAGGAGACAGCCTGGTGAAGGCCGACCACTACGACAGTTTCGCCGAGCGCTACTCCGCGGCTAACGAATCCAACCTGATGAACGGCTACTACGAGCGGCCCGCGATGATCAAACTCGCCGGGGACGTGAACGGTCGACGGATCCTCGATGCCGGCTGCGGTTCAGGTCCCTTGTCCGCAGCTCTTCGCGAGCGAGGGGCCATCGTTACTGGTTTCGACTCCAGCCCCGCGATGGTCAAGCTGGCCGAACGGCGGCTGGGTGAGGATGCCACGCTGCTGGTGGCCGACCTCAGCGAGCCGCTGCCCTTCGCCGACGCTGCGTTCGACGACGTCGTAGCGTCCCTGGTCCTGCACTACCTGAAGGACTGGACTGCGCCCCTGGCTGAGCTGCGCCGGGTCTTGAGGCCAGGCGGCCGCCTCCTCCTGTCGGTGAAACACCCGATCGCCTACGAGGTAGTGAACCCGGACGGCGACTACTTCGCCCTCGCGCGCTGGTCGGAGGAGTGCACGTTCGACGGGCACCGCACAGAGCTAACCTACTGGCACCGGCCGCTGCACGCGATGACGGATGCGTTCACCGACGCGGGCTTCCGAATCTCGGTCATCAGCGAGCCCCCCATGTCTCCCGATACTCCGCGCGAGCTCCTGCCTCCAAACCTCGTGGACCGCACGGCGTTTCTCTCCTTCATCTTCTTCGTCCTCGAAGCGCGCTGAGTCGGAGTCCAAGCTGCCGCCGCACGCCGCTCAATCAGCATGCGCACTACAGTAGCCACCCTGTCATCGGCACGACCGGACGGTCTCGGCGCTGCGGTCACTTACCGAACGTGACGCCCGATCGACGGCAGTTGCGGGTTCCGCTGAGCGGCGGGCAGCTGACTCCGTGGCGGGACGATCGGCGGGAGTGTTATCCCGCACGGACGACCAGGCGGACGTGCACGACGTCGTTGAGTTCGATCTCCTCTTTGTTGCGCACCGAGTCCCGCAGCGGGAGCACGTAACCGCCGTCCTTGGGGAACAACGCGGTCCGCCATCGGCTCCGCCCGAGCCGAACCTCGACGGGCACCATGCCCCAGCCATAGGTGACCCCCGACGCCAACTGGCGCACTACGTCGGCCCACTCGCGCGGGACCGTCACGAAGTGGTACGGCGACGGCCCTCGCCAATCCCACACCACGCCCTCGAACTCGCACTCCATCACGGCAATCAGGCGACGCAGAACTCGTTGCCCTCGGGGTCCTGCATGACGACGTGTCCCAAGGCGTCGCCGTACCACTCCTCGCGGACCACCGTCGCGCCGGCGTCCACCAACTCGGGCACCTTCTGCCGGATCAGTCGTGCGCGCTCGGCCATGTCGCAGGGGCCCGGGCCCGCCACCCGGACGTCAACATGCATCCGATTCTTGGCGGACTTGCCCTCGGGGCATATGGAAAGAAAAGGACATCTTGCCCGAGTTGGTCAGGGCGGCCTTCGGAAACCAAGTACCGATCGGTATTGGTCTCGGGGCGGCCTATGGCGGCGGAAGAGCCTGCTTTAGGGTGAAGCCATGAAGTCGATCAAGAAGTTCCAGGTCACTTTCGACTGCAAGGAGCCTGGGCGCGTCGCTCGATTCTGGTGCGAGGTGTTGGGGTACGTCTTGCCGCCACCACCGAAGGGGTTTGCCAGCTGGGAGGACTACAACCTCGCCCTGCCGTCCGAGCAGCGGGACGCATGGTCGGCCTGCATCGACCCCACCGGCGTCGGCCCGCGACTGTTCTTTCAGCGCGTCCCAGAAGGCAAAGTCGTAAAAAATCGGCTGCATCTCGATGTGCGGACCGGCGCCGGGCTCGTGGGCGCCGAGCGTCTGGCCGTACTTGAGGCCGAAGGCGCACGGCTGATCGCGCTCGGCGCGACACCTGTGCTGCTGCAGCATGCCGATGAGGAAAACGAGTCGTGCTACACGCTGCAGGACATCGAAGGCAACGAGTTCTGCCTCGACTGAGTGCCGCACATGCCGGCTTCGCAGTCAACCGGTGCAGTTCGCCATCGCGAGATCCGGGTGCGGAATCCGACAGTCTCCGGTCCGGCAAGCGCGATTTCAGGGATTGTTGAATCGAGGAAGCCCGAGGATCAGGCGACGCAGAATTCGTTGCCTTCCGGGTCGGCCATCGTGACCCATGTATGTGGCCCCTGCCGGCCATCCCACAGCTTCATCGCACCACGAGCGATCAGCTTCGCGACCACCTCAGGGTGGTTCTCGGCCCCGACCCGAATGTCGAAGTGCAGCCGGTTGTGTCGCCGCACCGATTCGGGATCGTCGTCTCTTGGTTCACGAACTCTCCCCTCAGGCACCTTCAGGAAACCAATGGCGGGCCCCCTGCCATCTGGGTCGACGATGGACGCGTTGTCAGGCTCATCGAAACCAGGTTCCCTGACATAGCCGAGAGCAAGCGCCCAGAAAGCAGCGATCCGCTGGGGATCGTCGGCATCGCACCCCAGGGTCCAGTGGGTCGCCATGGCGTCAACGTACGCGCGCCAGGACACCCTGTCATCGGCATGATCGTGCGCTTAGCGGCGCCTGCCACCGTAACGATCTGTAACGATCGGATCGCCGCATAAGCGGATATCGGCTGGCGCGACGTGCAGCCCGTGAGCCATGGTCTGGGCGTGATCGTCATCCAGCGGGTGCGCGTGCGATGGAGCGCGACTGGGCGCGGTGCGCCACAGGCCGACGCCCGTCGAGGACTCAACCGCCCGTTGATACTTACTGCGCCGTTGCCAACAGGCGATGTTGTGGTCCATGACGTCCTGGCTGATGAGGCCGCCAGCTACGCACGACGCGCCGACGTACTGGCCGGCGGCGTGAGCATCGCCCGCAGCCTCGCTCTGTGGCTCACCTTCGACGGCTCGGCGGTAACCGTCGAGCGCCTGCCCGGCGGGGCGGCGTTTCCCCGGACGGGAGTGTCGACTCAGCTGTTCACCCTCACGCACGGGCAGGTCGGCAGGTATAGAGCCAACTTCCGGTTCCGGTTCACCGACTGCGCGTGCGACCCCAGCTGGTACTACGAGGACTGGGTGCTCCATGTGAGCAACGGCGATGTTGCACACGACCGGTTTCTGAGCGGCGAACCGGACTGCGATGTCGACAACCGTGTCCATCTTTACGGCGGCCCTGCGCGCCGAGGTAACCGCTAGCAGCCGCCCATCCACACGCGGCCGATAACCCCTCGCCTTCTGCACGAAGAGTGCACCGCCGCGCCGCACCTTGATGTTCTCCGTCATGCTGTCCCTCTCTCGTTCGCGGTGTTGGCCACAAGACACCGCCAGGGGGACTGGCGTAACTGGACGCGGGTGGCCGACTCCTCACACCTCGGCAGGCGCGGGGCGGGGTTGCGGGCGGAGCGCGGTCGCCAGGGGCACGGCCGTGACGACGAGCGTGAACAGCGCCGCCGCCATCAGCGCCGGCCCGAGGCCCAGGGCGGTGACCGACCAGCCGCCGAGCAGAGCGCCCAGCGGCAGCCCGGCGAACGCCAGCGAACCGGCCAGCCCGATCACCCGGGTCTGCAGGTCGGCCGGGGGCCGCTCGTACAGCGCCACCCCGAGCAGCGGGTTGACCACGGCGATGCCGATGCCGGACACGAACGTCACGGCGAGCACCACCGACAGGTCGTCGCTGAGCGCCAGCACCAGCAGCCGGGGTGGGCCGCTGACGGCCGCACCGACCGCGAACGTCAGGTCGCGGCGCAGCCGGGAACCGAGCGCGGTGAACAGGAGGTTCCCCAGCAGCGCGCCGGCCGAGAACGCCCCGAGCACCAGCCCCAGCCCGGCCGGGGTGCCCAGCACGTCGGCCACCCACAGCGGGATGTACACGGCGATGCTCGCGTTCACCACCATGTTGAGTGCCGAGATCACCAGCAGCATGCCGAGCAGCGTGTGGTCCCGCCCGAGGTAGCGGAAGCCGCCGCCGAGCGCCCGTAGGTAGCCCTGGGTGGCGGTGGCCGGGGCGCCGGCCGGTGCCGGCGGGCGGACCAGCGCCGCCACGATCAGCGCGCAGACGGCGAAGCTCGCCGCGTCGATGAGGATCGCCCAGGTCACCCCGAACCACCAGATGAGCAGCCCGCCCAGGCCGGCCCCGAGCAGGGTGACCACCCGGCCCAGCCCGTCGTAGACCGAGGTCAGCCGGATCAGCTTCACCCCGGCGGCCTCGGCGACCGGGCGGAACATGACGTGCTTGATCCGGTCGCCGACGCCGCGCAGCGTGCCCACCACGGCGACCAGGGCGACCAGGGCGCCGAAGCCGATCCAGGGGGTGAGTGCCACGGCCACCATCAGGCCGGCGCTGCCCACGTCCGCGAGGATCGACGTGCGGCGCAGCCCGATCCGGTCGGCCAGCGGCGGCCCGAGCGCGCTGGAGAGCAGATACGGCAGCGTCTCGGCCGCCGCGACCAGCCCCATCTTCGTCGGGCTGCCGGTCGTCTCCAGCACCAGCCAGGGGATGGCGACGACCGAGATCCGGCTGCCCAGGTTGGACAGCAGGTCGGCGCCGACTAGGGCGACCAGCTCCCGCCGGGCGGTCACGCGCGGCTGCCGATCGAGGCCTCCGGATGCTCGACGGCCGACGGGTGCTCCGCCGCGTACCGGGCGCGCAGCGCCCGCTTGTCCACCTTGTTCGACCGGTTCAGCGGCAGCGCGTCGACGAACGCCACGCCACCCGGCGCCCAGGTGTCGCTGAGCGTCGCGGTGACCAGGTCGATCAGCTCGGCGCCGGTCACCGCCGCGCCGGGCGCGGGCACGACGTACGCGTACGGCAGTTCGCCGGCCACCTCGTCGGGCACGCCGATCACCGCGGCGGCGCGGACGGCGGGGTGCGCGGCGAGCGCGTCCTCGATCGGCCGGGAGTAGATCGGCCAGCTGCGCTGCCGGGTGAGGATCCGGTCCTGGAGGCGGTCGACCAGGTAGAGGTAGCCGTCGGCGTCGAGGTGCCCGATGTCGCGGGTGCGGACCCAGCCGTCGACCAGCGTGTCGGCGGTCAGCTCGGGCTGCCCGTGGTAGCCGGCGAAGCGCAGCGCCGTGTGCACCCACACCTCGCCGTCCACACCGGTGGGCAGCACCGTGCCGTCCTCGGCCCGGATCTCGATCCGTACGTCGCCGTACGGCTTCCCGCACGAGCGCAGCCGCTCCGGATGGGCCGGGTCCTCGGTGAGCCCCTGCTGGGCGCTGACGACGACCGCCTCGCTGAGGCCGTACACGATGCGCAGCACCGGGCCGAAGCGCGCGATCGCCTGCCGCAGCCGGGCGGGGGCGGCGGGCCCGGCGCCCACGTTGAACATGAACATCGACGAGAAGTCGGCGCCGGGCAGGTCGGGGTGGTCGAGCACCTCGTACAGCATCGGCGGGGTGACGAAGGTGGAGGTGATCCGCTCGGCCGGGACGGTGCGGACGAACGCCGTCGCGTCCCACCCGTCCCGCGGGAACAGCACGCCGCCGGTGAACAGGTTGAACAGTGTCGTGATCTGGCCGCTGGCCAGCCACATCGGCGAGTACGACAGGTGCCGCAGCAGCGGGAACCCGGCGGCCCGGAAGTCGGCGGCGAGGGCGAGGATCTGCGCGTAGAAGCTCTCCCGGTGGTGCACCAGTTTCGGGGTGCCGGTGGTGCCGGAGGTCTGGAGGAACGACTCCGGCACCGGCACGTCGACGGGAAGCGCGGACGCGTCGGGGCCGGCCGTCAGGTTCAGGTCGACGCCGAGGCCCAGCACGGGTACGCCCGCCAGCCCGGCGGCCAGCTCGCCGCCCACGTTCGCCGGGTCGCGGGGGTCGTGGACGAGGGCGTCGGGGCGGGCCAGCCGGACGAACTCGTCGATCTCCCGGCGGGAGGTGACCGGGGCGACCCACATCGTCCGGCAGCCCAGCAGGTGCAGGGCGAGTTGGACCAGCGGTGCCTCGACCGGGTTGCCGAGCGACACGAGCACCGCGTCGCCGGGGCGTACGCCGTGCCGGACCAGCATGGCGGCGAACCCGCGTACCGCGGCGTGCACGTCGGTGTAGGTGAGCCGGCGCCCGCCGCCGACGAGGGCCTCGCGGTCGCCGTACCCGGCGAACAGGTCCAGTGCGCGGTGCACGTACCCCGGCTGTGGTCGGTCGGTCATCCGGACGCCCCCATCCTCGCACGCCGCGTGGTGCGGAAACGGCGTGCGCGGCTGCGGCGACCGCGCCGCCACCCGCAGCCTAGGGTGACCGGGCGAGGACGGACAGGAGCCGAAGGGGCCTCCGGCGGGCCCCGGCGGGACATTTGATCACGTCGATCAGGTCGATTGACGCCCGTCAGCGGCGGCGGCTAGGTTCCGGACCATCGCCCAGGTGAACGCCGTCGACGGACGGGGTTCTGGGCTGCCGACGATGGAGGTTCAATGTCGACCCCGAAGAGATGGCATGTCGTCACCGCCGCGGCGGCGCTGCTGGTGGCGGGCACCCCCGCCGTGGTGGCCAGCGCCGGTCCGTCCGCCGGGACGGAGCGCGGCCGGACGACCTGGGCGGCCAGTTGGGCGACCGCGGTAACCCGCGGCAACGCGACCGGCCTGACCAACACCGGCCTCAACAACCAGAGCGTCCGCATGGTCGTGCACACCACCGTCGGTGGGCCGGTCCTGCGGGTCCGGCTCAGCAACATGTACGGCGAGCAGGCCGTCAAGGTCGGCCGCGCGACCATCGCCCGCCCGAACACCGGCACCCCCGACGACGTGTCCGACATCGACCCCGCGACGCTGCGCGAGCTGACCTTCGGCGGCGCCACCTCGGCGACCATGAACCGCGGCGCCGAGCTGCTCAGCGACCCGGTCGCCTTCCCGATCGGGGATCAGCAGGACCTGGTGCTCACCGTCCACTTCCCGACCCCGACCGGCCCGGTGACCTTCCACGGTCAGTCCCGGCAGACCAACTTCATCGGCGCCACCGACCTCACGTCGGCCGCCGACGGCGCCGGCTTCACCATCCGGCCGAACTGCTGCTGGTTCTTCCTGTCCGGCATCGACGTGCAACGCCGGCACAGCCCCGGCTCGGTGGTGGTCTTCGGTGACTCGATCGCCGACGGCAACGGCAGCACCGTCAACGCCAACAAGCGCTGGCCGGACCTGCTCGCCGACCGGCTCATCGACGCCCG
Organism: Micromonospora sp. NPDC047707; assembly: GCF_040704235.1. NCBI lineage: Bacteria > Bacillati > Actinomycetota > Actinomycetes > Micromonosporales > Micromonosporaceae > Micromonospora > Micromonospora sp. NPDC047707. The sequence continues at coordinate 43,138 of NZ_JBEYSU010000032.1, forward strand.
CCCCGACGTCCGCACCCCGGGCGTGCTGAACGCCAGCCTCGCCGGCAACCGGCTCAACCACGAGGGCCCGGAGCCGGGCGCCGGCGGCTTCCCCGGCTACCACGAGCTGGGGCCGAACGCGCTGGCCCGGCTCGACGAGGACGTGTTCGCCCAGACCGACGCCCGGACGGTGATCACCCACCTGGGAATCAACGACATCTGGATGTCGGGCGACTCCGCCGACGCGGTCATCGCCTCGCTGCGGCAGATCAACCAGCAGGTGAAGGCGCGCGGGCTGCGCAGCCTCGTGGCCACCCTCACCCCGTACGAGGGCCACGGCAACCCGGGCGTGTGGACGCCGGAGAAGGAGGCGACCCGGCAGGCGGTGAACGCGTACCTGCGAAGCAGCACCGAGTTCGACGGGCTGCTGGACTTCGACCAGGTGCTGCGCGACCCGGCGCAGCCCAGCCGGCTGCTGCCCGCGTACGACTCGGGGGATCACATCCACCCGAACGACGCCGGCAACCAGGCGATGGCGAACGCCGTGCCGTTGCGGCTGCTCGGCCTGTGACCCCCGGTGCGGGCGGCGGGGGAGCCCGCCGCCCGCACCACCGCATCCTGGCAAGGAGCATCCATGGTGGACGTCCAGCAGCTGCTGACCCGTCTCTACAGCGACGAGGGCCGGCAGGACCCGTATCCCACCTACGCCGGGCTGCACGGGCTGGGGCCGATCACCGCGCTGCCGCCCCGCCCGGAGCACCGGGCGATCGCCGCCGTGGCGGTCGGCTACGACCTCGTCGACGCGGTCCTGCGGGACCCGGAGTGGTACAAGCAGCCCCCGCCGGGCTGGGAGGACCAGGAGATCCTGCGGACCTTCCAGACCTCGATGATGTTCGTCAACCCGCCGGACCACGGCCGGATGCGGCACGTGTTCGCCGGCGCCTTCACCCCGCGCCGGCTCGGCGCGCTCGAACCGGTGATCCTCCGGGTCGCCGACGAACTGCTGGACGGCATGGCCGACGCCGGGGCCGGCGGAACCGACTTCGTCGCCGACTTCGCGTACCCGTTGCCGGCCCGGGTGATGGCGGAGTTCATCGGCATCCCCGAGGCCGACCTGTCCTGGTACCGGGAGCGGGTCGACCGGATCGACGAGTTCCTGGACGTGGCCGGCAAGACCCCGCAGCGGCTCGCCGCCGCCAACACCGCCGGCGCCGAGCTGCGCGCCTTCTACGCGGGCCTGCTGGCCCACCGCCGTCGCAACCCGGGGGATGACCTGATCAGCGGGCTCGTGGAGGCGGTCGACGCCGGCGGTGTCGAGTTGACCGAGGACGAGCTGATCAGCAACCTGATCGTGCTGTTCAACGCCAGCTTCGTCACCACCGTCTACATGTTCAGCAACGGCCTGCCGCTGCTGCTGGCCCACCCCGAGGTGGCCGCCGCGCTGCCCGGCGACCCGGAGCTGACCGCGGGCGCCGTCGACGAGATCCTGCGGCTGGAGGCGCCGGTGCACTTCCTGGCCCGGGCCGCTCCGCGCGACGCCGTACTCGGCGGCGTGCCGATCGCCCGCGATCAGAACGTCCTGCTCGTCCTCGCCGCGGCCAACCGCGACCCGGCCCGGTTTGCCGACCCGGACCGCTTCGACCCGCGCCGCCCCGGCCCACCGTCGCTGGCGTTCGGCATCGGCCCGCACTACTGCCTCGGCGCCGCCGTGTCCCGCCTGGAGGGGCGGCTGGCGCTGCCGCGGCTGCTGTCCCGCTTCCCCCGGCTGCGCGTCGAGGAGCCACCGACCTACAGCGGCAGCCTGTTCCTGCGCGGCATCGACAAGCTCCTGGTCGACACCGGGGGAGAGGAGCGACCGTGAGCCTGCATCCCCAGGCCGTGGCGTACCGGGCCGCCCGGGCGGCCGCCGGCACGCCACCGCTGTACACCCAGACCCTCGCCGAGGCGCGCGCCGCCGACCTCGCCGCGATCCGCGCCGGCTCCGGCGTGGTCGAACCGGTGCACGAGGTACGCGACACGCACGTTCCCGGCCCGGCGGGCGACGTGCCGGTCCGGATCCACCGCCCGGCCGGCCCGGGACCGCTGCCCACCCTGCTCTGGTTCTTCGGCGGCGGGTGGACGCTGGGCAGCGTCGACACCGCCGACGGGATCTGCCGGCGGCTGGCCAACGCCGTGCCGTGCCAGGTGGTCACCGTCGGCTACCGGCTCGCCCCCGAGGCCCCGTTCCCGGCGGCCGTGCATGACTGCCACGCGGCGCTCCGTTTCGTCGCCGCGCACCCGGCGGAGTTCGGCGCCGACCCGGAACGCCTCGCCGTCGGCGGGGACAGCGCGGGCGGGAACCTCGCCGCCGCGGTCACCCTGCTGGCCCGCGACACCGGTCCCCGGCTGGCGGCGCAGCTGCTGGTCTACCCGAACACCGACCAGACCGCGGAGCCGGCCGGTGACGACGACCCGCTGCTGTTCAACCGGCGCTCGGTCGCCTGGTACCGGTCGCACTACCTGGCCGACCCGGCCGACGCCCGGGACCCGCTCGCCTCGCCCCTGCTCGCCGACGACCTGGGCGGGCTGCCGCCGGCGCTGGTGGTGACCGCCGAGCACGACCCGCTGCGGGACGAGGGCGAGCGGTACGCCGACCGGCTCCGCGACGCCGGGGTGCCGACGACCCGCACCCGGTACGCCGGGATGGTCCACGGTTTCTTCGCGATGCCCGGCACCTTCGACGACGGCCGGCGCGCCCAGGACGAGGCCGCCGCGTTCCTGCGCGAGCGGTTCGGGCTCACGGAACCGGCGGTGCCGGCCCCGGCCGGGACGGTGACCGGCGATGTCTGAGACGTCCCTGTCGAAGCCGGACGTGCCGCTGGGCGAGCCACCCGCCCCCGCCGGACTGGCCGACTTCGCGGACCTGGCGCGGGCGGTGCTACCGCCGGAGGTGTGGGACTTCGTCGACGGCGGCAGCGGCGCCGAGACCACGCTCGCGGCGAACCGTCGCGCCCTGGACCGGGTCGGCGTGCTGCCCCGCGTGCTGCGCGGCGTGGCCACCCCGCGCACCGAGGCTCGGCTGCTCGGCGCCACCCACGCGCTGCCGGTGGCGGTCGCACCGATGGCGTACCAGCGGCTGGTGCATCCCGACGGGGAGACCGCGCTCGCCGGCGCGGCCGGTGCCGCCGGCGTCCCGTACGTGGCGAGCACGTTGAGCAGCGCGCCGATCGAGGAGATCGCCGCCGCCGGCGGGACGGTCTGGTTCCAGCTCTACTGGCTGCGCGACCGGGGTCTCGTCACGGACCTGCTGGACCGGGCCCGGGCGGCGGGCTGCGCCGCGCTGGTGCTCACCGTGGACGTGCCGATCCTCGGCCGCCGGCTGCGCGACGTGCGCAACTCGTTCGCCATCCCGCCGCACGTCATCGCCGCGAACCTGCCCGCCGGCCGGGACGACCTGGCGCACGCCGCCACCCCGGGCGTGTCCGCCGTCGCCGCCCACACCGGCGAGGTCTTCGCGCCGGCGGTGACCTGGGCCGACCTGGACTGGCTGCGCGAGCGTACTCCGGTCCCGCTGGTGGTGAAGGGCGTCCTCGACCCGCGCGACGCCGTCCGCGCGGCGGAGGCCGGGGTGGACGCGGTGGTGGTCTCCAACCACGGCGGGCGGCAGCTCGACGGCGCACCGGCGAGTGTCGCCGCGCTGCCCGGGGTGGTCGAGGCGGTTGCCGGCCGGTGCGAGGTGTTGCTCGACAGCGGTGTCCGGGGCGGCGTCGACGTGTTGCGCGCGCTCGCCCTCGGCGCGCACGGCGTGCTGGTGGGCCGCCCGATGCTCTGGGCGCTCGCCGCCGGGGGCCGCTCCGGCGCCGAGACCGCACTGTCGCTGCTGGCCGGCGAGTTCCGGGACGCGCTCGCGCTGGCCGGCTGCGCCGACCCGGCCGAGGCCCGGGACCTGCGGACGACGACGGTGGAGTGCGCATGACCGTGGACCTGCACGTGGCCGACCTGCACCCGGCCCTCGACGACGCCGCGCTGAACTCGATGAACTTCCTCAACGAGGTGGCGCAGCACTACCCGGATGCGGTGTCGCTCGCCGCCGGGCGGCCGTACGAGGAGTTCTTCGACGTCGCGGCGCTGCACCGGCACCTGGACACCTTCCGCCGGCACCTCGCCGACGACCTCGGGCAGACCCCGGAGCAGGTCCACCGCACCCTGCTCCAGTACGGGCGGACCAAGGGGATCGTCCACCACCTGGTCGCCCGCAACCTCGCCGTCGACGAGGGGCTGACGGTCGACCCGGAGGCCCTCGTCGTGACGGTCGGGTGCCAGGAGGCGATGTTCCTGGTGCTGCGGGCCCTGCGCGCCGGCCCGGACGACGTGGTGCTCGCCGTCGCACCGACGTACGTGGGGCTCACCGGCGCGGCGCGGCTGCTGGACCTGCCGGTGCGCCCGGTGGCCAGCGGGCCGTCCGGGGTGGACGCGGGTGACCTGCGTGCCGAGGTGCGGCGCGCCCGGGCCGAGGGGCTGCGCCCGCGCGCCTGCTACCTGATGCCGGACTTCGCCAACCCCTCGGGGACGAGCGTCGGCGTGGCCGGGCGGCGCGCGTTGCTGGACCTGGCCGCCGAGGAGGACCTGCTGCTGGTCGAGGACAACCCGTACGGTCTCTTCCCGGCGGGGGACGCCCGGCGGCTGCCCACGCTCAAGGCGCTCGACACCGCCCGCCGGGTGGTCTACCTGGGCTCGTTCGCGAAGACGGTGCTGCCCGGCGCGCGGGTGGGCTACGTGGTGGCCGACCAGCGGGTGGCCGGTGCGGACGGCACGGTGGGCCTGTTCGCCGACCAGCTCGCCAAGATCAAGAGCATGGTCACGGTGAACACCTCGCCGATCGCCCAGGCGGTGGTCGGGGGTGCGCTGTTGGAGCACGGGTGCAGCCTGGTCGCCGCCACCGTCCGGGAGCGGGCCGCGTACACCCGGAACCTCCATCATTTGGTCGACGGCCTGGGGCGGCGCTTCCCGGCCGGGTCGCCGGTCCGGTGGACCGTGCCCACCGGCGGCTTCTTCGTGGTGGTGACCGTGCCGTTCCCGGTCGACGACGCGCTGCTGCACCGCTCGGCCCGCGAGTACGGGGTGCTGTGGACGCCGATGGCGCACTTCTACGACTCCGGCACGCCGGTCCACGCGCTGCGGTTGTCGGTCAGCGCCGTCACCCCGGCCGAGATCGACGCCGGCCTGGACCGGTTGGCCGCGCTCGTCGCCGACGAGACGGCCCGCCGGGGCGTCTCCGTCCCGGTCGGTTGACACACCGCGTTCACCGCACGGCAATACGCTACCGCCCGCGTTCCGCCGTCCTCGGTGGACACTCATAATGATGGCCATGGTCGCCTGGGAGTACGCCCTTCTGGTCCGCCGCTATCAGGGGCAGGGCCGCAATTTCCACGTCAGCTTCATCTGGTACGCCCCCGACGGGACGCGCCGGGACGTCACGGCGTACGGCGACACCGCGATCGCGCACCTCAACCGCGTCGGGCGTGAGGGGTGGGAGCTGGTCTCCGCGGCCGAGGACGTGAACAACGTGCAGGGCAGCACCGAGGTGCACCGCTACCACCTGAAGCGCCCGTCGGCGGAGGCCCCGTCCGGACGCTAGACAAGCGAACTATGTTTCGTGAATAATGATGCGTAGTTCGATGGGGAGTACCCGACACCGACGCGCCGTCGTCAGTACGGCGCCGCCCGTTCCGTGCCGTGCCACGGGGCTGGCGGCCCCGGCGGCGCGGGCCGCCGCGCCGGCGGTCCGGGGAGACCGTCGGCCGGAACGCCGGCGATCCGCGCCGGCCGGTCGAGGGGAGTCGGGATGTCCCTGTCCGTACCGTGGTGGGCCTGGCTGGCGCTGACCGCCGGCATCGCGCTGATGCTCGCGGTCGACCTGTTCCTGCACCGGGACAACCACGTCATCGAGTTCCGCGAGGCCGCGGTCTGGTCCGCCGTCTGGGTCGCGGCCGGCCTCGCCTTCGGCGTCCTGCTGTGGTGGTGGCAGGGCGACGAGGCGGCCGGCGCCTACTACGCGGGTTACCTGATCGAAAAGGCGCTCTCGGTCGACAACGTCTTCGTCTTCGCGCTCGTCTTCACGTACTTCGCGGTCCCGGCCGCGTACCAGCACAAGGTGCTCTTCTGGGGCGTGATCGGCGCGCTCGGATTCCGGCTGGTGTTCATCTTCGTCGGCGCCGAACTGCTGGAGACGTTCTTCTGGACCGCGTACGTCTTCGGCGCGTTCCTCGTCTGGACCGGCTGGAAGATGGCCTTCCGCCACGACGAGGAGGTCCACCCCGAGCGCAACCTGGTGGTGCGGCTGGTCCGCCGGCTGATCCCGACCGATCCCCGCTACCACGGGGAGCGGTTCTTCATCCGCGTCGACGGCCGGCGTGTCGCCACCCTGCTGTTCGTCGTCCTGATCGCGGTCGAGGCAACCGACCTCATCTTCGCCATCGACTCGGTCGCCGCCGTCCTCGCCATCACCACCAGCACGTTCATCGTCTGGACCGCGAACGCCTTCGCCGTGCTGGGCCTGCGCAGCCTCTACTTCTGCCTGGCCGGGCTGCTGCGCCGGTTCACCAAGCTGCACTACGGGCTGGCGGTGCTGCTCGCCTTCGCCGGCGTGAAGCTGATCCTCTCCGAGACGCCGGTCGGCAAGCTGCCCATCCCGGTGACCCTCGGCGTCATCGTGGTGACCCTCGCCGTGTCGATCGGGTGGAGCCTCGTCGCCACCCGCGACGCGCGGCCGGTGGGCGCCGATCGGTGACCCGGCTGAACCTCTCCCGGCCGGCGGCCGTGTCAACTAGGGTCTGACGTGATCTTGTCGACGAGGGAGTCGGAGGACATGAGAGTTCGGCTGCTGGCGGCTGCTGCGAGCATCCTTCTCCTGCCGGTCGCGGTCCCCACGGCGGCCGCGGCCGCGCCGGGGCGTACCGCCGTCGCCCCCGATGTGCCGTGCCCGCGCGTCGCCGTGCCGGCGCCCGCGCCGTCGCGTCCGCCCCGCCCGACGCCGCCCCCGGCGGTCGCCGAGGACCGGGCGGTGGGCGGGGCTGCGCTGGCCACCGAGGGCCTCGTCGTCCCGTCCGGCGCGCCCCGGCCGCCGGGCGTGACCGCGACGTCGTGGCTCGTCGCCGACCTGGACACGGGACAGGTGCTGGGCGCCTGCGGCCCGCACGAGCACGCCACCCCGGCGAGCGTGCAGAAGTTGCTGCTGGCCGCCGCCGTGCTGCCGCGCCTCGATCCGGAGCAGGTCGTCACCGTGACCCGGGAGGACCTCGACATCGAACCGGGCTCCTCGGCGGTCGGCCTGGTCGTCGGCGGGCGTTACCGGGTCGAGACGGTCTGGCTCGGCCTGCTGCTCCAGTCCGGGAACGAGGCGGCGAACGTGCTCGCCCGCCTCGGCGGCGGCGCCGACGGCCGGGCCGGCGGGGTCCGGGCGATGAACGAATTCGCCCGCCACCTGGGCGCCCGGCAGACGCATGCGGTCACCCCGTCCGGACTGGACGGGCGGGGGCAGTTCACCAGCGCGTACGACCTCGCCCTGATCGCCCGGGTCTGCTTCGCCGACCCCACCTTCCGGCGGTACGCGCTGACCGGGACGCACCAGATCCCCGCGCAGAGCCGGCCCCGCACCAAGGGTTTCCAGATCCAGAACGAGAACCCGCTCATCCGCCGCTACCCGGGTGCCCTCGGCGGCAAGACGGGCTTCACCGACCTGGCCCGCCACACGTACGTGGGAGCGGCCGAGCGGAACGGCCGGCGGCTGGTCGTCACGTTGCTGGGCGCCGAGTCCCGACCCGCCCGGGGCTGGGAGCAGGGTGCCGCCCTGCTCGACTGGGGCTTCGCCCTGCCCCGGGACGCCGCCGTCGGCCGGCTGGTCGAGCCGGGTGAGCTGGACGCCGCGGCGTCCGCCGCGCCACCGGCCGCCGGGGACGCCGCCCGTCGGGTGGCCGCCGGTGATCCGCTCCCGGAGGGGCTGACCGGGCCGGGGCCGCTGATCGTCGCGGCGGTGGCCGGGGTGGCCGGCCTGCTGACGCTGGTGGTGCGCTCGGCCCGGTCACCCCGGAGACGCCGCCGGGGCCGGCGCCGCGCCTGACCGCCGAAAGTTCCGTCGCTCTACCGGAAGCGTTCCGGCGGGGTGGGGAGGGCTCAGGAACCCGGTGGAGGGGCGGAGCTGTCCCGGACGACGAGCTCGGTGGCGAGCTCCACCCGGGGTGAGTCGATGGTCTCGCCCTGCGCCAGCCGCAGCGCCGTCCGCGCCGCCAGCCGTCCCATCTCGACGAGGGGCTGGCGGACGGTGGTCAGCGGCGGCGACGCCCACCGGGCCTCGGGCAGGTCGTCGAAGCCGACCACGCTGACGTCGTCCGGCACGCGCCGGCCCCGGCGGCGGATCGCCTCGTACACCCCGAACGCCATCTGGTCGCTGGCCGCGAAGATCGCCGTTGGCGGGTCGTCGAGGTCGAGCAGGGCCGTCCCGGCGGCGAACCCGGAGGCGTGGTAGAAGTCCCCGGGCCGTACCAGGCGGTCGTCCACCGCCACCCCGGCCGCCTCCAGCGCGGCGCGGTGCCCGTCCAGGCGGGCCCGGCTGCACAGCAGGTGCGGCGGGCCGGCGACGAAGCCGATCCGCCGGTGCCCCAGGGAGAGCAGGTGCTCGGTGGCGGCGAGCCCGCCCGCCCAGTTGGTCGCGCCGACCGTCGGCACGTCGGTGGCCGGAACACCGGCCGGGTCGACCACCACCACCGGCACGTTGAGCCGGCGCAGTTGGGCGTGCAGCGGCGGGCTCAGGTGCGAGGTCACGAAGATGACGCCGTCGGTGGCCCGGGCCCGCAGGTTCTGCAACCACTGCCGGGCGGATGCCGGCTGGCGGTGGATCGCCGAGACGACGGTGCCGACGCCGGCGCCGTGCCCGACGTCCTCGACACCCCGGATGATCTCCACGGCCCAGGGGCTGTCCAGGTCGTTGAAGACCAGGTCGAGCAGGCCGGCGCGGTGCACGGTGCGGTTGCCCGGCCGCCGGTAGCCGTGATGGCGCAGCAGTTCCTCGACGCGCTCCCGGGTCTCCGGTGCCACGTCGGACCGTCCGTTGAGCACCCGGGAGACGGTCGGCACCGAGACGCCGGCCTCCCGCGCGATCGCGGTGATGGTCACCCTGCGTCCCTCGTCCGTGTCCACCCGCGCCTCCTTCACCGACCGGGAAGACCGGCCAGGCATCACCGCAGCTCCGGAACGGCTCGCCCGTCCCACGGTCATCTTGCCCCACGGATGGGGGTTGACGACATGCCGGGGCGGTTCTAGCGTGCGAGCAAGTTACGGAAACGTTCCGGAAGTTTATCGGACACCTTTCGGTCCGCCCACCCCCAACCCCCACCAACGAAAGGCCTCGATATGAGACTACGATCGCGGCTCGCCCGCGCCGTCGCGGTCGGCGCCGCCCTCGCCCTGACACTGCCGCTGGCCGCCTGCGGTGGCGACGACGCGGGCGGTGAAGCGGACCAGATCCGCATCCTGGTGTACGGCGACGCCACCAACAAGGTGGAGACGCAGATCGTCGAGACGTTCAACAAGACCTCGAAGGTCAAGGCCGTCCTGGACACCATCCCCGGCGCCGACTACCAGACGAAGCTCCAGACGATCATCAACACCAACCAGGCGCCGGACGTGTTCTTCAACTGGGGCGGCGGCAGCATCGCGCCGTTCGTCAAGGCCGACCTGCTCCTACCGCTCGACGACATGATCGCCAAGGACCCGGGTCTGAAGGAGAACTTCCTGCCCTCGGTGTTCGACAGCGCCGTGGTCGACGGCAAGGCGTACGGGATCCCGATGCGGGGCACGCAGCCGGTGCTGCTCTTCCACAACAAGAAGGTCCTCGCCGACGCGGGTCTCACGCCGCCGAAGACCTGGGACGACCTGCTCAACGCGGTCAACGTCCTCAAGGCCAAGAAGATCACCCCGATCGCGCTCGGCGGCGGCGACCGGTGGCCGACCCAGATGTGGTACCAGTACCTCTACGACCGGGTGGCCGGTCCCGAGCTGTTCCGCTCGGCGCTCGGCGGTGACAAGAGCGTCTGGGAGAGCGCCGAGAGCCGCCGGGCCCTCGACCTAATGCGCCAGCTCACCGACGCCGGCGCCTTCGGCACCAACTTCGACTCGGTGAAGTGGACCGACCAGGGCTCGCCGACCCTGCTGGCCACCGGCAAGGCCGGTTTCGAGCTGATGGGCTCGTGGGCGTACTCCACCCACCAGGACTCCAAGCCGGAGTTCGCCAAGAACGACCTCGGGTGGACCGCCTTCCCCAGCATCCCCGGCGGCAAGGGCGACCCGCGCAACGTGGCGGGCAACACCAACAACTTCTACTCGGTGCTGAAGAAGACCAAGCACCCGGAGGCCGTGGCCGAGTTCCTCAAGCTCATGTACTCCGACGAGTTCGTCCAGGCGCAGCTCGGCATCGGCAACCTGCCCACCACCGTCAACACCGAGAAGTTCCTCGACACCGCGGGGAACCCGGAGTACTCGAAGTTCCAGTTCGAGTTGGTGAAGCAGGCGCCGTCGTTCCAGCTCTCCTGGGACCAGGCGTACCCGCCGGCCGCCACCACCACCATCCACCAGGCGGTGCAGCAGTACACCAACGGGCGGATGGACGCCGACGGCTTCATCAAGGCCATGCAGTCGCTCCAGGCCGGCTGACGGATGGCCGCCACCACCCTCGCGCCCCGGGCCACCACCGGGGAGCGGCGGGCCGTGCGACGCCCGGGCGGCGGGGTGATGCTCGCCCGCCCGGGCTTCGCCTGGGCCCTGCCCGCCACGCTGTTCTTCGCCTTCTTCGCGCTCGTCCCGCTGGTCCTGGTGGTCGTCCTGTCCTTCACCAGCTGGGCCGGCATCGGCGACGTCGAGTACGTGGGCCTCGCCAACTGGCGGCGGTTGGCCGACGACCCGGTGATGATCGACAGCCTCTGGCTCAGCCTGCTGCTCACCGCCCTCGGCGTGGCCGTACAGACCCCGCTCAGCCTGCTCATCGGCGTCTGGGCCGCAGGCCAGCAGCGCAACCGGGCGGTGCTGTCGGCGATCTTCTTCCTGCCGCTGCTGCTGTCCGCCACCGCCGTGTCGGTGCTGTGGCGGGCACTGCTCGACCCGAACTTCGGCGTGCCCGGCCAGGCGCGCTGGCTCTTCGGCGACGGCAACCTCTTCGGCAGCCGGGCCGGTGCGCTCGCCGTCCTGGTCTTCGTGGCCAGCTGGCAGTACATCCCGTTCCACGCGCTGATCTACCAGGGCGCGGCCCGCACCATCCCGGCCGTGCTCTACCAGGCGGCCGAGATCGACGGGGCCGGACGGTGGCACCAGTTCTGGCACGTCACGCTGCCCCAACTGCGCAACGCGATGATCACCTCGCTGGTCATCATGGTGGTCGGCGGACTGACCACCTTCGAGACGGTCCTCATCCTCACCCAGGGCGGGCCGGGCACCGACACCACCATCACCGCCTACTACATGTACCAGCAGGCGTTCCGCAGCTTCGACTTCGGCGCCGGCGCCGCCATCGCCCTGCTGCTGGTCGTGTCGGCCACGGTCATCTCGCTGATCATGGTCCGGGCCTCCGGCTACGACAAGATGCGCTCCACCTTGGAGGGGCTGTGACGCGGCACCGTCCGAACTGGCTGGCCGGGATCGGCGCGGTCGCCTGGCTGCTCGTCGTCGGCGTGCCGATCTACGTCATGCTGTCGATCACCGTGCAGACCCGCGAGGGTTACGGCGACAACGGCCCGATCTCCCTGCCGGACACCTTCACCCTCGCCAACTACACCGGGGTGTTCGCCCAGGGCTTCGGGCGCTACTTCCTGAACACCATCGTGGTGACCGCCAGCGTGGTGGCGATCGTGCTGCTGCTCGTCACGCCGCTCGCGTACGCCATCGTGCGCAGCCGCAGCCGCCTGACCGGGCACGTGTTCCGGCTGTTCCTGCTCGGCCTGGCGATCCCCGCGCACGCGGTCGTCGTACCGATCTTCTACCTGATCAGCACGACCGGCCTCTACGACAACCTGCTCGGCGTCATCCTGCCCACGGCCGCGTTCGCCCTGCCGATCTGCGCGCTGATCCTCAGCGGCGCCATGCGGGACATCACCCCGGACCTGTACGAGGCGATGGCCATCGACGGCGCGACGCCGACCCGGGTCTTCCTGCGCCTGGTGCTGCCCCTGTCCCGGGGCGGCATCTCCACCATCGCCGTCTTCTCCGCCCTCCAGGCGTGGAACGGCTTCCTCTTCCCGCTCGTGCTCACCCAGTCCGACTCGACCAAGGTCATCACCCTTGGCCTGTACAACTTCCAGACGCAGTACGGCATCGACATCCCCGGGCTGATGGCCGCGGTGGTGCTGTCCATGGTGCCGGTCCTGCTCGTGTACCTGACCGCCCGCCGGGCCCTCATCCAGGGCCTGATGGGCGTGGGGGGAAAGTGACCGCCACGTGACCCTGGACATCGGATCCGGCGCCGCCACCTGGGCCGACCCCGCCCTCGACATCGACACCCGCGTCGACGCGCTGGTCGCCGCGATGACCCTGCCGGAGAAGCTCGCCCAGCTGTACGGCGTGTGGGTCGGCGCGTCCGCCGACGGCGGCGAGGTCGCCCCCCACCAGCACGAGATGGAGGAACCGGTCGACCTCGACGGCCTGCTGGACGTGGGGCTCGGCCAGCTCACCCGCCCGTTCGGCACCGCGCCGGTCGACCCGGCGCTCGGCGCGCTGTCGCTGCTGCGCACGCAGCAACGGATCGTGGCCGCCAACCGTTTCGGCATTCCGGCGGTGGCCCACGAGGAGTGCCTCGCCGGCTTCGCCGCGTGGGGCGCGACCGCGTACCCGGTGCCGCTGTCCTGGGGGGCCACCTTCGACCCCGACCTGATCCGCCGGATGGCCACCACGATCGGCGCCGACCTGCGCCGGGTCGGCGTGCACCAGGGCCTCGCACCGGTCCTCGACGTGGTGCGCGACGCCCGCTGGGGCCGGGTGGAGGAGACCATCGGCGAGGACCCGTACCTGGTCGGCACCATCGGCACCGCGTACGTGCAGGGCCTCGAGTCGGCCGGGGTGGTGGCCACCCTCAAGCACTTCGTGGGCTACTCCGCATCCCGGGGCGGCCGCAACCACGCCCCGGTGGGGATGGGCATCCGCGAGCGCGCCGACGTGATGCTCCCGCCGTTCGAGATGGCGATCCGGGAAAGCGGCGTCCGGTCGGTGATGGCCGCGTACACCGACACCGACGGTGTGCCGTCGACGGCCGACGAGGCGCTGCTGACCGGGCTGCTACGGGGAACGTGGGGCTTCGACGGCACGGTGGTGGCCGACTACTTCGGCATCGCCTTCCTGCGCACCACGCAGGGTGTGGCCGGCAGCTGGGACGAGGCCGCCGCGGCGGCCCTCGCCGCCGGCGTGGACGTCGAGCTGCCCACGGTCCGCACGTTCGGCGCGCCCCTGCGGGAGGCGCTCGATGCCGGCCGGGTGCCGGAGGCCCTGGTCGACCGCGCGGTACGCCGGGTGTTGCGGCAGAAGGCGGAGCTCGGTCTCCTCGACCCCGACTGGAGCCCGGTGCCGCCGGCCCTGGCCGGGGCTGACCTCGCCGACCCGGACGCCCTGCGGGGCCGCCTCGACCTCGACCCGCCGGCCAACCGGGCCCTCGCCCGCGAGGTGGCCGAGCGGGCCGTCGTCCTGCTCGCGAACGACGGCACCCTACCGCTGCACCGGCCGGCGCGCGTAGCGCTGGTCGGCCCGCAGGCGCGGCAGCGCACCGCCGTGCTCGGCTGCTACTCGTTCCCCGCCCACGTCGGGGCGCACCATCCGGAGGTGCCGCTCGGCATCGACCTGCCCACCCTGGCGGAGGCTCTGCGCCGCGAGTTCCCGGACAGCGAGCTGGTCACCGTGACCGGGGTCGCGGTCGACGGTGACGATGTCACCGGGGTGCCGGCCGCGTTCGCGGCGGCCCGCGACGCCGACGTGGTGATCGCGGCCCTCGGCGACCGGGCCGGGCTGTTCGGCCGCGGCACCAGCGGCGAGGGCTGCGACGCGGAGTCGCTGGCCCTGCCCGGCGCGCAGCAGCGGCTGCTCGACGCGCTCCTCGACACCGGCACGCCGGTGGTGGTGACGCTGCTGGCCGGCCGCCCGTACGTGCTGGGTCGCGCCGTCGACGAGGCCGCCGCGGTCGTGCAGTCGTTCTTCCCCGGCGAGGAGGGCACCCCGGCGATCGCCGGTGTCCTCAGTGGCCGGGTCGACCCGTCCGGGCGGCTGCCGGTGAGCGTGCCGCGCCGGCCGGGCGCGCAGCCGTCCACCTACCTGAGCCCCCGGCTGGGGCAGGCGAACGGGGTGTCCAACGTCGACCCGACGCCGGCGTACGGCTTCGGTCACGGCCTGACGTACACCACCTTCGCCTGGACCGACCTGGTGGTGGACGTGCCGGCGGCGGCCACCGACGGCGAGCTGCGGCTGCACTTCACCCTGGCCAACACCGGCGACCGCGCGGGGAACGAGGTCGTGCAGGTCTACGCCCACGACCCGGTGGCGTCCGTCGTGCAGCCCGTGCAGCGACTGGTCGGCTACCGCCGGATCCCCCTCGAACCCGGCGCGGCGTGCCGGGTCGAGGTCACCGTGCCGGCCGACCTGTTCGCGTTCACCGGGCGTGACGGGCGCCGCGTCGTCGAGCCGGGCGCGCTCGAGCTGCGGCTCGCGGCGTCCAGCACCGACCCGCGGCTGGTCGCGGCCGTCAGCCTGTACGGCCCGGCCCGGCACGTGGACCACCGCCGTGCCCTGCACCCCGGCTTCACGGTGACGCCCGCTCCGGCGGCCGGTTGACCGGCGGGTACACCGACGTCCCGGAGGAGCGGCTGCGGGCCCACCGTGGCGCCGTCACCGACCCGGAGGACTTCGACCTCTTCTGGGCCGACACCACTGGCGCGGCCCGGCTGGCCGGATGGCCGGTCCGGGCCGAGCCGGTGGCGACCGGGCTGACGACCGTCGAGGTGTACGACGTGACCTTCGCCGGGTACGCGGGCCAGCCCGTGCGGGCCTGGCTCCGGCTGCCCCACGGCGCGCCCCGGCCGCTGCCGACGGTGGTGCAGTACGCGGGCTACGGCGGGTGCCGCCCACCTCGCCCCGCTGCCCGCCGGATCGACCGGCGGGGCCGGGCCGGGCCCCGCCGGCGGGGTGCCGCCCGGCTCAGCCACGCAGGTCCCGCCGCCGAAGGCCGGCGGCGCCCACGCCGGCGGCGACCAGCGCCAGGCCGGCCATCGTGAGCGCCGCCGGCCAGTTCGGCCCGGTGGCGGGCACGGCCGCGAGGTGCGCGAACGGCGACAGGTCAGCCACCCACGCGGGTCCGTCGACGCTGTCCGCGACGACCTGGAGCAGGAAACCGCCGGCGGCGGGCAGGGCGCCGAGGGCGGCCACCGCCCGGGGAGCCCACCCGACGGCCAGCACCGCGGCGCCCAGGCACAGCAGCACGACCGGCAGGACGTTCAGCGTGCCGGCCAGCGCCGCCCCCGGCGGCAGGTCGGCGTCGACGACCGCCGCCCCGGCCCAGGTGGTCGCCGCCGCGACGGCGAGGAGCACCACCGACCCGGCCAGGACGGTGGCCACCTCGGCACCCAGCACCCGCAGCCGGGTGACCGGGAGGGCGTACAGGGGGGTCAACCGCCGCTCCACCTCCGCCGCGGCGAAGGCGGCCAGGCGGACCGCGGCGAAGGCGCCGACCGGCACGGCGAGCAGGGCGAACAGGGTGGCCACGTATCCGCGGACGCTGCCCAACCCGGAGAAGCCGGCCTGGGCGGCCAGATCGGCGAAGCGCGGATTGTCGGTGAGGAACCGCGTCATCGACGTCGCGACCACACCGATCAGCAGGAAGTACGCGCCCACACCGGCCGCCCAACCGGCGAGCGGGCGTAGCGACCGGCGCAGGGCGAACGCCGGCACCGAGCGGAGCAGGCGCAGCCGCGGCGCCCGCCCGGTGGCGCCGGTCAGCAGCCCGCCGTCGACGTCCCGCCGGCCGGCGACGAGCACCGCCGCCGCCGCGACCGCGACCGTGGCGGCACCCAGCACCACCAGCGGCAACGCCCGGTCGTCCAGGTAGGGCCGGGTCAGCGCCAGCAGCCCGAACGGCGACAGCCACCGCAACCAGGCCAGCGCGTCCACCCCGTCGCCCACCATCCGCGCCAGCAGCCCGACGCCGAGCACCGCCACCGTGGCACCGGTCGCCCCGGCCCGGGTGGGGAACACCTGGGCGGCGAGAGCGGCCAGCACGACCGCGAACATCCCGGCCAGGGCGAGACCGGCGCCGTGCAGTACGGCCCCGGAGGCCGGGGTGCCGACGGCGGTGAGCGCGCCGGTGACGGCCGCGCCGACGGCCACCATCACCACGGCCAGGACGAGCAGGTGCCGGCGCAGCACGGTCGGCAGGGCCAGCCGCCCGGCGAGCAGGAGACCCCACCGGCCGGACTCCTCCTCGCCCCGGGTGATCCGGGTGGCGGCGAGCAGCCCCCACACCGACAGCAGGACAGCGAGCACCGTGCCGGTGCGCCAGACGGCGAAGCCGCCGGGGGTGTTCAGCGCCACGGGCTCGCCGAACAGGGTACGGATCGCCGGGTTCTCCGCCAGGGCGGCCAGCGCCGCCGCATCGGCCTCGGTGCCCATGGTGCTCTCGTACGTGGCGGCGACCAGGGCGGACATGCCGGCCGTGACGGCGAGGACGACCAGCGCGCCGCGCCGGACCTGGCGCGCCGCCAAACTGGTGACGGCCCGCGCCGCCACGGTGGTCACCGGTCCTCCCCGTAGTAGTCGAGGAAGATCTCCTCCAGGGAGGGTTCCCGCATGCTCACCGCGCTGACCTCGGCCGCCGCGATCTGCCGCAGCGCCGGACCCGGCGGCCCGCTCAGGGTGAACCGCACGGCCCCCTCGCCGGTGCCCTCCACCGCCTGCACGCCCGGAACGTCCGTGAGATCCGGGACCGGGCCGGCGAACCGGACCTGGACCTCGGTGCGGTGCAGCGCCCGGAGGTCCGGCACCGCCGCCACGTCCACCAGGCGCCCGGCGCGGAGGATCCCCACCCGGTCGCAGACCGCCTCCACCTCGGCGAGCTGGTGGGAGCAGAGGAACACCGTCCGCCCGTCAGCGCGGGCGTCGGCCACCGCCCGCCGGAACTCGCGCTCCATCAGCGGGTCCAACCCGCTGGTGGGCTCGTCGAGGACCAGCAGCGGGGCGCGGGTGGCGAACGCGGCGACAAGCGCGACCTTCTGGCGGTTGCCGGTCGAGTAGGTGCCGGCCGGCTTCGACAGGTCGAGCGCGAACCGCTCCACCAGCTCACTCCGGTAGGCCCGGTCGACGCCCGGGCCGACGGCACCGAGCAGCTCCAGCACCTCCGCGCCGGTCAGGCGCGGCCAGAGCGCCACGTCGGCCGGCACGTACGCGAGCCGCTGGTGCGCGGCGGCGGCGTCGGCGGCGTCGACGTCGACGTCGAAGATCCAGGCCCGACCGGAGGTCGGCCGGGCCAGCCCGAGCAGCAGCCGGATGGTGGTGGACTTCCCGGCGCCGTTCGGGCCGAGGAAGCCGAAGACCTCGCCGGCGGAAACGGTCAGGTCCAGGCCGTCGAGGGCGGCCAGGGGGCCGTACCGCTTGGTCAGGCGTTCGGTGCGGATGGCGGGTGCGCTCACGGCAGCCTCCCGGGTCGTCGGGGCTCACGACTCGCCGACCAGACTTCCCGGCACACCGCGGGTCAGCGTAGCGCCTGCGGTCAACCGGCGGCCGGACGGTGGAACCGGGCACGACGTCGGCCGGCCACCGCCGACCGCTCCGCCTGCGCACGCCGCGAGCGGCTCACCCGGCCGCTCGCTCACCCGGCCGCTCGCTCACCCGGCTGCTCGCTCAGCCGGCCGCTCGCTCAGCCGGTGGGCCGCTCGCGCAGCGGCAGCCAGGCGAGCACGTCCTGGATCTTCGCGTCCCAGTACGCCCAGTCGTGGTCGCCGGGGGAGAAGTCCACGGTCAGCGGCACACCCCGCGCGCGGGCGACGTCGACGAAGCGCAGGCTGTCCTCGTACAGGAAGTCGTCCGTGCCGCAGGCGACGTAGAGCGCCGGCCCGCCCGCGTACCGGTCGAGCAGCGCCACCGTGTCGTCGTCGGTGCCGGCGACCGCGCGCTCCCCGAACACCGTGTGCCACACGCCGGGGTCGACCGGCCGGGCGGGGTGGTGCCGGCGGCTCGCCACGTTCAGCGCGCCGGACAGGCTCGCCGCCGCCGCGAACCGGTCCGGGTGGCGCAGCGCCCACTTCACCGCCCCGTACCCGCCCATCGACAGGCCGGCGACGTACGTGTCCTCCGGCCGGCGGGACAGGCGGAAGAAGTCGTCGCAGACCGCCGGCAGTTCCTCGGTGAGGAACGTCCAGTACCGGTTGCCGTGCTCCTCGTCGCGGTAGAAGCTGCGCCCCGCCTGGGGCATCACCACGGCCAGGCCGAGCGGCGCCACGTACCGCTCGATCGACGTGCGCCGCAGCCAGATCGTGTCGTCGTCGGTGAGGCCGTGCAGCAGGTAGAGCACCGGCGGATCACCGGCCGGCGCGGCGCCGGCCATGCCGATCTGCGAGGCCGTGCGCTGCGGCAGGATCACCGTCATCGACGTCGAGAGGCCGAGAACGTCGGAGTGGAAGTCAACGCGCATCAGGGCCACGGCAGCCGATGCTACGCGGTGCACGCCGGGGTGGCGGGCGCATCTCCCGGGCCGTGTGCACCGACGCCCAGCCGGTACGGCGCGGTTCAGCGGTCGGCGCTGTCGGCGGGTGCCACCACCCGCAACGCGTTGGCGTCCAGGCCGATCCGGATCGGGGTCTCGCCGTACAACTCGCCGTCGACCTCCACCGGCGCCGGCCGGTCCGTCTCCAGCCAGAGTTGACCCACCGCGAGGAACGGATCGTCACCCAGGGTGCGGCGGTGCCCGGTCGCCGCGTTGCGGGCGGTGTCGCGCAGCAGCTCGCGCCGGTGTGGACCGCCCACCGGGTACGCGACCAGCAACCGGTCGTCCGCGTTCGCGTCCGCCGTGATCGGCCGGCCCGCGTGGAAGCCGCCGTTGGCCACGTACAGCTGGTGGGTGACGAACTCGTGCTCCCGCCCCTCGGCCCGCACCCTGGCCCGCAGCGGACGGTGGCGGGCCAGCAGCGCCAGGGCCGTCGCCGGGTACGCGAGCCGGCCGCCGAGCCGCTTGAGCCGCGGCGGCGTGCTGGCCATCACGTCGGCGGACAGGCCGACGCCGACGTGGTTGGCGAACCGCAGGTTGCCCACCAGCCCGAGGTCGACGTCGACCACCTTCCCGCCGGTGAGCACCGCGACGGCCGCGTCCAGGTCGAGCGGGAGGCCCAGCGTGCGGGCGAAGTTGTTGGTGGTGCCCAGCGGCAGCACGCCGAGCGCGACGTCCCGGTGCGCGAGCAGCCGCGCGGCGGTGCTCAGCGTGCCGTCGCCGCCGCCGGCGACGAGCAGGTCCGGCCCGAGGCCGACCGCCTCGGTGAGGCTCTCCTCCAACTGCCCGGGCCGGTCGACCGGGTACGTGCCGAGCAGGTCGAAACCGGACTCGACCAGCCGCGCCCGTGCCCGCTCGTAGTGCTGCCGACCCCGCCGGGAGCGGGCGTTGATGACCAGCGCGGCCCGCCGGACCCGCCGGATGGCCGCGCCCAGCTCCTGCTTGGTCCGCATGGGCACGACCCTATCGCCGCCGGCCCGGCCAATATCCATTGCGGTCACCCCACGCCGGCCGTAGTGTCCTCGCCGCGAGCCCGCACCGAGCCGAGGGAGCCCACCGCCGCCCACCCCACCGGGTCCGGGCGGCTTTTTCCTGCCCGAGGTGTAAGGAAGGGCCCCTTGTTATCGCCTCCGGTAGCGGAAGGGTCCCCTCTTAACAGTTTTACGATACGAGGAGACGACGATGGGCTTCACCCCGCTGGCGGGCACCCGCGCGCCGGTCCGGGTCTGGACCGACCCGTACGGCATCGAGCCGCAGGCGGCCCACCAGCTGCGCAACATCGGTGCGCTGCCCTGGGTCGAGGGCGTGGCCGTCATGCCGGACGTCCACTTCGGCAAGGGCGCCACCGTCGGTTCGGTCATCGCCATGCGGCAGGCCGTGTCGCCGGCCGCGGTCGGTGTGGACATCGGTTGCGGCATGTCCGCGGTCCGGACCTCGCTCACCGCGGACGACCTGCCGGACGACCTGGCCGACCTCCGGTCCGCGATCGAGGCGGCGATTCCGGTCGGCTTCGCCCAGCGCGACGACGCGGTGGATCCGCGGCGGATCCGCGGGCTGGAGCAGCGCGGGTGGGACGACTTCTGGCGGCGGTTCGGTGACCTGGACCGCCGGGTGGCCCAGCTGGAGATTCGGGCGCGGCGGCAGATGGGCACCCTCGGTGGCGGCAACCACTTCGTGGAGGTCTGCCTGGAGCAGGGTGGCGCGGACGCCGGCCGGGTCTGGCTGATGCTGCACTCCGGGTCGCGGAACATCGGCAAGGAACTGGCCGAGCGGCACATGGCGGTGGCGCGGCACCTGCCGCACAACGCCGACCTGCCCGACCGGGATCTTGCGGTGTTCCTCGCCGGCACGTCGGAGATGGACGCGTACCGCCGGGACCTGTGGTGGGCGCAGGAGTACGCGCGGCGCAACCGGGCGGTCATGCTCGCCGTGCTCTGTGAGGTCGTCCGCGAGCGGTTCCCGCAGGTGCGGTACGACGAGCCGGTGAGCTGCCACCACAACTACGTGTCGGAGGAGACCTACGACGGGGTCGACCTGCTGGTCACCCGCAAGGGGGCGATCCGGGCGGGCCGGGGCGAGCTGGGCATCATTCCCGGCTCCATGGGGACCGGTTCGTACATCGTGCGGGGACGGGGCAACCCGGACGCGTACCACTCGGCGTCCCACGGCGCGGGGCGGCGGATGTCGCGGGCCCAGGCGAAGCGGACGTACAGCACCGCCGACCTGGCCGCGCAGACCGCCGGCGTGGAGTGCCGCAAGGACGCCGGGGTGGTCGACGAGATCCCGGGCGCGTACAAGGACATCACCGAGGTGATGGCGCAGCAGGAGGACCTGGTCGAGGTGGTGGCGCACCTCAAGCAGGTGGTCTGCGTGAAGGGCTGACACACCGTGCCGGCGCCCGTCGGGGGGCGGGCGCCGGCCGCCCGCATTGGCTCAGCGGAGAGAGCGGCGGTCCACAAAACCGGAGAGACCTTGTCCGACTCCTGCTTGGGGCGGCGGCACAAGTAATCCACACGGACCGGTGATGCGGGCTGAGCTATTCATGGTTGTTGTATAGCATCGGGCCTAGCGATCGCGGCGTCGATGTCCACAGTGACACCAACTTCAACCCGGGGGAGGGCATGCCTGGCGTTAAGCCTCGGTGGAACGACGAGGACCTCAAGCAATAGCCGCGGTCACCTCCTGGCGGCAAGTCGCCCTGCGACTGCGTATCAGTACCGGGGGAAGACCGCGTCGGGTGCGCGGGCGGTGCAGATCGTCTACTCCTCGCGCCGGGGATCGCGGGATATCGAGCACATCGGGTCGGCGCACGACGATG
>NZ_JBEYSU010000033.1:0-64487 GCF_040704235.1 Micromonospora sp. NPDC047707
GAGGCCACCATCACCAGGCCGTCACCCCGGCCCTCACCGGCATCCAACCACGAACACCTTGCCGGTGCCGCGCTAAGGAGGGTGCACCAGTGACCCTCATCCTCCGGTATCCCGCAGCGGATCCGGCGTGCGACCACCTCAGGACGGTCAGCCTCGTCAACGGCATGGTCGTCCCAGGACGTCGGGAGGAACAACCGCCAATCCAGCGGGCACGACGCGGTGTCGGTGACCGCGTGGACGCTCACCCCGATCTGACAGTTCGCCACCTTGCCCAACGTCCCCGAGTACTGCCGCGCCACGCCGGGTGAGCCCTTGCCGTCTTTCGGGAAACCGGTGTCATCGACAACCCACGCCACCGGCCCGACCACGTCGACCGCCCGCACGGCCAACCGCATCCGCACCGCCGTGGTGTCCCACGTCGAGGTCGTCACGAACTGCTGCAACCCCTGATGATCCACCCCGAGCCGATCCGCCATCGGTTGCATCGACTTGCGTCGCCCGTCCAGCAGCAGCCCTCGCAGATACGTGCCACCCTTCGCCCGCTGATCCGACCGCACCAACGGGGTGAACACATCCGCGGCGAACGCCTCAAGCCGTTGCCGCACAACGAAAAGCTCGTCAGGGGTCACCGCAACATCGAACTACCCGGAACCACTCCAACGACTCAGCGACACGCCGACCTAACAAAGCACTACTAAGGGCTGTCTCGTAACTCGCTGAAGGCGTTGCCCGGCACCGGGTTGGTGCTCAGCTCGTGAGGGCGATGTTGTGCAGGTTGGCGATGCCGGAAGCGGCATCGGTCAATGTGTGGGCGGCGCGGCGGTAGTCACGCAGAATTTTCCAGCACTTGAGCCTGGCCAGGGTGTGTTCGACCCCTGCTCGGACGGTTCGGTGCTGGACGTTGAGGGCTTCCTTCCAATCCGGCAGGTCGCTGCCGTCAGACGGCTTGCGGTACGGCATGATCACTTCGGGGTTGCCCCGGTAGCCGCCGTCGGCCATCACCGGCCGCCCGTCCAACTTCTCGGCGATGCCCAAGGTGCGGTAGACGGTCGTGTCGTTGCGGTTGCCGGGCTGCGGGTCGCCGACGGCGATGACCAGGCGGGTGCTGGCGTCGATGGCGATCTGCAGGTTGGTGGAGTAGCGGTCTTGCTCCGGGCGGCCAGGCGGTGGTCCCGGGTGGGGATCAGAGGGCCATCGACGATGGCGATCTGCTCGACCGGCCGCTTACGCACCGGCGCCAGGGCCAGCAGCGGCGCAAGGGTGTCGATGACCCGGTGCGCCGCGGAGTGCGACACCCCGAACAGCGGCCCGATCTGCCGCATCGTCAAGTTCGTACGCCAGTAGGCCGCCACCAGCAACCTCCGGCCACCCGACCCTCAGCCGCTAAACGATCTCGACCCACAGGTATTGACAATTGCTCCGCATCCCGGTTGAGCACGCCATTGCGGAGCTGAAGTGGTGGCGCCATCTGCAACGCTTCGCCGGCCGCTGCGAGATCCTGCCCGAGACCATCGACGCGGTCGCGGGCTTGCTATGCGACCGCGTGATCACCCGGTAGCCGATCCACATCAAGGCATCCCACACTCTGGCAATTGCCCACGAGATCGTAAATACGCTGGTCGCGGGACTTCGTCAAGATCTTGACAAGGTCTGGGGCGGGTCGCCATGCTGCGCACGCAGCTATGGCGATTGTCTACTCGCGCATCTCGCCGATCCGCGGTCGCTTCCCTCTGTTGTTCGAGCCCTTATCCGTAGGGCTTTCGCTCGAAGGCTCCACAAGAGCCAGTAATGTGAGGTATTAACAGTGATCCAAAGAAGTCCCTCACCCTCCTGCCCGGGGGGCGGCTCCGCCCGCTCTGTGGCCCGGGTATTGACGGCCGCGGCGGCCGCGGTGGTCCTAGCCGCCGGTAGTCCTGTACCGGTCGCTGCTTCGGCTGAGTCGCCTCCGGCGCGGCCGGCGGGCGTCGCCGGTGGCATATGGTCGGTAACCCTGATCACCGGCCACACGGTGGTGGTCCGCCGCGATGCGGCCGGTCGGTTCTCAGCGACGCCCCCGGACACCGAACGGTTCACCATGACAGAACGCGGTGGACACCTATATGTGGTCCCCGATTCCGTCCTTCCCCTGCTTCACACGGTGCTGGAATTGGACCTGTTCGACGTACGGGCGTTGATTAACGAGGGTTTGGACGATGCCCGGTCTGAAGCTCTGCCGTTGCTGATGGCACAAGAGGGCGCCGAGAACGGCAAGCGGCTCGTCGCATCCACGGCGGGCGCGATCAAGGTCACCCACGTGTTGCCGAGATCCGGCATGGTGGCGGCGGCCGTGCACAAGAAGCAGGCAAGGCGCCTCGGCACCCAGCTAAAGGATCTTGCGGGGTCGGGGGCGAAGCCGAGCGCCATTGGTGCTGGTATGGCCGGGGTCTCGCACGTCTGGCTGGATCGCAAAGCGACGGTCACGCTCGACCGCAACATTGTACAGATCGGTGCGCCGCAAGCATGGAGCGCCGGCTATACCGGCTCCGGTGTGAAGATCGCTGTGCTGGACACCGGTTATGACCCCGCCCATCCGGATCTGGTCGGGCGGGTCTCCACCGCGGCGGACTTCAGCGGCAAGGGCAGCCCGATCGACGGGCATGGCCACGGTACTCACGTGGCGGCCGTCGCTGCGGGCAGCGGCGCTGCCAGCGGCGGTCAGCGGCGGGGGATCGCCCCTGACGCGACTCTGATCGTGGGAAAGGTGCTCGGCGACACTGGATCCGGGCCAATTTCCAACATCATGGCCGGTATGGAGTGGGCGGTCGCGCAAGGCGCTGATGTGGTCAACATGAGCCTCGGTGCGGCACCGACCGACGGCAGCGACCCACTTTCTCGTGCGGTGAACGAACTCACCAAACGGGGAACCCTGTTCGTGATCTCCGCCGGCAACTCGGGAGCTAATGGTCCGAAGACGGTGGGTTCGCCGGGTACCGCCGAGGCGGCCCTCACCGTCGCTGCGGTGGATGGCGCCGACACGGTGGCGCCGTTCTCCTCCCGGGGTCCGCGCCTGGACGGGGCGTTGAAGCCGGACATCGCAGCGCCCGGGGTCTCGATCATCGCGGCACGTGCGGCCGGTACCAGCATGGGTACTCCGGTGGATGACAGATACACCTCAGCGTCCGGGACTTCAATGGCCGCCCCGCACGTCGCCGGTGCTGCCGCGTTGCTGGTGCAGCGCCACGCGGACTGGACACCTGAGCTGCTTAAAGCGGCTTTGGCGGGCACCGCCGATCCGCGCAGTGAGGTCGGTGTCTTTGATCAGGGCGCGGGCCGCATTGACATTGCCGAAGCCATCGATGCCACGGTGGTGCCTGAGGATGAAGACGTTGACCTGGGCCTGCTGACCTTTCCGCAGACCGGGGTCATTCAGAAGGCGGTGGGTTGGCGCAACGAGGCAGCAGAGCCCGTGGTGCTGAACTTCTCGCTCGACCTTTACGGCCCGGACGGCACCGCCGTTCCCGACAGTCAGGCGTGGCTGTCGGTGGAATCGGCGACCGTTCCTGCTCATGGGCGCGCCGAGGTCACCCTGAATGTCGACGCTCGGCACACTCAGTCCGGCCAGCACACCGGCTACCTGACAGCGGCCGTGGCCGGCACAGACCGGAAGCTTCAAACCCCGGTGGGGTTCACGGACGAACAGGAGATGTACCAGCTCACAGTGCGTGGCACCAACAGGGCCGGACAACCCGTCGACCGCAGCTCCCGCGTGTCGGTCATCAACATCAACGGCGCGACCCCATTCTCTGCGCTGCTTCGACCGTTCGACGACACTGGTGTCCTGCGCCTGCGGGTACCACGGCAACGATTCCACGCCGAAGCCCACATCCAAGACTACACGTTCAGGTTCGACAATGCCGGCGTCGCCCAGGACCGCGAGAACGACGCCGTGTCCGTCATACAACAGCCGGAAATCCTCGTGGACGGCGACACGACCGTGGACCTCGATGCGCGCACCGGCGTTGGGTGGTCGACCACGCTGGAGGGTACGCCCACCGAGGTGGCCGAACGAGCGGTCGACACCTTCCGTTGGGACAATAACAACAACGCTTTCAGGCTGCATACTTGGACCAACTTTCCCGGCAGCATGCCGACGTTCTTCTCCCCGCAGGTTCCAACGACGGTTGGCCGCTTTGAGGCGGCGACCACTGACCTGCTGATCAAACCACGAATCACCCTTGAGGTCGGCGGCCGTCGCGTGAAGGTCGCATTGGACCGAAAAACACCGCTCCCCAACCGTGGCGGACGCTTCCCAGTCGTTGACCTGGCCGCAGGAACCGAGTCCGACTTCGCGGACAAGGACGTTCACGGCAAGATCGTCGTGGTCCGGCGCGGCCAGCCGCTACCCCAGGTGGCCGCGCGAGCCAAGACCGCAGGAGCGGTGCTGCTGGCGATCACCAACGACCGACCCGGCATCTTCCAATCAGACCTGCTGTTCACCGCGAACATGCCCGCAGTAATCGTCGACGGCGGCGACGCCGCGATGCTTCACCAGGCGACTGGCGACTACGGCTGGGTCACCATAATTCCGGACTCGCCAGTGAACTATCGCCTGCACAGGCGGGCGACTGGCGGTATGCCCCAGCCAGCTGATAAGCGATATTCGCGTCAGGAAATCAACCAATTGGCGCGGCTTGACACCCATTACCATCACCCCGCCGGCAGCCTGAGATCGAATATCAACTTCGCCGACGCCTTTGGAGACACATATGCCCTAGTCGGAAGCCGGGACCGGGTCGAGTACTTCACGGCCGGCGTCGAGGCGGCCCCCTCGCTGTCCTGGATATACCCCCCGCAGTCGACACCTGGTGGGCCGCAAGGCATTCACACCTGGACGCGTGATAAGCGCGTCTACAGACCCGGCGAACGCGATACCCTGCACTGGCTCCGCGCCCCCCTACGCCCAGGTCTCGGCGGCCTAGAGAACGTGCCGGTGAGCCGGACCGCGACGACGCTGACCGGTGCAGTGACGGACGTGACCGACGCCGACGGCGCCCGCGGCCACATCACAGCCCTGGGGGGCCTACCCCAACCAACCCATCTAATCTCGCTGTATCGCGACAACACGCTGGTTGGCCAGGCGGCCACACGTAGCGACTTCCGATTCCCAGTCACGACCGACCGGGCCAGATACCGGCTGGTCACCGAACAGGACACCAAGGCGGGCGCCCCGCTGAACACCCGCCGGACCGCCACTTGGGATTTCACCTCGGAGAAGCCGGCCGGAAACAGCCAGGTGCTGCCCCTGCCAGTCGTCGATTTCAACCTGGACTGCGATAGCACCGGCAGGCTCACCGACCGCAAGATCACCCTACGGGTCATGCCGCAGGCCGGAACCGCCTCGATCCAACTCCACAGCCTGGCTATCTCCGTCTCACCCGACAAAGGAGTCACCTGGCAAACGCTGAAGCGCCACCACTCCTTCGAGGAAGGCGCAACCTTCGAGCTACCGAAATTTACAACCGGCCAGATCCTGTCCTTCCGGATCCAGGCGACGACTTCTCCAGGTGACGTTCGCCACGAGGAGACCATAATCCAAGCAATCCAAGTCCGTTAGCCCCAGCAGCCGCCGCCACAAGGTCGCCCGCCGCTGCGGCGGGCGACCTTGCGTTTCTGCTGGTAGGGGCAGTTTGGGGGATCTGTCGCCGATCTTGTGAAGTCAGTGCGTGAGTAGGACGCGTTTGCGGAGTAGGTCGAGGCCGGCGCGGCCGAACATCTGTCGTTTGATCATCTTGAGGCGGTTGATGGTGCCTTCGACGGCGCCGGAGCTGTGCGGCAGGGTCAGGCCGTTGCGGACGGCGTCGAGGTCGCGGCGAAGGTTGCGGGAGATCCGGGCCAGCGGCGCGAGGGTGTCCTGTTCGACGGCGGCGGTCCACTCGTCGAGGCGGTCGCCGTGGCGGCCGGTCATCATCACCGCGAACGCGCGGACGTGTTTGACCAGCCGGTCGAGGTCACGGTCGCGGTTGCGCAGGTCGCGCAGTTTGGCGGCGTCGCGGGGATCGAGGTGGTCGGGGTGGGTCATGATCCATGAGGTGACCTGGCGGACGGTGGGTGGTTTCGGACCGGGGTGCGGGGCGTGACCGCGGCCGGTCCGGAAGCGGCGCAGGTAGCGCTGAACGGCGAGTTCCCCGCCGGGGTAGCCCTGTTGCTGGATCTCGCGGAACAGTTGGGTGGCGTTGCGTTCGCCGTCGTTCCAGCGTTGGTGCAGGTAGCCGGTGCAGCTGCCAGGTGCGGCGCCGATCACGCCCAACGTCGAACGCAGTTGACCGTATAGTGCTTCCAGTACGGCGGCCGGCGGATCGTGTGGGTGCTCCGTGGGTGCTCGGATGCCGGCGATCCAAGCCGGATTCCACTCCAACATGCTGGATTTCTGTCGCGAGCGGCCGCCGATCAACCGACCACAATCAGCAACAACCGCCCTGACCTGCTGATACCGCGCGGTATCCACCTGGATTTCCGGCAGAGTTCCGGACGGAATCACCTTACGTTCAGTAGCCGCGACAAAGTCGCCGGGTGAGGATTAAAAGTCAGCAGCTCTACCTATTGAGCTAGCGGCCCGCCGCGCCACAAGGCTACCCGAGTTCCTGGCGAGGAGGCGCGCGGATTTCCCGACAGCCGGTCTCCCGCAGCCTATCCTTGCCAGGATTGGGCGTCTGCTGCTGCGCCTGCGGCCCTCAGGCCGCATTTTGCGCCGGGTCTGGATCCGCCTGCCACCAACCTGTCGGGACTACCTGTCCAGGTCTATGCCCGTCGGGGCCGTTCACTCGTTGATCAAGCAGCCGTCGTCCAGGTAGGCGGACACTCCACCCAGCCGCTCGTGTCGGCGTAGGTGAGTACCACGCAGGAGCGCAAAAGTGGTTTCAGGTCGCCTGGGGGACGTCCCCTGACGGGCGCCTGCGCTGCGGGATGGTACTCAAGCAGGTTGTCGACGTCGCCGAGCATCACACCCAAGCGATCAAGAGCCTTCGGCAAGGCGACCTTGAAGCACGTCGGGGCGGAGGAGCCCGGCCCGCAGTCGCCTACATTCGACAGATGGGAGGGCTGCATGCTGGTTTTCGGCGAGTTCCCCACGTCCACTACCTGCGCGCGGTGTGGGCTGCCCGCTCAGTGACCGGCCGGCGATGGCGTACGGGATCTATTCTTCCGGCGTGGTCTGTCGCCCTAGCCGGCGGCGGCTTGATCGCGGGGGAGGCGTGGCCAATGGGGATGCCGACGCTGGTCGTGTCGCTGACGCGGCCGAACGCGTACCGAGGGATCGGGCTGGCGGTGGCGGCTGCCCCCCACGGTGCGCTGATCGTGGTGGAGCCGGGCCGTTACGACGGGCAGGTCGCGGTGCGGGCGAAGGCGGTCACTATCCGGGCGGCCGTACCGGGTGGGGTGTTGGTGGAGAGCCGCGACGCCGCACCTGCGGTCTACTGCGAGGGTGCCGAGGTCGCGCTGCAGGGTCTGGTGTTGCGGACGTGGAGTTCCGACGCGCCGGCGACCGTCTCGACGGTCGGCGGAACCGTGACCTTGGAGTCGTGCACCGTCACCGGGCAGGCGGCCAACGCCGTGATCAGTGAGCGGGGTGCGGCGCACTTGCGCAGCTGCCACGTCAACGGGATGCGCCGCGGTGTGGCCTACATCGACTCCAGTGGAGTCATGGAGCACTGTCGGCTGTGGGACTTCGACGAGTACGCCGTGCTGTCCAAACGAGACAGCCAGCCGGCCATGCGGCACTGCCACGTCAAGGACGTCGGCCAGGGCTTCGAGGCGTTCGAGGGCGGTCGTGGCACGGTGGAGGACTGCCAGTTCACCGGTGTGCGGCAGGCAGCCGTGGTGGCGAGCGCCCGTTCCCGCCCGACGGTACGCCGGTGCCGGATCTCCGACGGCCGGGGCAGCGGGTTGGCGTTCAGCGGGTCGGCCGGTGGGCTGGTCGAGGATTGTGAGCTGACGGACCTGGAGGGTTGCGGCGTTGAAGTTTCCGGCGGGGCCGAGCCAGACATCCGCCGCTGCCTGATTGAGCGGGTGGGCCGCAACGGGATCTACCTCAGCGGCTCGCGCGGCACGTTCTCCGATTGCACCGTGACCGCCAGCCGGCTGCCTGCAGTCGCGGCCGTCGACGGGGCGGCACCGCAGGTTAGTGGCGGCGTGCTGCGGGGCGCGCGGGAGGACGCACTGCTGATCCAGGCCGCCGCCGGCCGGTACACCAACCTTCAGATCGAGGACTCAGGCCGGTACGGCGTGAGGGTGCAGGGCGGCGGCCCGACCCTTACCGATTTGACGGTCACGGGCGGCGAGGGCGGAATCGTGCTCGACGGTGCCCTCGACGCGGACGTCCGGATCGAGGGCGCCACCGTTCGGGGCGCCTCGCAGAGCGGAATTGGCGCTGAGGGTCCTGGCCGGCTTACCGGCACGATGGTGCGGGTGGAGGATGCGCCAGCGGGATTGGTCGGGGCCGAGAGGATCTCGATCAGCCTCACCGACTCCACGGTCTCCGGCGGCACTGTCGGCGTCGTCGGGGCAGGCCAGGCCGGCCTGCGCCTCGACCGCTGCACGGTCACCGGCATGGCCGGGCCGGGGGTGGTGCTGCGGGAGCAGTCCCGGCTGGACATGCGGGCGAGCACGGTGCGCGACTGCGGCGGGGACGGCGTGCAGGTGGAAACCGACGCCCCGGTACTGGTCGACCGGTGCGAGTTCGTCAACGTCACCGGCGAGCCGGTGCGGGGCGCCGACCGCCCGCTCGTGTCGGTGCTCGCCCCACAACCGACCGACAACCGGGACGAGCCGACCTCGGCTGGCTCCGAGGCCAGCGCCGACGGCACCGGCCGCGACGGCGATCCGGATCGCACCGACGTCGATGCCGACGCCACCAGCGTCGACGCCGTGTTGGCGGAACTGGACGCCATGATCGGCCTGGCAGCGGTCAAGCGCGAGGTGCGAACCCTGGTTCACCTGATCCGGGTGAGTGAGCAGCGGCGGCGGGCCAACCTGCCGGTGCTGCCATTCAGCCGGCATCTCGTCTTCACCGGGCCGCCGGGCACCGGCAAGACGACCGTCGCGCGCATCTACGGGCGGCTGCTCGCCCACCTCGGCATACTGTCAAAAGGGCAGGTCGTCGAGGTAGCCCGGGTCGACCTGGTGGGCGAATACCTGGGCAGCACCGCGCTGAAAACCGCTGCGGTGTTCGAGCGGGCGCTCGGCGGCGTGCTCTTCGTGGACGAGGCTTACACGCTCGCCCGCCAGTTCGGTGCCACCTCAGACCTCGGCTTGGAGGCAATCGACACCCTGGTCAAGCTGATCGAGGACCATCGGGACCAGGTAGTGGTGATTGTCGCCGGGTACCCCGCCGAGATGGAGCAGTTTCTGGCCACCAACCCCGGCCTCGCTTCGAGGTTCACCAAGACCATCGAGTTCGTCGACTACACCCCCGATGAACTGCTCGCCATCGTCTCCGGGCTAGCCGGCCAGCACGGGTACGACCTCACGAAGCCGACCACCGACGCCCTGCTGGACCGGCTCGCCAAGGCCGTCCGCGACCCCGACTTCGGCAACGGCCGCGGCGCACGGAAGCTGTTCGGCGCCATGATCGAACGGCAAGCTGAGCGGCTCGGCGACATACCGGCGCCGACATCGGAGCAGCTCCGGCTGCTGCTACCGGAGGACATCCCGCCCGCGGGCAACTGAGCCCAGTGCCCGGCAGGAGTCGCGGAGCGCGCAAGCGTCACCTCCGAACTGCTCCCCCCGAGCAGGCCAAGGCCCGCCTCGGTACGCAGCCGCCGCGCTGCCGCCGGATCAGCGGGCACTGCCCTCCGTGGAGGCGTACGACCAGCTGCTCACTCGGGATCGTCGTCAGTGAGATCGCGGGTCAGAGCGTAGGTCCGTGTCCACTGGCCAGGGGAATGCTCGGTGATGATCTCAGCGTCGGGAGCGTTGCCGTCCCACGGCCACCGCTTTGGCGGGTCCGGGAATGGCGACTCGCCGTCATCGCCGTCGAACAATCGCCCGTACGGGTCGGGGATCGTGCCCCACCCCCAGTAGGGCAACGGCTTGGCGGGAAGGATGCCCAGCGTCTCGACCGGATCGATGTCCTGGTCGGCGATGACGCACTGGTGCTTCCAGCGGTCGCCCAGATCGAAGATGTAGCCGAACTGATCGCCCGGCTTGAGCAGCTCGCCGATCGTCACCGTGTCGGCGTCGACGTCCTTCTCCGGGGCTGGATCATCCCAGAACCGCATCTCGGTGACCGTCTTGCCGAGCTCCCACAACTCGAAGATGTGCAGGTGGCTGCGGTCCCAGCGGGCGAACGCGTCATCGATGGCCTCGGCGAAGGTGTGAAACGTGTGCTGCGGCGACACCGCGAACACCCGGCCCGGCCGGGGCCACAGATCGCCGGCCATCCCGCCGCCGAACAGCTCCACCCGAACCGACCACCACCGCAACGGTACGGCCTTCTTGCGACCAGCCATGCCACCGATTGTCCCGGTGCACCGCGTCCGGCTCGCTCCCGGGACTACCAGCGGGCCAGCGCGGGGCCGTTAGGCAGCGCCTAGCGGGATGGTCGCGACCGGCTCCCAGGTGATCGTCTGGCCGCTGGCTGGTGCGGCGGTCACGTGCGAGATCGTCGTTAGCGTTAGTTTCCGCACGGATCTTCCTCAACCCCGGACCTGGCTGGTGCGGACCGCCCGTGCTGGCCGACTCCGATCTGGACGGCTTGCCGCAACGACAACGAGCGGGGTGCCGGCGACGCGTTCTGGGACGGCTGCGGCACCCGGACACCTCGACGACCGGCTCGCGGCGAGCCCTGATCAACGCACCCTGGCGCTTCAGCGCGATTCGGCTGGGAGCGGCACCGCTTGGGCGGCACCGCCGCCGGTGTCCGCGAAACCTACGACGAGCACACCGTGACGCTCGCCGCCCTGCTCTGACAGAGTCAGCGTTGATGCTGTGGGGTGAGGGTCAGCCCCACCCGCCACCGGCGACGAGACCGCCGAAGGCGAAAGCGAGCCCTGACCGGAACGCCGCGCCTTCCGGGCGCGTGCGGTGCAGCCCGGGTGTCGCGGGACGCCCACGCGATGTGACCGCCGCCGATTACCGCGGCGGTCAGGCACGCCAGGAGCACTCCGAAACCGTGAAGGCCGCTCAACGCGTGGTGCAAGAGCGGCATCCCGAGCGTGTCGGTCGGGACAGTATCGGTTCCGCGTGGCCCGTGTGTGCTCAGCGGGGCCAGTCGATTTGCGCCTCGGGAACGCCGATGGTTCGGGCGTAGGTGCTTGCTTCCTGTCGGCCGGTGTCGTCGCCGCGGGGGTAGGTGAAGACGCGGCCGGCGAACACGACCCAGCTGGTGGTGTCGGTGGCGTAGTCGGCGTACCAGCGTCCGGGGGCCAGCGCGGCGGCGAGTTGTCGGGCGAGTTCGTCGCCGACGTCGTCGGGGCAGGTGAAGTCGATCAGTGTCCACTGCGCGGGTTGGCCGCTGGCGGCGTTCCAAGCCGGGATGCGGTGGATACGCCGCAGGTTCAGCGGCACGTCGATCGCGGTGTTGAGGGCCAGGCTTTCGACCACGAGGGTGCCCACGATAGGCAAGGGATTCACCGCCTGTGCTGGTGGCTGGGGCGTCGGCCATCCTAGCTGCCCTCGAACTAGTGTTTCAATCATGGTGTGTGGTGTGCGATGTGGGCGCCGGCGTGTTGGGCGGTGTGGGAGCCGGCGTGGACGGCGGTGGTGATGGCGTCGGGTAGTGGGGTGTGTCGGGCGAGGTCGAGGGCGAGGGAGCCGAGGAAGGCGTCGCCAGCGCCGGTGGTGTCGACGACCGCCACGGTGGGGG
Organism: Micromonospora sp. NPDC047707; assembly: GCF_040704235.1. Classification (NCBI taxonomy): domain Bacteria; kingdom Bacillati; phylum Actinomycetota; class Actinomycetes; order Micromonosporales; family Micromonosporaceae; genus Micromonospora; species Micromonospora sp. NPDC047707. The sequence goes on from NZ_JBEYSU010000033.1 coordinate 11,840, forward strand.
CCGGGTACGTTCCGGACCCGTGGGGGTGGGTGTAGGCGGCGCCGTGGGGGCCGGCGGTGACGACGACGATGTGGGGGCCGAGACGCTGGAGGGCGGTGGCCGCATCCAGGGGGTTCTCGGTGCTCGTGTGCAGGATGGCGGCGGCTTCGTGCTGGTTGACCACGAGGACGTCGAGGTGCCGTAGGACAGCGGGGTCGAGGTTCGGGTGGGGGACGAGGTTGCCGATGACGACCGGCGCGCGACGGTGGCCCAGCAGCGCGGTCACGGGTTCGGGCGGCAGGTCGAGTTGGGCGACCACTGCCCTGGTGGCGAGGCCGGCGGTGGCGTGGTGGATGTCGTGTGCGGTGAGTTCGGTGGCGGGTGAGAGGGCGAGGGTGATGTAGCTCTCGCCGTCCGGGGTGACCTCGATGATCGCCGCGCCGGTGGTGGTGTCGGGGATGCGCCGGACGTGGCGGGTGTCGACGCCAGCGTCGGTGAGGGCTGCCGCGATCTGTTGACCCCACGCGTCGGCGCCCACGTTGGCGATCAGGGCGGCGCGCCCGCCGCGGCGGGCGGTGGCGATGGCCTGGTTGAGACTCTTGCCGCCGGCACTGGCGGACAGGGCCGAGCCAATGGCGGTGCGGCCTGGTCGGGAACGGTGAGGGACGCGGATGGTCAGGTCGATGTTGGCGCGTCCGACGAAGGCGACGTCGATGCTGTCGCCGGGATTGCCGTTGCCGGTCATGCCGTCATCGGGGATGCGGCCAAGGCGGCTTGTAGCTGCTGCACCTCGGGCTCGGTGGGGAACGCCGAGAGCTGACGGCCGACGGCCGCGACGTCACGCTGGATGCGTGCCGACTGGGTGGTGCAGGCGAGGTCGAGCGCGGCGAGGGCGGCAGCAGCGGCCTGCTGGGGTTCACCGGCAGCGGCGTGGGCGGCGGCGGTGCGCGCCAGGTAGCGGCCCCGCTCGCGTCGGTACGATTCCGGCCACGCGTCGAGGGACTGGCGGAAGCACTGGACGGCCGTGCGGGGATGGCCCAGCCGAAGCCAGCCGTCGCCCTCCTGCGCCCACACGTACGCCGTGGTGCAGAAGGAACCGAGACCAGCGTCGTCGGGTCCGGTATCGGCGGCGAGGCGCTGGGCGTCGTCGATGGCGGCCTGGAACGCGGAGCTGTCGCCCTCGACGGTGTGGCCTTGCGCGCGTTGCACCGCTACGAAGGCCCGTACCTGCGTCCGGATGCTGCCGGCGCGTTCGGCAGCGCGAGCGAGTCCGAGCACCCGGTCTTGGTCGGCGGCGTCGGTGGCCCGTTGCGCCATGCGGGCGAACACGTAGGCGGTGAATTCCGTGTCGCCGGACTCCTGGGCCATGCTCAACGCCTGGGCCAGCCACCAGTCGCCAGCGTCACGGTCGCCCAGGTCATCGCTGAGCCAGCCGGCGAACTCCGCCCACTGCGCCTCGGTGCGCAGAAGCGCGTCACGCAGGCCACCCCGGGCCGTTCGGCGGTAGCCGGCGATATGACCGAGCTGCTGCCGGGCCGTCGGAAGGATCGCCGCGGCACCGACTCGGCTGTCGGACTCCACGAGCACCGATCGCAGAACCGCGAAGTGCTCCACGATGGCTGGGTCAACAACCCGTGCCGCCGCAGCCGGCGGAGCTCCGCCTATCAGGGACGCCATCATGCCGCCGGGGACCGCCTGCAGGAGCGCGCGACGGCTGACCTGAACCTGCCGCTCGTGCCCGTCTGCCACAGCCGTCACGATAACCGTCTCGTCAGCGGCCTCACCGTGCGCTCCCGACAACAGAGCAGCGGACTTCGCTGCCGTTAATGACGCGGTGAAAGCTGCCGTGCCCCTGGCCCGCCGGTACTGCTGCTGGAGGGCGACGACCTGGTCATATGCCGCGGCGAGAGCACCATCAGTGTCGAGGACTTCGTCGCAGCGCTCCCAGAAGCCCCGGTCCGGATGTTGCCGCCCGACCTCCGTGTTCGCGATTGTGCTGCGACCGGTCAGCACCGTGGGCGCCAGCGAGTGCTGGGTGTGACCGGCCGCCTTGCGGAAATCGGCCAACCGCTGCCCGAGCGCTCGCCACGCCTCGCTCACCTCGTGCGGGTCCGCCATCGCCGTCTCTCCCGGAACACCGCGCCTCGGCCGGCGTCAACAGCCGAACGCCGATCAGAGGCGGTCTTCGATGTGGCAGTCACCCTACCGCGCGGTCGCGGCTACGCGGGTCGTCCACGCGCCGCCGCTGGTAGATAGCTCCGTCACGGGCGGTTGCGCGCCATGGCCGGGCGGCGTGCAGGGCGGTGTGCAGGGGCGGCGCGTCGTGGTCGAGGGTGACCCAGGCCATGCCGGCGCTGCCGTCGGCGGCGCATCGGGTGAGCCAGGCGCCGTGAGGGCCGATGATCCCCGCGGGCATCGCGGTGCTGCACTGCGCGGGGACGGAGACGCTGATCCACTGGTTCATGGTGGCGGCGTGCCCACGTGCGATTACGTCGAAGATCGGGTCGCGGGAGAAGGTCGAGAACAGGACGCAGTCCACACCCTGGTGGAGGTAGTCGAGGAACACCTCCGGAAAGTTGATCTCAATGCAGACGGCGAGACCGAACCGGTAGCCGCCGATGTCGATGGTGGTGGGGGTGAAACCGGGGGTGTAGAAGTCGGTGATCTCGGCGCGGGACAGGTAGCGCTTGTCGTAGCGGTCGACGATGTCGCCACGCTCGGAGATCACGTAGAGGCTGTTGTGGGGGCGGTGTCCGTCGCTGAGGCGGTGGTTGCCCCCGAGGATGACCCAGAGGCCGAGCTGGGCGGCGAGGGCCCGGATGCCGGCCAGTTCCTGCCGTACCGGCGTCCAGTCGATGTCCCAGCCGGCGAAGTGCTGCTTGTCCTGCCCGGCGTAGCCGGACAGCGCACCTTCCGGAAAGTGCACCAGACGGGCGCCGCGGCGGTGGGCGCGGCGCATCAGGTCGCGGATCGCGGCGCCGTTGACCGTGGGGTCACAGGTGACCGGTGGCTGCGCCGCGGCGATCGTCAGCGTCTCGACGCGGTCGATCCCGATGCCCATCTCTGCGCTACTGGTCACGATCTCCTCCTTCCCGGCAGGGGTCGGGCGTCGCCGGTGCCGGGGTAGCCGCGTCCCGGGCCGGCCAGGGTTGGCTTACCAGAGGTTGAGCTGGTCGAGGAGCTGCGGGGGCAGCGGTGCGGTGGGCTGGCCGGTTATCAGGTCGTCGGGGATCGCGCCGGGTACTCGGCCGGCGGGCCGCACCGTCATGACCGTTGCGCCGTGTCGGCGTGGTCGTGGTGCAGCCGCTGAGCGAGGTAGTCGCCCAGCGACGTCGCGTACGGCACGTCCGGGTCGCCGGTGGCGCCGGCCGGGACGTAGCGGGTGTGGCGGAGCGCGTCGACAAAAACGGTCGCGGGCGCACCGGCGTGCAGTCCGGTGGTGATCGCGGTGGACAGGGCGTCGGTCAGCCCGGCCAGGGTGGAGCCGTGCTTGCCGGCCCGCAGGTCGACGTGTGTGAGCTTGCCGTTGGGTGCGGCGGCGGTGACGAGCCGTCCCGGGACGCCACCGATCACGAACTGGCTGCTCACCCCGGTCATGCGTGGCCGCGTCGGCGCAGGTGGCCGTGCCGTGTCTTTCATGAGGGCTGTGTCCTCCTCCGTGTTATGGGCCCTGATCCGCGTGAGCGGGTCTGATCGTGTTGCGGTACGGCGTGAGTCCGCACGATGGGGTCAACAGGCCGCTGCGGCTGCGGCAGCGGACTGGTCGGATTCGCGGGCGCAGTGCCGGCAATGCCGTGGGCACGGCGTCTGCGGTGTCACGGCGGTAAGGCCGCTGGCGTGCAGGATGGTGGTGACCGTTTGCTCGAAGGTGCTGGTTTCGCCGATGACGGTCTCGCCGGGGACGTCGAGCAGGTCGCGATGGGTGTACCACTGGCGCATCTCGTCAGGGGTTACGGGGATGGGCTCGTCCCGGTTGAGGTGGCGGCGAATGGTTTCGTCGAAACAGACGTCAAGGTAGAACACGGCGACCGGTCCGGGATGACGGTCGATGAGTTGGTGCAGGGCGGCGGCGTAGCGTTCGGTGTGCAGGATGCCTTCGAGGATGACGTGGTAGCCCAGGTCGAGGGCGGTGCGGGCGGTCGCGGCGATGAACGCCGGGGCGACCGGCTGGATGTGGGCGCTGTCGTGTTCCCTGAGCAGGGTTCTACGCAGGTAATCCTGTTCCAGCAGCGCCAGCCCGCGCCCGAACCGACGCCGAGCCTCGCGGGCGGCCGTGGTCTTTCCGCTGCCGGAGTTTCCCCGGATGATCACCAACGTAGGCGAGCCCGGGGAATTGCGTCCGATGCAAGAAGTGTCGGGGTGCTGGCCCTCTGGCATGGGGAACTTTAGCAGTCGCACCCGCCCCTCCTGGCGACGCTCCGAGCTGCGTGTTTGCCGCGAAGATTGCATGTGATGCAGGATTCACGCATCGAGCGGAGGGGTGCGTGGCTAGGGGTGGGTGATCATCCGGATGGTGCGGCACGGCTGGAGTTGGCTGCTGGGGTGCGGTTGTTGCATCCGGAGGACGCGGTGTTGCGGGCGATGTTGTCGGGGTGGGCGAAGCAGCAGCTGGGTGGTCGGCGGCTGGATCGGCGGACGATCACAGCGCGCGAGCGGGTCATCGACGGGTTCGTGGCGTTCACGAATGAGTACCCGTGGCGGTGGACCGCGGCGCTGGTGGACGAGTGGACGACGCATCTGGTGGCGGAGCGGCGTCTGGCCCGCTCGACGATCCGCGGGTATCAGGGGGCGTTGCGGCTGTTCTGCGACTATCTGGTGTCGCCGTACTACGGGTGGGCGCAGGAGTGCCTGCAGCGGTTCGGTACGCATCCGACGCAGGTGTGCCACGAGTGGAACACCGCGGCGCATCTGGTGGAGTACGAGGGCCGTCCGGGCCGGCGGCCGTTGACGCGGGACGAGGTGCAGCGGTTGTTCGACTATGCCGATGATCGTGTAGAGCGGGCGGTGCGGCTGGGCCGCAAGGGGGCGCTGGCTGCGTACCGGGACGCGACGGTGTTGAAGACGATCTACGGATGGGGGTTGCGCTGCACGGAGGTGTCCCGGCTGGATCTGGCCGACTTCTACCGCAATCCGCAGGCGCCGGCGTTGGGCCGGTTCGGGATGGTGCACGTGCGTTACGGCAAGGGCACGCGCGGGTCTGGGCCGAGGCGGCGGATGGTGGCCAGTTTGATGCCCTGGGCGGTGGAGGCGCTGGAGGACTACGTGGTCAACATCCGACCCAGGTTCGGGTTGGCCGAGCATCCGGCGGTGTGGGTGACGGAGCGGGGCGGGCGGTTGCGACCACGGGAGATCGAGGAGCGGTTCGCCGCCTACCGTGACGCCCTCGGCTTGGACGGGGACCTGTCGCCGCACTGCCTGCGGCACTCGTACGTGACGCATCTGATCGAGGATGGGGTGGACCCGAAGTTCGTGCAGGAGCAGGTCGGGCACGTGTTCGCCTCGACCACAGGCCTCTACACGCAGATTAGCGCGGCGGCGATGAACACGATGATGGACCGGGCGTTGCACCCGGTGTTGACTGCGGAAGGGGCGGCGCGGTGACGGCGAAGCTGGACTACCGATGGCGGCTGCGGGAGGTGATGGCCGAGCGGGGCCTGTTCTCCACCACGGACCTTCGCGGGCCGCTGACCGAGCGGGGGATCGACCTGTCGGCGAGCCAGGTCTACCGCCTGGTGGTCGAGAAGCCGGAACGGTTGAGCCTGCGCACGTTGATGGCGTTGCTGGACATCCTCGGCTGCCAGATGACCGATCTGATCGTTCCGGTCGCCGCTGCGGGATCCGGCCGGGCTCGCAAGGCAGCTGCGGGCGGCGGGACGCCGGCCGGTGGCCGCGGCGCTGAGGCAGGCGTGGGTGAGCTGCGGCCCCGGCGGGCTCGGGTCACGCCCAACCAGCCGTGACAGCCGGGGCGCCACCACGGTTTCTGACCGAGCCCCGCGCCGTCCTCATCGAGGTCGTCGCGGATGCGGAACCGCTGCTGGATCCAGCCGCGATCGACTCGGTGATCGACCAGGTGGCGCCGACGCGGGCCGAACTGCGACGCCTGGCCCGGGCGCTGCACGCGGATCCGGGGTTGTTGACCTCGGGTGAGCCGGACGGGCCCCGGCTGTTGCAGGCGCTGATCGGCGCGCTGGTCACCGCTGGCGCGCGTCACGTTCGGCCGGCGTCGTGCGCCCGCTGCCGTCGGATGCGGCCGCTACGGCGTCGCATCGAGGACCGGCTGGTCTGCGCGCCGTGCGCGAATGCGGCGGCCGTGCGCCGGGAGGCGTGCTCCCGCTGCCAGAGGGAACGGCGGGTGGACGGCCGGGACGGGGCCGGGGCGCCGTTGTGTGCGGCGTGCGCCCGGCAGCAGCGCGGCGCGGATCCCCTCGGTGAGCTTGTCGATGGCCTCGACCGGCTCGGCACGGGCCTGCCGCCCTCCGCGTTGCGCGAGCTGATCCTCGCAGCGTTGCCGCGGCCGCACCAGCACCGTACGGTCGCCGCGGACCTCGCCGCCCGTCCGACCATGCTGGCTGACAACGCCGCGCACGGCTCGCATCACCTGGTTCTGCTGGCCGAGGTGTTGATCGCGGCCGGCGCCACCGGCGTCGCCCCGCCGGCCTGCCCGTTCTGTCAGCAGTCAGCCAAGATCCGGTTCCGCCGCGACGGGCTGCGCTGCTGCAAGCGCTGTTACGAGGCGAGCAGGTCGCAGCCGTGCACGCAGTGCGGGCAGTCCAGACCTGTGGCTGAGCGGACGGCGGACGGCGCAGCGTTGTGCAAGGCCTGCGGCCAGCGCGACCCGGTGAACTTCGAAATCTGCGCCCGGTGCGGGCAGCACGCCCGGCTGGTTCCGACCGACAGCGGTGAACGCTGCTGCCGGGCCTGCTGGCGGGCACCTGTCGCGACCTGCTCGGTCTGCGGACGCCGTCGTCCCTGCCACGGCGCCAGCGGGCCGAGCCCGCGCTGCGAGACCTGCGTCAAGCGGTTGAACACCGCTTCCTGCCAGCGCTGCGGCGTCACCCGAGTCGTCTTCGCCCGCACGGCACAGGGGCAGCCGCTGTGCCAACGCTGCGCCGGACCCCGCGAGCGGTGCGTCCGCTGTCACCGGGTCCGGCCGGTGGTGGGCCGCCCACCGTACGGCCCGGTCTGCGGAACCTGCTGGCGCCGCGACCCCGCCGCCACGCACCCCTGCCAACGCTGCGGCACCGTCACCTGGCTGCACCACTTCGGACTGTGCGCGGCATGCGCCTGCCCCGGAATGCTGCGCGAGCTGCTCACCGCCGCCGACGGCACCCTGCGTCCGGCCGCTACAACGGTGCTCGACGTGTTGGCCGGCGACGACAACCCGGCGGCCGTGCTCAAGTGGCTGCAGGCCCCCACACCCCGAGCCCTGCTGGCCGCCCTCGCCGAACAGGCCGGTCCGCTACAGCACATGACCCTGGACCGGCTGCGCCCGACGAAGGCCGCTGACCGGCTCCGCGCGCTGTTGGTGGCCCGCGGCGCCCTTCCGGCCCGAGACGAGCACCTCGTCCTGCTCGAGCGCTGGATCGACACCGCGACCGCCGCCATCGCCGACGTCAACGACCGTCGGCTCGTGCGCCGCTTCGCCACCTGGCACCACCTGCGCCGGCTCCGGCAGCTCTCCACACCCGGCCGGCCAACCGGCTACGGCCAGATCAGCGCGGCACGCGGCGATCTGGCCGCCGCCATCGCGTTCCTGGCCTGGCTGCGCACAAACGGCACGAGCATCGCCACCGCCCGGCAAGCCGATGTCGACGACTGGCTCACCAGCGGCCCCAGCAGCCGCCACAACGCCAGCGCGTTCGTCAGCTGGGCCGTGCGCCGCCGCCACGCGCACGACATCAACCTGCCCGCACGATCGAGCACCACGCACCGGCGAGTCCTGCCGCAACGCGATCAACGCTGGCAACTTGCGCGGCGGCTGCTCCACGACAACGACCTCCACGCGGTCGATCGGGTCGCCGGGCTCCTCGTGCTCCTGCACGCCCAACCCGTCAGCCGCATCGCCGCCCTCACCGTCGAGCACGTCGAGGCCACCCCCGACGGCACGCACCTGCGCCTGGGCAGCACACCCATCCGGCTCCCGCCGCCCCTGGACCACCTGGTGGCCGAGCTCGTCGGCCGCCGTGCCGGGCACACCGCCGTGGGCCGCACCGCGGCGAACCGCTGGCTGTTCCCCGGTGCCGCACCAGGCCAGCCGCTCAGCGCGCAACAACTCGGCGCGCGGCTACGACGCCTCGGCGTCCCCGCCCGCGTGAGCCGCAACACCACCCTCATGGACCTCGCCGGGCAGCTACCCGCCGCAGTGCTCAGCCAACTCCTCGGCCTGCACCTACAGACCGCGACGAACTGGACCCAGGAAGCCGGCAACACCCGACCCCGCTACGCCGCAGCCGTCACTACCCGCACAGCACCCGAGCGACACTCCTCCAGACCCGACCTGCGGTGAACCCGACTGAAGCCCCGGCCGGAGCGATGAATCAGCAGCGGTCGGCCGCCGCAGCCGCCGGCTCGCCGCACCTGTGCGGTGGCCCCGGCCCCGCCGCAGCACGCGCTACCGGGCCGGACCGAACGCAGCCCCGAGTCGCCGCGCACATCGCGGCAGACGTGCGCGCGTTGTCTGTTCGGTCCCGCCCAGAGACCGCCAAAGGCCATGGGCAGATGTAGATCTGTCCTCGTGCCTGACGACACCGATGCTGGTGCATCGCTTCGCGCTACGGCTGTATCCGCTTTCGTGCGGGCAGGAGGGAGGCGCAGGGCAGCAGCAGGAGCGCGAACCCGACGGTCCACCAGAAGGTGTTCGCGTAGGCGTGAGCGCCGCCTGGGCCGTGGCTGATCTGTTGTTGGAGGATGACGGCTATCACGGCGGTTCCCAAGGATGCGCCGATGCGCTGGATGACGTTGACCGTGCTCGTGGCTCTCGGGATCGCGGTGGGCGGGAGTTGTTGGTAGACGGCTGCCATCGCCGGGATGCCGACGGCCGCCATGCCGATGCCGCGCAAGAGCAACGACGCGCTGAGGAGCAGGTCGTTCGGCTCGGTGGGCAGCAGCGTGTAGGGGAGGGTTCCGGCAGTGGTGATCAGCGCACCGGCGGCCACCAACGGCCTGAGGCCGACGCGGTCAGCCAGCCGGCCCACGATGGGCAACGCGACGGCAGTGCCGATGCCTTGCGGGGCGAGCATGAGGCCGGTCGTGAGCGCGTCGAACCCGCGGGCCTGCTGGTAGTAGAGGGGCAGCAGAAACATCGGGCCGTAGAGCGCCGCGCCGGTCAGCAACATCAACACCGCGGACGCGCGGAACGACCGAAATCGGAACACGCGCAGGTCGATGACGGGCGCTTTGGCGCGCAGTGCGTGCACGGAGAATACCGCGAGCAGTCCGAGGCCGATCGCGACCGGGACCGTCGTGCCGGCGGTGACGAAGCTGGACTGCTCGCCGGCTTGTGCGAGGCCATAGACCAGGGCGAGCACGGCCGGTGACAGCAGCGCGATGCCGAGCACGTCGAGCGGGTGCCTGCCGCTGTCGACGGGGTCGGCGGGCAGCGCCCGCCAGGCCAGCACGAGAGCGGGTACGCACACGGGCACGTTGATCAGGAAGATCCATCGCCAGGACAAACCGTCGAGCAGCAGCCCGCCGAGCACCGGTCCGACAATGGGGATGAGGTTGCCGGGGACGGCGACCAGCGCCATGACTCGGCCGAACCGCTGTGCGCCGGCGGCCCGCGCCAGGATGAGCTGAGTCAGCGGCAGGATCATGCCCGCGCCCAAGCCCTGCACCACGCGGAAGGCGATCAAGCTCGGCGCTGACCAGGCGACGCCGCACAACACAGAGCTGGCCAAGAACAGCGCCAGCACAGCCAGCCACGTCCAGCGGGAACCGAAGCGGTCGACGCACCATCCGGTGAGCGGGATGACCAGCGCCATCGCCAGCAGGTACGCCGTGGACACCCACTGCACGGTGGAGACCGGCGCTGAGAACGCCTTGCCCAGCTGATCCAGCGCCACGGTGACCACGGTCGTGTCCAGCAGCGCGGCGACCGCGCCGAGCAGGACGATCCCGGCGATGCGGAGCAGCGCCGGGTCGAGCCGGTCGCTAGTCGGCTGTGTGTCGGCGGACCCGTAGGATTTTGTTGGCATGCCAGCAGTATGTTACTTTTTTTGGCATGCCAACAAGTTGGATGAGGTGAGATCATGACCACGGAACCCGGCGCAGCCGGCACCCGGCCGCCGCACGTCGGCATCAGCGTGGCCGAGGCGCCGTTGACCTCGCTCATGCTGCAGCTCGTGCGAGCACACGCCGCGATCGCGACCGCGATGCTGCAGCAGATCGACCTGGTCGCCCCGCAAGAGCTGGTCCTGCTGTTCCTGCAGGAGCATGGGCGCACACCGCAGTCGGAGATCGTCTACTTCCTCGGCCGCGACCGGTCCACCGTCACCAACACCCTGCAGGCGATGGAGCGCGCCGACCTGATCACGCGGACAGCGTCACAGACCGACAAGAGGTCGATGGTCGTCAGCCTGACGAGCAAAGGCCGGCAGCTGTGCCCACGTATCCGCGAGATCTGGTCCGAACTGGAGCGGATGGCGTTCGGCGGGCTCACCGCCCAGCAGCGCGCCGACCTTGCTCAACTGTTCACCGACATCCGGCAGGGGCTGCCGCCGGCCGGCGGACCCTATCCAGGCTCGCCGGCCGCAACCGAGCACGAGGAGACGAGCCGATGAGCGACATGCCGCTGCAGCTTGCGGTCATCATCGCCAGCACCCGGACCGGACGGTTCGGCGAAACCGTCGGCCGCTGGTTCGTCACTCGGGCACAGCAGCACGACGACCTGAAGCTCGACGTCATCGACCTGTACGACCTCGAGCTGCCCGACAGTCTCGAACACAGCCCCCATGTCGCGGCGTACACCGCCCGGATCGACGCCGCCGACGCGTTCGTCATAGTGACGCCCGAGTACAACCACGGCTACCCGGCGGCGCTCAAACGCGCGATCGACGCCGTCCGCGCCGAATGGCGAGCCAAGCCCGTCGGGTTCGTCTCCTACGGCGGCCTCGCCGGCGGGCTGCGCGCCGTCGAGCAGCTCCGGCAGGTCTTCGCCGAGCTGCACGCCGTCAGCATCCGCGACACCGTCAGCTTCCACATGGCCCACAACCAGTTCGACAGCCACGGAATGCTCCGTGACCCGCATGCCGCCAACACCGCCGCAGCCACAATGCTGCACCAGCTCGCCTGGTGGGCAAGGGCGTTGCACACCGCCCGCGCAGCACAGCCGTATCCCGACTGACCGGCACAATCCAGGAGCATTCCCATGGCCATCGCGATCGTCTTCGCCGAATACGGCGACCCGGAAGTCCTGCACCCCATCGACATCGACCCGCCCACTCCCGCAGCTGGCCAGGTTCGCGTCCGGGTCAAGGCCGCCGGTGTCAACCCGGTCGACGCCAAACTCCGCCGCGGCGACTTCGCCGCCGTCATGCCCGCCGACTTCCCGTCCCGCATCGGCAACGAGTACGCCGGCGTCATCGACCAGATCGGCGACGAGGTGACCGGCTTCGCGGCCGGCGACCAGGTCCTCGGGTCGGCGACGGGCCAGTGCTACGCCGAATACGTCGTCGCCGACGCCTCCGACGTCGTACGCAAGCCCGCCACGATGCCGTGGACCGTGGCCGCCGGTCTCCCCGCCGTCGGCCAGACCGCGCACACGGCGCTGCGGCAGATCGCCGTCCGGGCCGGCGACACCGTGCTGATCCACGCCGCCGCCGGCGGAGTCGGCACCATCGCCATACAACTAGCCCACCTCTGGGGTGCCACGGTCATCGGCACCGCCAGCGAACGCAACCACGACTATCTCCGCTCGCTCGGTGCGACACCGGTCGTCTACGGAGACGGCCTCATCGAACGGGTCCACGCACTCGCGCCGGCGGGAGTCGACGCCGCGCTCGATGCCATCGGCGGCGAAGCGATCACCGCATCCCTTGCTCTCGTGCCGGATCGCCACCGGATCGGCACCCTCGTTGACGCCGAAGCCGCGAAAACATACGGGATTCAACGCGTCGGCGGCCGATCGACCGCGGCCTTGCGCGAACTGGTCACGCTGTACGAGCGCGGCAGCCTGCAGCTCCCGATCCACGCGACGTTCCCCCTGACCGAAGCCCACCACGCGCATCGCGAGGTCCAGACCGGACACGTCCGCGGCAAAGTCGTCCTGACTATGCCGTGACCTGTCACTGACCCTTCGCGGGGTTCGACGTGGAAGGGTGCATGGTCTGCTCCGCCGGGTCAGACAGGCGGCCTAACCTAATCGTGTGGAGCCGGCGCGCACTCATCTCAAGCAGAAGCGGATGCGCCACGTGGTCGATGCCGAGTCGCTGGTGACGGATCGTTATGACGGTCGCCGACCCGTTCCTGTGAGTCTCGCTGAGTCCGCTGGTCGGCTCGCGGAGGTTGATGCATCGGACGGCACCCGGTCGTCGCGTCGTCCGCCTGCACGACGCTGTGCACGTTCGCCTGTACCTACCCGTGCACATCGGCCCGTACGCCGATAGCCGCAGCATTGCGCACCTTCTGATATCCGACTCTCCCAATAGGTAGCACGAGCTGCCTGGTGTTCGGCGTTTCCATGGTGTGGTCCTTCAGGCGGATGCGGTCTGTCGAGGCAGCGGGGCGGCGGAAGTGGACGGGGTGGTGTCGTAGCCGGCGGCTTGGAGGGTGAACAGTTCGGCGTACCGGCCGCCGGCGGTCATGAGTTGGTCGTGGGTGCCGGCCTCGACGAGGCGGCCGTGGTGCAGGACGAAGATGCGGTCGGCGTGGCGGACGTTGGCCAGCCGGTGGGTGATCAGGATGGTGATGCCGCGTCCCTGCCGGTCGCGAATGGCCTGAAAGAGGGCGTCCTCGGCGCGGGGGTCGAGGGCGGAGGACGGTTCGTCCATGATGAGCAGGTCGGCGTCGCGGAGGAACCCGCGGGCGGCGGTGATGCGTTGCCACTGCCCGCCGGAGAGGTCCTGCCCGCCCGCGAAGGTGCGGTCGAGCAGCGTCTCGTACCCGTGGGGTAGTTCGATGATCATGTCGTGGGCGACGGCGCGGGCGGCGGCTGCCTCGATGCAGTCCTGCGAAGGTGTGGTGTTGATGTCGCCGATGGCGATGTTCGTGGCGGCGGTGAACGGCCACTTGTGGTACTCCTGCGTGAAGACCGCGATCCGGGCTCGCAGCGCGTCGGTATCCCAGTCGCCTGCAACGTGGCCGTTGTAGCGGATGCTCCCGTTGGTCGGGGTACGGAGGGTGGAGATCATCGTGGCGAGGGTCGACTTGCCGGAGCCGTTCTCTCCGACGAACGCCACGGTCTGTCCTGCACCGATCGTCAGGCTCACCTGGTCGACAGCCGCGGTGTCGCGGTCGGGGTAGTGCAGGCTGACGGCGTCGACGGCCACCTCGCGCAACCGGTCGAGCGGTGCGGTGTGCAGGTTCGGGGTGGCGGCGGGCGGTAGGTAGTCGGCGGCGCGGGTCATGAAGCCGGTGTAGTCGCGGAAGTGCTGGCCCTCGGTGTAGACGCGGTCGATCTGGAAGGTGACCACGGCCAGGGAGCGTTGCGCGGACTGGATGGCGATGACGCAGGTCGCGGCGGCGGCGAGGGGGATCTGCCCGTCGACGAGCAGCAGGCCGAGCAGGACGTAGACGGTGGCGGTGGCGATTCCGCCGATCATCGCGCCGATGGTGGTGGTCGTGGTGACTCGCCGGGCGAGCGCGAGTTGGATGGCGGTTTCGACGCTCATGACCCGGTCGTACTGGTCGAGCAGGAAGCCGCGCAGGCCGTAGGAGCGCAGTTCGGAGGCGGAGTCGCGTTCGGCCATCAGTCGGTGCAGCAGCCACAGCCGGCGCCGCCGTACCGATCCGGCGGCGTAGGTCTGGTAGCGCAGGTGCCCGGCCCGCAGGGACGCCCACCCGTTCGGGACGGTAGCGACAAGGAGCGCGAGTAGCAGAAGTGGGTGGATGACCACGACGGCGACCGCGACCGCGAGGACGCCGGCGAGGCCGGCGAGCAGGTTCATCGACGCCTGGACGAGGCCGGTGGTGGAGTCCGCGCCGCGGGAGGCGCGTTCCATGTCGTCGGCGAACGCGTCGGCGTCGAACGCCGCCAGCCGCACCGCCGTGGTCACCTCGAACAGGCCGCGCTCCACCTCGCGGTCCACCTTCGGGGTGAGGCCGTTCTGCGCGTACCCCATCGCGGTGGCCATGCCGGCGCGCAGCGCGGTCACCGCCGCGAGGGCGACCAGGGCGGGCAGCGCGGCGATCACTTTGTCGGCGGTGGGCCCGCCGGCGAACAGCTCCACCAGCACCCGCTGCGCGGCGAGGAGTCCGAACGCGGACATCACCCCCGCGCCCACCGTCGTGGCCGCCACGATGGTTGTGCGGAGGCGGTCGGCGCGCCAGCTCACGGTGAGGGCGGCCCAGACCAGGCGGGGCAGCTCGGAGAAGATGGCGAACAGGCCGGCCTGCGCCCGCGCACGTACGCCGGTCTCCCACCACATCTCCCGCAACTCCGGCAACACCGAATCCCGTTGCGTCGGCTCGGGACGGGATGACGTGCGGTCAGGGTGGCCTGTTCTGGGCATGAAGGTACCTCCCGAGAGAGAGCAGGTTGGGCTGCGGCGGCGATGCGTCGGTGGCGGGCGGCCCGCTCTGCCGGTGATGTCGCCCGGTGTCTCCCTTGGTGGGCGAGGGGCACCGGCGATCCGAGGTCAGGTCACCTGGACGGCGTCTTCGAGGTAGCGGGCGGAACCGTCGGCGCGGGCGCTCAGGGCCTTAGCGACCTGGCGCGCCAGCAGCGGCCGTGGTCGCTGGGCGGGCTGCGGCGGATCCGACCACGCCCAGCCCTGCAACTCGTCCGGGGGAACACAATGCGTGCCGCCCGGACCGCGTCGAGGACGCGGTCCGTCGTAGACGAGCATGACGCCGTCGGTGCGGCGGCCGTGGGCCGGCACCCAGTCCACGACGAGCAGCCGCCCCGGTGACAGGTCCAGACCGAGCTCCTCGCGGCACCCCCGGACCGTCGCCTGATACGGCGACTCGTCGGCCTCGATGCATCCGTCCGGGATCTCCCACTCCGCGTTGTAGGCCGGCAGAGCCCGCCGTTTCGGGTCGGTGATCAGCAGCGCGTCGGCCATCCGCTTACGGGGCAGGTCGGCGGTGAAATCGAGGCGTCTCGAGGGCATGCAGGGACGGTAGGACGCCCGCCGCCCGACACGCCCGCAGCGCCGTGCGCCGACATTGTCGGCAGATGCCGACACCAACTCCGACAAAACTTTGACATCGCGATCCGGCCGTGGGCTGCCATCGATCTCGACAATGAGCACCCGATGACACGGCGCGCTGGGCCGCGTGATCCCGGCGCGACCGTCGGTTGCACCGATGCTCGGCAGCGCTCCGGCCGGTCGGGAATGTCACAGGTCGCAGCTATGGTGTGCGCGCATCGTGATCGGCAGCGTCCGCAGGTGAACGGGGGTTAGCAGCGATGGCCGACAGCGACGAGATCAAGACCGCCCGCCGCGCGCTCGGCCGTCGGCTCGCCCAGTTGCGCAAGGCCGCCGGTCACACGCAGCACGGCTTCGCCCGGCTTGTGCAGTACGGGCGCAGCTCGGTGGCGAACACCGAGACCGGCCACCAGCACCCCGACCGCGCGTTCTGGTCCTGCTGCGACACAGTGCTGCAGACCGGGGGCGTGCTTGCCGCCGAGTACGACCGCATCGCCGAGCTGGACCGGCGGCGACGCCGCTTGTCGGCGATCCAGGGGACCACACCCACGTCCCGGCCGGTGGCACCCACCCACACCAGCCCCGACGCCCCTGGAGCGGATGGTGGCTCTGTTCTGTGGGAACGCGAGGACAGCATCGACGCCCGCCGGCTGGCATTGAAGTCCGCCACCGACGACGACGCCCGCCTGGCGTACCTGGAGAACGAGGTGCGGCGGGCGATCGCGGACAACGAATGCCTCACCCCGGCGGTCCTGATGGCGCGTTTGCGACCACTGCGTGTCTACGTCGACCAGCTCATGGCGGGCCGGCAGCATCCACCGCAACGGGCCCGGCTCTACACCGCCGCCGCTCACTTGTCCGGACTCCTCGGCGCTCTCGCCCTGGACCTGCGTGCGTTCCGAGTGGCGCACGCCTACGCCGCCGAAGCATTCGACCTCGCCGATGCCGCCGAGCAGCCCGACGTGCAGGCCTGGGCTCGGGCGACGCAGAGCCTCATCGCGTTCTACACCGGCGACTACCACGACGCGCTGGCCTACGCCCAGGACGGCCTGCGCCGCGCCAGCGCCAGCCCGCACCGCCTCCGCCTCACGATCAACGGCCAGGCACGGGCACTGGCCCGGCTCGGCGACCGCTACGGCGTCGACCGCGCCGTCGACCGCGCGTTCACGATGCTGTCCGACCACCCATCTGGTTCGGAGGTCAGCGCGAGCCTGACCCTTGGCCCGTACTGCCCGGCCAGGACAGCGGCCAACGCGGCAACCGCCTACCTGGCCCTCGGCAGTACTGCGGGCGTCACCGACCACCTCACCACCGCCATCACCGCCTTCGACGCGGCGGCGCTGGCTGGTCCGCGAGCACTGTGCCGTCTCGACCTGGCCACCGCGCACCTGCACGCCGACGACCCCGACCCCGAGCAGGCAGCCACGCTGGCGGTCGAAGCGCTCACCCTCACCGCGCAGCAGCGTTTCGAATCAGTCCACCAACGCGCCCGCCAGTTCCTCGCCGCCGCCCAGCCATTCGCTCGCCACCCGCGGCTACGACACGTCGCCGACATGCTCGCCGACCGGACACAGGTCGATGCCACGACACCGTCCGCTCTACCATCGCCGTCATGAGCAGCCGGGAACTGGCCAACCTGCACCAGCGCTGGACCGCCTACCAGGACCTGCCCGAACTCACCAACCACTGGTACTGGCGCCCCGGCTGGCGAGCCGACCGCCAGTTCTACACCTGGCACCTCACCTTCGAACACCAACCCCAACTCCACCACCTCGTCACCGACCTACAGCGCCACCTGGCGCTGCCCGGGCTGGACCTGGTGCCACTCGACGGCCTGCACCTAACCATGCAAGGACTCGGCTTCACCGACGAGGTCAGCGACGCCGACATCGAGGCGATCGTCGCCGAAGCCCGCCAACGCTGCGGCGCCCTACCACCCCTGGAACTGTCCCTCGGCCCCGTCGACCCCGACGCCGAAGGAATCGGCCTCCTCGTCCGCCCCTGGGACCGCGTCGAACACCTCCGCGCCACCATCCGGGACGCCATCAGCGCGGTGTGGCCCACCGTCCCCGAGCCCGCGCAGGGATTCCGGCCGCACGTCACCATCGCCTACAGCGGCGCACCAACGCCAACCGAACCGATACGCGCCCGGCTGGCCGAACTCCGTGACCAGCCCCCGGCGAAGGTGAACATCAGGCAGATGCCGCTGATCGCGCTCCGACGGGAGAACCGCACCTACCGATGGACAACGGTTGCGACGGTGCCCCTGGCCGGATGAACGCGGTCAGTCGTCAAGGGGCTACGCGGCGGCGCCCTTGTTGGCGGTGGGTCAGTTGAGATCGCCGAGAACGGATCATCGCGGCAAGAGGCTCCCAGTATTTGATTGGACTGCGGCGACGCGTATTTCAGTGGCGATCGCGATGTCGTGGACGCCCATGCCGAATGGGTTGATCACGGCGCGGTGGTGAGGGTGAACTGGTCGTTCATAGCGGCCTGACACGACGGTAGCTAGGTCGGCATCGATGTGGCGGCTGTTGACAGTGGCTGGTTCCGTGGGTCCTACGACCTTTCCTGCCTGGGCGAGTCGGCCGAGTAGGCGGTGGTGGTCGTTTCTCACGAGGTTCCAGTCGTCGACGATGAGGTGATCGCTGCCGAGCAGGAGTGGCTCGGTGGCGTCGTCGAGTGAGACGTTGAGGAATGTCGCTCCTGGCTGAAGCCAGTCGAGTTGCGCGTATGGGGTTGTCGTGGTGGTGACCGCGACGACGAGCTCTGCGTCTCGGACCGCTGCTTCCGCATCGGCGGCGACATGGATCCCTGCCTGGCTGCGGTGGTTATCGGCGAATCGGTTCGCGCGCTCGACGTTCAGATCGAAAGCGAGAATGTGTCGGAGGTTGACGCACAGGCCTACTAGCAGGTTGAGGTGGGTGGAGGCTTGCCGGCCGCAGCCAAGGAAGGCGATCGTGCGGATTGCGCTCAGGTCGCGCAGCGCCCGCACGGCGATGGCGGAGACCGCTGCCGTGCGTAGCGCGCTGATGACCCCGCCTTCCATGATGCAGATCGGCGCCGCTGTGGCATGGTCGTGCAGAACGATCAGGCCGTGGGCTCGTGGAAGCCCGCGGTCAAGGTTGCCAAGGCACGAGTTGATGATCTTGCAGCCGTGGGTGTTGCCGGAGTTGGCTGGTAGGACGAGGCTGCGGGCGGCGGTGCCGTCTGGTGCGGTCCATCTCAGGGCGGCCTCGGCGGCGACGCCTGCGGTTCCCCGCGCGACACGGCGGAAGGTGTCCTCGACGATGGCGAGCGGATCGAGTGACTGGCACAGCTTCGTGACGTCGGCCTCGCTGAGGTACAGCAGCGGATCAAGCGGCATGGAAGACGCCTCCTTGCGGTAGTACGGCGTGGTGGAGGGCGGTAATGGCGCCGATGTCGCTGACTGTCGTTGGTGGCTCGGCGGCAGCGGCGTAGATGGTGGTTTCGTAACGGTCGCCGCCGTCGGGGCAGAGGCAGGCGATGTCGCTGATGGTGGGGTCGTCGAGGGCCAGCCGAGTCGCGGCGGTGACGGCGGCGCCGGCTGAGCCGCCGAGGGATAGCCCGGTGCGGGCTCGGATGACGCGGCAGGCGTGTGCGGCGTCGTCGTCGGTTACGTGGATGACGCGGTCGCACTCGTCGGGGCGGATGAGCTGGGAGACGAGACCGGAGCCGAAGCCGGGTAGCTTGCGGGGGCGCGGCCGGAGTGGTTTGCCGGTTGCGGCCGAGCCGACGGCGTCGACGGCGACGACGCGGACGGTGGGGGCATGCCCGCGTAGGTGCGCGATGACACCGGCCAGTGTGCCGCCGGTCGATACGGGGATGGTGACGGCGTCGGGTTGCCCGAGCGCGGCTGGGCCGAGGAGCTCGGGGCCGGTGGTGGCGGCGTGGACGGCCGGGCCGGCGGGGTTGCTGTACTGGTCGGTCCACGCGGTGTCGGGATGGTCGAGCCGGAAGGCGCGGACGGCGTCGATGCGCGCGTGGATCTGGTGGATCGGGTCGGCTGCGTCGACGGTGACGACGTCTGCGCCCAGTTCGGTCATCGCGGTCAGGCTGTAGGAGGGTGTGGCGGCGTCGACCATGAGGGTGCACCGGTAGCCGCGCTCGCGGCACAGGCCGGCGAGGGCGATGCCGAGGTTCCCGGATGTTGACTCGACGACGTGCCCGCCGGGTCGGAGAGCGCCCCGGGCGACGAGGGAGTCGAGCAGGGCTTGGGCGGTGCGGACCTTGACGGAGCCATACCGGTTCGCGGCTTCGAGCTTGAGGCGCAACCGCACGGTCCGGGACGGCATCGGCACCTGCAGGACCGCGACCGGGGTCGTCACATTACCGGCGGCTGCGCTGCGCGGTGATGGCCACGATGTTGCCCGCGTCATCTCACTGCTCACCGGGCCGGGTGCAGGAACTCGTCGCGCAGCGCCGCGTCGGATCGGACCGTGCCGAGCAGCGCGGTGGTGATCGTCTCGGCGCCCGGCGCCTGGGCGCCGCGCAAGGTCATGCACAGGTGCTCGGCGCGGACGAGGACACCGACGCCGGCTGGTGCGAGGTGCTCGGTGAGGTATGTGGCGATCTGCTGGGTCAGACGCTCCTGGACCTGGGGGCGTCTGGCGGTGTGTTCGACGAGCCGGGCCAGCTTCGACAGCCCGACGATCTTGTCGGTGGGCTGGTAGGCGACGTCGGCGGTGCCGCGGAACGGCAGCATGTGGTGCTCGCAGAGGCTGTGGAACGGAATCGCTCGGACGGTGACGAGGCGGTCGTAGGCGGCGTCGTTCGGGAAGGTGGTGAGGGTGAACGGGCGCGGGGCGAGCAGTTCGGCGTAGGCGGCGACCATCCGGGTCGGGGTGTTGGCGGTGGCCGGGGCGTCGATGTCCACCCCCAGTGCCTTGAGAAACTGTGCGGCGGCGTCCCGGGCGGACTCGAGGTCCGGCGGGGCGATGGTCGTGCTGGGGTCACTGGTCATGGGTGTCCTTGTCGACCGGCGGCAGGAGGTGCGGACGCCGTGCCACGACGTCGCGGAGGAAGGACAACTTGGAGTAGTAGCCGAGCTGGGCGGGCAGTGCGTGCTCGGCGAGGATGCCGGCGACCCAGTCGGTGATGCGCTCGACTTCGGTGAAGACGGCGGGCTCGTCCAGGGGCAGCACGCTTCGGCTGCGGAGGTATTCGACCTCGACCTGGACGAGTGTTTCGGTCGGGTCGGCGTGCAGGGTACAGCGGTCGACGAAGATGCCGTAGTGGTGGCCGGTGCGCAGCGACTCGAACTTGATGTCGTAGCGCATGCGGCGGAAGCCGGGCATGGGCCGCACGAGAAGGCCGAGGGTGTCGCGTACGTAGCGGTCGAGGGGCTCGGTGATGGTGACGTCGATGTCGACGTGCTCGTGGCGGACCAGGGCGTCAGTGTCGTAGTTCTTGCGTTTGACCTGGTAGATGCCGGGCCGGGTATAGAGGAACGAGACGTAGCCGCGCTGCGGGCCCGGCCCGTGGACCTCGAAGAGGGTGTTGGCGAAGTCCCACGTTTCGAGGGGGTCGCGGAAGCGGGGTGCCATCTCGGGTAGCGCTCCGGCGGCGACCCGGTCGTGCAGATCGACGGCGAGGGGCCACAGGGGGCTGTCGCGCCGCAGAGTGAACTTGGTTTCGATTTCCTTGCCCATGTGGGCTTGGGCGATGGCGCCGTCGAGGCTGTTGAGCTGCGCGGCGTGCGCCCCATGGCGGGTGACCGCGTCGCGTATCCAGCCGACGGCATCGGTCGGATCACCGGCGGGGGTAGCGGAGGTGCGGATAAAGCAGCCGGCGTCGGGACGCAGGTGCACCCGGCTGTAGGTGTGCCAGCCGTCTGGGTGGGCGGTGGCACAGAACAGCGGTGTGTGGCCACGCGGGTCAGCCCCGCCGATCGTGGTCAGCGCATCGGTGAGCGCGCGGCCGAGGTGCAGACCGGTCAGCAGGGCGTCGGCCGGGATCTGCTGGATGTGCTGGCGGGTTCCGTCGTGGGTCCGGGTGAGCACCGGCAGGAGTCGGTTGCCGCTGAAGCTGGGAATGATGGTGTGCGGCGTGTCTGATTGCGGCGGTGTGGGCACGGTGACCACGGTCATCGGCTCGTCCGGCCGCAGTGCCCGGGGCTGGTGGAGCAGGTCGGCGTCCGCGATGAGCAGCAGCGCCTGGCCGGCGGCGGGATATGTCATTGAGGCTCGCCTCTCTGCATGGAGCGCCGGGGCGTGTCGTGGAGGGCGCGCAGTAGACCGGCGGTAGGGTGCCACGGGCGTCTCTCGCCCGGTCGCTGACCGCTGATGCGAGGTGCGGGCGCCGTTGGACTCCGTACCGGGGACGGGTGATTGTGACTGCGAAGCCGACCATCGCCGCGCTGGCGGTCGTCCCCACCCCGTCCGGGCAGGTGGTGTTCGTACGGCAGCAGCGCGGCCCGTACGCGGGATGGCTGCTGTTGCCGGGTGGCAAGGTGGAGTTCGGGGAGTCGGCGCACGACGCGGCCCGCCGGGAGACGGTGGAGGAGGCCGGCTTCGAGGTGGGCTCGCTGACGCCGACCGGGGTGTACGAGATCCGCGCCGAGGACGGCTCTTACCACTTCGTGATGTTCGCGTTCCGCGCCGGCACCGCGACGCGGGTGACCGCCGGCGGGCATCACGTGGACGGGGTGTTGCAGGCATCGGTGGATGAGGTGCAGCCGCACCCGACGGTGATGCAGATCCTCAATGACGCCGGCGTCGCCAGCTACCCAGCGCGGGACATTGAGGAGGGCCTGCGCCGGGATGGGATTCTGATGCGTGGGCATCTGACAGCAGCCGCGGGTGCTCTGGTCTGAGGGGTTCACTGGCCGGCCTCCGCCGGGTCTGGGTCCCACTGAACTCCACCGCCGAGGATGCCGTCCTCGGCCACCGTGCAGCGCACCCGCCGGTGAGTGCCGTACCGCTCGGTGATCGCTGCGACGAGCCTTTCGGCGAGGTGCTCGCAGCTCTGGGTGCCGAAGTCCAGCGGCCCGTCCGGACGGTCGGGCGGATCAGCGAACGAGCCGAGGACGGTGGTGAGCCAGCGGGCGACCGCGTTGATCTCCAGCTCGCGGTCGCCGTGCTCGACGGAGATCTCGACGAAGGCGACGAACAGGTGCCGGTGGGGCGAGGCGAGGTAGCCGTCGGGTGGGCCGGCGTCCGGCCACCGGTGCAGTCCTTCGACCTGGGTCGTGACGTGGATGTGGCGGGTCAGCGCCATGCCGCCTCCTGCTCAGTGGGCGTCTCGGCGGGCAGGGGTGGGAGTCCGGCCGCGTCGCGCAGCAGGGCGACGTGCCGGTGGGCGGCGGCGAGTTGCACCGGGTCGAGGACATGGTCGTGCAGGTTCGGTTTGTCCGGGGCTTGCCGCTCGGCTCTGCCGGTGCGGGCGTCGGCGGGCAGGTCGTGGGCGGCGTACCAGAAAGCGAACGACGAGTCGTTGCCGGTGATGAACGTGTCGTAGCCGCGCTTGTGGTGTTGGCGTAGCTCCCAGATCAGGGATCGGTCGCCGCCCAGCAGATGCAGCGGTAGCGGTGGGTTGCCGTCGCTGGTAAGCGCGGCCAGGCAGTCAAGTCGGGCTTCGGCGACCGGGCCGGTGAAGCATCGGGGCACGGACAGCTTGCTCAGCCCGATCATGTCGACGCCGGGCAGGTCGGCGAGCCGCGCGTGGCAATCGAGCCACGCGCGGCGGGTGGAGCCCTGCGGCACGGCCATGTACGTGAACCGGCCGGGTTCGGCCAGGTCCGCGGCCTCGGCCAGAAACCGGCGGGTGGCTTCGACGGTGGCGGGGCCGTCGTAGAGCACGTCGTGGCAGATGACGACCGCCGGGTTGATCAGGTGCGCGGCGCGTAGGACTGCCTCGGCGCTCATACCCTGACCGGTGGTCTCTTCCAGCTCGTAGGCGCTGTTGTCGAGCACGACCCGGCTCCCGGACTGGGCGCGCGCGGCGAAGTGTGCGGCCTGAGCGGGTTCGGTGAGCACGAGATGGGTCAGCGCCATGTCGATGCTGCCGGCCGTGGACAGGCCGGCCAGGTGCGGCGTACTGGCGATGACCGCGACGTCGATCAACGTTGGTTCTCCTCGTTCGGTTGGGAGCTGCTGGCGTGGCGGCAGTCGCGGCGCAGGAAGCAGGCGGTGCAGGCGGGCGGGCCGGCGGTGCAGGTGGTCCGGCCGACCAGCAGGAACACGAAGTGCGCCAGCGCGACGTCGGCGCCGTGGGTGAGCAGCTGGGCGATCACGGCGTCGCGCACGCTGGGGGTGAGTTTCCCGTCGTGGCGGGCCAGGCCGAGCCGGTCGGCGACGCGGAACAGGTGCACGTCGACCGGCATGGTCGTGGTGGTGCGGGCGGAGAACACCAGCACGCAGGCGGCGGTCTTGTGCGCCACCCCGGGCAGGGCCTCAAGGTAGGCCAGCGCGTCGGCGGTCGGGCCGTGCATGATGAGCTCGTCGAACCGGTCGAGGCCGTCGACGGCGACCAGCGCGGCGAGCTCGCCCAGTCGATCCGCCTTGTAGGGCCCCGCGGAGCGGATGGCGGCGCGCAGCACGTCGCGGTTTAGCGCGGCCAGGCTCTGCGGCGTCAGACCACCGCAGAGCTGGTCGAGATTCGGGTAGACGCGGCGGACGATCTCGCCGGTGCGGTTCTGCGACAGCACGGTGATGACCAGCGCCTCGAACGGCGGCGACCACATGACGATCACACCGCCGTACCGGGCCTGCAACTGTGCCCAGACGGGGTTCGTTCCGAGGTCGAAATCGGCGACCTGGACCGGGAACATCCGCCGCAGCAGTCCAGGCAACTCGTTGTGAGGGTGACTCGCGGTGACACGCAGGCCGCCGTCAGCCTCGCGGACGGTGACGACGATCGGGTGGCCGCCGAGGTGTAGCACCCGACGGTAGCCGCCTGCCGGATCGGGCCGCCAGGCCAGCGCCGGGATCTGAATGTCCATGGTGGCGTCCAGGTCCGGCGGCGTGGCGAACGGCAGGTCGAACTCGGTGGTGGCGCTCATCGCAGGCTCGCCACCCGTGCCTGGTCGGCGATGGCTTGGCCGGCGATCAGGCCGCTGAGGGCGGCGGCCGAGAGGCTGGCGGTGTAGCCGGCGGCGTTGCCCACCACGTACAGGCCGGCGATATCGCGGCTCTGCCAGGTGGCCGGGTCGATGGGGACGCGGTAGTTGTAGTACTTGATCTCCGGCGCGTACAGGACGGTGTCCGGGGCGAGCACCGGCGGCAGAGCGGCACCGAGGGCCGTGATGTAGCTGGCGAACGCGTCAGACAACGGCGGCGGCAGCACCGCGCGCAGGTCACCGGCGCGGGTCTTCGGGTTCGACGCGGCAACGCCGAGCGGCTGCCCGGTCGCCCCGTCAGGGAGGAACCCGGCGAGGGCCTGCCGGACCGGGTAGCCGCCGGTGGCGGCCGTGATAGCGCGGGCAGTGTCCCGGACGTACGCCTTCGGGTCGGAGGTGAACGCCTCGGTGACGGTGGCCAGGATCGCCAGGTTGGACAGGTCGCTGCGCCGGTGCAGGAACGAGTGGCCGTTGACGCCGCGGATGTTCAGGGGGCGGTGGAATTCGTTGACGATGTAGCCGTGGCCGTTGACGCAGAAGCTGCGCACGTCGATGCCGCCGGGGCTGGTGTGGTGGGCCTTGAAGTCGTAGAACTGGCCGATCAGCGGGTCGAGTGCGGCTGCCGAGGTCTCCAGTCGGATGCCGATGTCCGCCGGCCCAGTCTCCAGCGTGACGCCGGCGGCGGTGAGCTGCTGTTCCAACCAGGGTGTGCCGACCATACCGACCGCGGCGACGACCACCGGGGCGTCGATGGTGAGCGGACCAGAGCGGTCGCGGCCGACGACTCCGACGACCTGGCCGTCGCTGATGCGCAGCGTGGTGGCGTCGACGCCGGTGAGCAGCCGCGCGCCGCGGTCCTGGAGCTCGGCGCTGAACCGGTGGCCGAACTCGCGGATGCCGTCGGATCCCACGTGCAGTAGCGGGTACGACTCGCCGCGCAGCCGTGTCTCGTGCCCGGCCAGGGCGGACAGTTCCGGTACGGGGGCGTAGTCGACGGCGTCGCTGACGTTGCGGCGAACGGCCGCGGCGATGATGTCGAGCTGTTCCGCCTGGACGTCGGTGAACAGGCGTTGGGAGTGCGTGCCGCGCACCGCGGACAGGGTGATCTTTCCGTCGGAGAAGGAACCCGCCCCGCCTTCCCCCTCCAGCACAGGGCAGGTGCGGCACTCGCAGCCCGGGCCGGGCGGGCAGGCCCGCCGCGTCATCGGCCGGCCCCGCTCGGCGATCACGATGTCAGTGACACCGGCGCGCAGCAGAGCGTCGGCGGCGAACAGTCCCGCCGGGCCGGAACCGAGAATCAGGGCGGTGCAGCGCAGGGTTGTCATGCGGCGTTGCCTCTCGACGTGGGGGCGGACAACCGGTCATCGACCGCCGCCAACGCGGCGGCCAAGACGGCTGGGGCAGGCTGCTGCGCATCGAGAACGACGACGTCGGCTCCCTGGCCGCGCAGCAGGGCGAGACAG
This sequence comes from Micromonospora sp. NPDC047707, assembly GCF_040704235.1. Taxonomy (NCBI): domain Bacteria; kingdom Bacillati; phylum Actinomycetota; class Actinomycetes; order Micromonosporales; family Micromonosporaceae; genus Micromonospora; species Micromonospora sp. NPDC047707. Next base: position 37,666 of record NZ_JBEYSU010000033.1, read on the forward strand.
GTGTGGTAGGCGCCCGGTAGGCGGCTGGTGAACTCCGCCGTCTCCCAGCGGCTGTCCGGCGGCCGGTCCACGCGGCTCGCCGCCACCGGCACCGGCACATCGAGGTACAAGTACACGTCCGGCATCCGCACGCCGGCCGCGCAGGCGGCGTAGAAGGCGGGACCGATCCCGTCGGCGTGGTGGTACGCCAGCCCGGACAGGTAGTACCGATCGGAGATCACGACCTGCGCCTCACGCAGCAGTGCCCGCAACGTTGGCTGCTGGTGGTGCCGGTCGGCGGCCGACAACAACGCCAACGCGGCCGGGCAGGCGGGCTCCTCGACCGCGAGACTCCGCAGCAGACTCCCGATCGGTGCGCTGGTGGGCTCCTTGTGCCGTCCGACGGCGACACCCCGGCCGGTCAACGTCCGGTACAGGCTCTCGGCGAGGGTCGTCTTGCCGCTGTGGTCGATGCCCTCCACCGCTACGAACAGTCCCACCGTCAGCTCCCTACCTCGACGACGGAACGGCACAGGGCGGCCACGCGCGTGGCCAGCACACCCTGGTCGGGGTGCAGCAGCGCCGCCGGACCGAAGTCCTCCACCACAAGGGACGCGACCGCGCACGCGTACCCAGCGGCGCTCACTAGCTCGTCACCTTCGGCCAGGCAGGCCGCGAGCGCTCCGGCGAACGCCTCGCCAGCGCCGGTGGGATCCACGGCAGGGCGAGGAAACGTCGGAATCCGGTACACAGCCTCGCTTGTGACGACGTGGCAACCCCTGGCCGCGTCGGTAACCACCACCGCCCGCCCCGGTCCGCCGACCGTCCCGGCGAGCCACATGAGCGCGTCAGCCACCTGCGTCACGCCAGCGAGAGTGGTGGCTTCCGGTGCGGAACACACGAACACGTCGCAGGCGTCGAGCATCCGCAACACACAGCTGCGGTCGGCGGCGATACGGGCCAGGAACGTGCCGGCGCTGATCCGAGCATGCTTGTTGCCGGACATCGCGCGCAGGGCTGTCGCGTAGTGCAGCTGGGTGACCGGGTCGCCCAGCGCGCACAGGTGAAACCCGGCGGCGCCTCGGTAGAGCGGCGGCACCTGTCCGGGATGCAGGTACTGCTCATCCGCGGCGCGGTCGGTGCGGTAGGTTGCCTGACCGTCCCCGTCGTAGCTGATGTCGAAGGCGAGGCTACGGCCAGGCAAGGTGACCAGCCCTGCATCGCTGACCGCGGGCCGCCACGGCCGGCCCGCGGCCAGCGGGTGGTCGCTGCAGATCCCGACCAGGCCGACGGTGGTGCGGGTGGCGGCGGCCAGCGCCGCGTAGAGCCCGCCGCCACCGAGGACCTGCACCCCGCGCCGTAGCGGTGTGCTGATTTGGTCGACGGAGACACCGCCGACCACGACCAGCCGGGGTGTGCCCAGGTCAGCGTCCACGGGTGTCCTCCCACAGCAGCACATGCAGTCGACCAGTTAGGTTCCACCCACGCCGCAGCGTCTCGTCCGCCATCGTGCGAAGGTCTGCCACGAGCCGCCCGGAACGAGTGCCCTCCGGCATGACCCACACCGGCGCCAACCCGTACCGCTCAGCAAGGTCGCCGACCGCGTCGAAGTCGCCCGGCCCTGTGACGACGAACTTGAACACCGCCCGTCCCGTCGCCACGAACGCAGCCAGCGCGGCGCCGTTGATTGGCCGGTCACCGTCGGCGGCGAACGACGGCAGCTTCGGCGAGACGTTGAACCGGTCCACCACGGCGGTCAGCGCGGAGCTTGGGGCGATCGTGCCGTTGGTTTCGATCTCCACCCGGCGCCCGGCGGCGACGAGCCGCTCAGCCAACGCGGTCACCGTGGGCTGTTGCAGCAGCGGCTCCCCGCCTGTGATCACCACCAAGGCTGGCGGTGCGGCGAGCACCTGCGCCGTGACGGCCTCGACGGATGCGGCGACCGTATGTTCCCGCAGGTCGTAGCGGCGGGTGTCCCACGTGTAGGGGGTGTCGCAGCCAGGACAGCGCAGATTACATCGGGAGAGTCGGACGAACATCGCCTGCTGCCCGGTCGACGGGCCTTCGCCCTGAAACGTCGGGCCGAACACGTCTGCCAGCAGCAGCCGCCGGTCCGACATCGGCGAAAGCACCGTGCTCACGTCAGGTCCAGGACGTACTCGGCCCAGCTGCTGGGCGTCTCGGACACTCGGACGACAGCAAGCCGACCACCCAGCGAACCAGCCAAGTTGTCCTCAAGCCACCGCGCGAGGTGCCATGCCAGCCGCTCACTCGTGGGTGCGATGTCGCCCAGGACGTCGTTGAGGTGCCGATGATCGAGGTGATCGTTGATGTACTGGCCGAACGGGGCCAGATCACCGAAGTCGGTCACGAAACCCGGCCCGGTGAGCGAGTCGCCTTCCAACACCACCTCGACTGTGTAGGTGTGCCCATGCAAGCGACCGCACTTGTGCCCCTCAGGCAAGCCCGGCAGCCGGTGCGAGGCGTCGAAGGAAAACCGCTTGCCAATGCGATACACGCCGATCACCGACCAGCCGTGCCAACAGATGCCGACCTTGAACGCCGCCCATCAAGAGTGGCCACGACCAGCTCGGTGACCGCTTCACCGACGTCCTGCGGCGACATGCCATTGACGTCCAGAGGCGTCCAACCGTGCTGGTCCGTCCACGCGTCGAGCACCTCGGCCAAGCGCCGCTGGTAGCCGACGAATGCCTCCCGGGTCAGCGCCACGTCGCCCTCGTGGTTGCCCGCCTCACTGATACCGAATGTCGCCTTGCGAGCTGCCGCCGTCACAGGGTCAAGGTCCAGACGGACGACAAGGTCCGGCTGCGGCAGTCCATCGAACACCGCAGCCGCCGCCGCAAGGTCCACATCCGGGCGCATCGCCAGCTTTGCCAGGAACTTGTAGGTCCAGGTGTCCGTCACCACCACCTGCCCGGCCTCGAGCATCGGCCGGACCGCACAGTGCGCCGCGGCCGAGTACCAGGCGGCTTGCAGGTACACCCAGTGCATGTCGCCCAATTCGAGGTACGGGTCGTCGGCGGGGTGCTCCCAGATCAACGCCCGTAGCTCGCGGGCATGGCGACGCACGTAGTCCGAGCCGAACTGCGTGCTCTTCTTGTCGAAGACCACGGCTGGGATCCCACGCCGCCGCAACGCCTCGACGACACGGCCAACAGCGGTTGTCTTGCCGGCACCGTCGATCCCCTCGATGCAGATGAACCGCCCGCAGTTTCCGGCGATCTCCTGCCCGGCCAACGCTTGAGGCAAGCCCATGACAAGCGCTCTCCTTCTCTCAACGGCATCGCCGCCCCAGCTGTCGACGCGGGTCTCGTTCGAGCCCGCTGCGGGCGCCCACGGCGTCCCTGGCGATGCGTTGAGGATGGATGCCCCTGGCGGACCCACGGCCACCGTTGGGAACAGCCGGCCGCGCACGACTCTTGAGGTGAGTCCACCAAGTGCTCGTCGATGTCGGTAAGCCCTGCCAGTCGGCTCCGACAATCCGCCGACAATCGGATGACCAGCACTGACTCCAGCCCAACACTGCCCAGGTTGGGTACGGTCCGCCTGGCGGCGAGGGCCCGCCCCACCAGGGGATGTATAGGCTGCCACGGTGCAAGAGGTTGAGGTCAAGTACCTGGTCAGGGACGAGCCTGCGTTACTCGCGGCACTCGCTGACCAAGGCATCGCGCTGTCCGAGCCGGTACGCCAAGACGATCAGGCGTACGCACCCTCTTCCTGGCGGTATGGGATGTCCAAGCGGGGCGTTCCCTTCGCGCGGCTGCGTACGCAGGCCGGCCGGCACGTATTCACCGTGAAGCGGCCTATGAACAACGAGCTGGCCTGCCTGGAGCACGAGACAGTTGTCGCCGACCGAGGGCAGATGCACGACGCGCTGCTGAGTATCGGCTTCACGCCGACCGTGCGGATCACCAAGACCCGCAGAGTCGGCGCCTGGGGTGCGGTAACCATCTGCGTGGACGTCGTCGACGGGCTGGGGACCTTTCTGGAACTGGAGACCATGGCTCGGGAGGACGAGGCTGGCGCAACGACGCAGGAGCGACTGCACAAGCAGGTCATGGCGCTGGGGGTTGCGGTCGAGCGTGTCACGCAAACCTACGATTCCCTGCTTCGAGCCGCCAAAGCGCCGGAGCCGTCCGTGTAGGCGGCCGAGGCGCCTGACAACGGCGGTGAGCCACCAGACGGGGTTCAGGGGAACTGCAGGAGCGGCACGTCGTAGAGGTTCGGTTGGCGGACCCGCCGCAGCGCGGGCTCGGCGATCTCCACGATCACCATCTCAGTGAGGAACTGGACGGTCGCGGCGAGCAGGTGGCTGGTGTGGGCGGTGGCGCCGTGTGCCTTGAGGCCGACGGTCAGGTGGATGTGCGGCTGGAGTGCATCGGTGTCTGGGTCGTAGGCGAGGGTGCCGCCGCCGAGGGCTTCGATGTTCGTGAGGTGGACCTTCTTCCAGACGGGAGCGTCCGGGTTGTCGAGGCGCTCGCAGGTGCCAACGAGGTCTGCGGTGGCGAGACCGGCGATGAAGGTGGGGATGTAGCCCTGACGGATGCCGTGGGCGCGGCAGGTGCGGTTGAGGGCGTCGTAGAAGTCCTCGCCGTGGTCGAAGACGACGAGGATGGTGCGCCCGGTGACGATCTCGCGGCTGCGCAAGCGGACTCCTTCAGTCACATGACGTGGTGGTTGCTGGGGACGGCCACGGCCAGGGCTGTTCCGGATGGATGTCTGTGCGGAAGGTCTGTGATAGCTGACGGGTGGTAGTGGCACCTGCGGCGAGGGTGAGGTGGAGCAGGATTCGGGCATGTAGGGGTCGAGGAAGCCCGCGGGATGAGTCCTCGGCTGGTGAGGACTCGCTCTGAGCCGGGGAAGCCGTAGGTCGCGGTGAGGAAGGGGCCGGCTCCGGTTCCGGAGGCGATCAATGCTGGTAGGCACCCCTCACCGTGATGTTCAGTCCGAGCAAGTGATGATCCGTTTGAGCGGCGTCCGGGCTCACATCGGGCTCACTTGGACTCACGCAGGCGACCATGGTGGGCCGGTTGAGCGCTGGTCACTCCTCGTGCATCGCAAGGGTGTACGCGTGGACGAAGAACGTTTCGACGCGCGCCCGGTGCAGGTGGCCGGCAAGTGCGGCGTCACCCTCGCGGCCGAGTACCACATGCACATGGACTTTGCCGTCACGGATTTCTCCGGTGCCACTTAGCTCAAGCGGTTGCCGATACTCGCTGACAATATCCGTGCTTGCGTCGGTTGCGGGCATGTTGCTGATTGCGCACTCATCGACGGCACCGATGAGAGAGACGATAGCGCCGTTCACTATTCCCTCTTCTGCGGCCCGCCGCGTGAGCGTTTCGATTACCTCTTCGCCAGGCTTGACGCTCAACAGTTTCATTCGCTTATCCCATCGCTAGAGGGGTGATGCCAGCCAAGACTGCCGCGTACGCCCGTAGGTTCTCACGGCACGTTTCACGCTCGACGGCGGATATTAGCGCGGATCGAGCGCCGCCGTCCTTGGCATTAACGAAATTGGCGAGCAGTACCGCGCTGCACCATCGGGCGGCGGCGTCACGGGTATTGGCAAGCTCGGCCGTCAAGCGGCGCGATGCCCACTCTTCTATGCCACCGAGTCGATCAATGACGGTGTTGAGGCTGGGTCCGCGCGCGGGGTTGATCGCGTTCAGCGCATCTTGGGCTTCCTGGCGCATCTGGTTCCGCAGCTTCAGGTGGTGCCATCGCCAGGTCGATGACCGCCGCGACCGTGTCTGGTGTCTGGCCGTCCCGGCCCGGCCGCGAACCCGGCGATGCTCGACAGGGTTACCTGCCCGTGCGCGTGCGACGATGCATCTATGAACCACGGCAGCGCAGGCTTGGTCATCTGGGACGTTGACGGGACGCTCATCCCCGCGGACTTGCGCTGGCTGACGCGAGCGATCGCTCGTGCGTACGGCATCGCGGAGTCCGAGGTTGTCTTTCCTGACAAGAAGGTGCATGGGTATACGGACGAGTCGATCGCCATCGACACGGCGATCGCTTCGGGCGTCGATGCGTCGGCTGCGGAGGCGGGCATACCCGCCTTCCGTCAGGCCATTGCCGCGGTCATGCAAGAGGGTCGGCAGGAGTTGGCTGAGGTCCAGCCGCCGTATCCAGGTGCTGCGGCGAGCATCGCGGAGTTGCACGGCCGTGGTTTCGTCCAGACCGTTCTGACCGGAAATCTGCGTTCGGCCGCCGAGGTGAAGCTGCACGTGTCGGGCTTGGATGAGTTTCTCGATCTTCGCATTGGCGGGTTCGGGTCGGACGCTCGAGATCGCTTTCAGCTTCCGGCGGTCGTAGCTCGACGCTACTCCGCGATTTACGGTCATCAGCTCGATTCTGCTCGAGTGATCGTCATCGGGGATGCGCCCAACGATATCGCTTGCGCACGTCACGCCGGCTTTCGTGTCGCCGTTGTAGCTCACCGGATTGGTCGTCAAGAGTTGATCTCCTACGAACCTGACCTGGTACTCGACAGTCTCGACCCAACGACGGTGGTGGCCGCCGTCAGTTCGCTGTTGAGTTCGGGCGGGTCGCCGGCTACCTGTTAGGCGGCCATCTGCTCCTCAAGTTCGAGGACAACCGGCTCAGCGCGCCATGGGGCTAGCCGCTCTCGGGCTCGTTGAGCTCGGGCGATGCCTCGATGGTTTCCACCGCCTTTCAGCTGATCGTAGGTGTTGCCGAGCAGGGTGCAGGATTGTTCAAGTTCGCCGGTTTCTGCGTAGGCGCTGGCGAGGTCTACTGCTGCTGCGAGGACGACGTTGATGTTGGCGTGGTCGTGTTCCAGCATTTGTACTGCACTTTCGAGCACCGTCACAGCCTGGTCGGGCTGGCCGAGAAGAAGATGGCATGTGCCCGCATAGACGTGGAGGCGGGCGTTGCTCCAGTCGCTGTAGAGGCCCACACAGTCAGTCGGTGACAAGTCGTTGACCGCTTCTTCTGCGCGCTTCAGGGCCGCGGTAGCCTCGCGTGGAAGTCGCAGGGCGGCATAGGCCTGGGCCTGCTCGGCGGCTAGTCGAGCTCGTGCGGCGGGGTTGAGATCTTCCGAGGCGTGAGCGGCCTCGTCGAGTAGCCGCAGGCCGATCATGATGTCACCGTCGGCTTCGATCAGTGTGGCGGCTTCCGAGTGGAGGTTGCTCTCGAAGATCCGTGCGGTCGCGCTGATCCTGCGGTTGCCGAGCCTGTCGCCGAGCTGGCGGGCGTAGGCGCAGTGAGCGAGTGCGAGGGCACGATTGCCCTGTGCGCTCCACAGCCGGCTGGCGACGATCGAGGCTTCGGCGAGCATGGCTCCGATATCAGCACGGATGGGTGCACGGCCGGCTTTGCGGTAGAGCGTCGACAGGCAATCACGGTGTGCCTCGATCAGCCCCAGTAGCGCGTCGGGTGACACGGCCTGGCGCTGCTGCGCCAGCATGCTGGTGAGCGTGGAGAAGCTGTTCCACTCGCCCATCAGGTAGTCGGTGCCGGCCGTGCGCGCTAGCGTCTCCACAGTCATGGAGGACGACGGCGCGGCAGCGACCTGTAACGGCTGAGTGGCAGGCATGCTGCTTGGCGCGTGCCGGGTGCTGGCAAGCCGGATGCGATCGTATTCTCGGGCCAGTCTGCCGCCGGTCTCCAACAGTTCGTCGCTTCGGGTCCAGAAGTCCCGCCCCACTCGCTGCCGGCCGGTCTCCACGTTCGCGATCGTGCTCCGTCCATAGTTCAGACGAGGCGCCAAGGTCTCTTGCGTGTAACCAGCGGCTTTACGGCTGCGGGCGAGCATTTGACCCAGGGCGATCCATGCCTTGGCTACGTCTTGCGGTGGAACGCTCGACATCAGCAGCTCCCGATGGGTACGAACGCTCGCGCGAGGCGAGACGCGGTGGCGTGAGAGCACTGTAGTGCAGACCTGTGATGCGTCGGCTACTCAGCGGCTTCTTCCAACATCTTTCCGACAAAGTTCCGACATCGGCCTGCAGTGTTCCGAACTCGCGCGACCTGCGATTCTCGAATGCTCCCTGCTCGTGACCTGCGAGCTGGCCAATCATGAGGTTGAGTCCAAGTACCGCGTCGACAACCTGCGAGAGTTGATCACGGCGCTCGCCCAGCGGCAGGTGTTGTTGTCGGAGCCGTCGGTACAGGACGACCAGGCGTACGCACCGGCCGGCTGGTCGTACGGCATGTCAAAGATCGGTGTTCCGTTCGCGCGTCTGCGCATTCAGGAGGGTCGACATCTGTTCACAGTGAAGAAGCCGATCGACCACGAGATGGCGTGTCTGGAGCACGAATGCGTGATCTTCGGCCGTGACGCGATGCACGCTGCTCTAGGCGCGATGGGTTGGGTGCCAACCGTGCGAATCGTCAGGCAGCGCCGAACTGGCGATTGGGACGGCGCGGCGGTATGCGTGGACGTCGTCGACGGGCTCGGCGCGTTCGTCGAGGTGGAGTTGGTGGTCAGCTCCCAGCATTCGGGTGAGCAGGTGCAGGACGAACTCGATGCGATGATTCGTTCACTGCGCAGCATGCCCATCCAGTGCGGCATCAGAGTGGGGTTGACGGGACCTAGCTCACTCGGTACCGACCTGGGTCGAATCTCGTCGGACTGGGCCTCGTCATCGGGGGTTCGCTGCTGAGTTCGGTGAGATCAAAAGCGAGCGCGGACAGCCCCACCCGTGCATCGTCTGACTGGCGATCTGTCGCGCCATCGTCACGATCCGCTTGCGGCAGTACGGGGGTGGAGCGTGCGGCGGCGCGTAGCGCCGATGCACGGCGCTGCTGACGAGCAAGGGCGACGATCGCGTCGTACTCCTTGACCAGGGCACCACCGGTCTGGAGGACCATGTCACAACGCACCCAGAAGGCACGGTCGGGCTGCTGACGGCCGGTCTCGGTGTTGGCGACGGAACTGCGCCCGTACTGAACGAGCCCAGCGAACCCGTGCTGCGTATGTCCCGCAGCATGCGCCAGGGTGCGGCCGAGGTCGCGCCGGGCGCTCTTGATCTCGTCGCTGTCGACCATGGCCGCTTCTCCCACCGACGGGCGCTGCGGTAACGATGGGCTAGACCCTAACTGCTCCGGGTGACGGCAGGTGTGACCGTCTGCTCCCGGTGCGCGCCCGTATGGGCAATACCTTGCCAGCGAGTTCCACTGACACCCGTCTCCCCGGCGGGCAAATGCCCAGCGTCGGCGTATCTCGACGGGCCGGTGCCGGTCAAGATCGTCGTGGTGCCGCTCGATGATGAGTGGTTGTCGGAGTCTTGCTCGGTGGCCCGGCCCCCCGGCGCGGGCCGTCGAGCCCTTCAAGAGGTACAGGGGACGTACGGCCTTTTCAGTGCGTCGGCATTGCGAGTACGGCACCGCGCCTGACGGTAGCCGGGACGTCGATGTCGACGCTGTGCGCGGCGTGGTCGGTAAGGCCGTCTAGGCGGGGTTGGTGCAGGTAGGCGGCGGCGGTCAGGTGGGGCAGTAGCCCAGGGCCCGTATGGAGGTAGTCGAAGCGGTATCCGTTGCCGCTGCGGCCGATCCAGCTGTGGGCCTGCACGCCGGGGTGCAGGCTCTGGTGGATGTCGGCGAGTCCGAGGTCGCTGAGGGTGTTGAGGAACTCGTACTCGAAGGCGAGGAAGCCGGGGTAGCGCGGTTGGTGGTCACGGCTGATGACGTTGTAGTCCCCGCCCACCACGAGATGATTCCGGTCGGCGGCGCGCATCTTGGCCAGGGTGTTTCGGACGGTGGTGAGGAAAGCGCGTTTCTTGGCGACCTTGGTGGGTGCGCGGTCGCTGGAGGGCACGTACAGGCCGAGCACGCTGACCCCGGGGTCGGTGTCGAGGGTGACGGCGGGGGCTCGACCCGGCAGGCTGATTCCGGCGGTGAGGTGTAGGGCTGGTTGGCTCGGGACGCGGGTGGCGATGGCGCAGCCGCGGTCGCCGTCGGGTGAGAGCTGGTGGGTGACGGTGAGGCTGGCGGCGCCCAGTTCGGTGAGGAGGTGTCGGGTGCCGGGGCCGTTGCTGGTCTCGGTCAGGATGATCACGTCGTCGTCGCGGGCCAGGAGCCAGGTGAGCAGGCGTTGGGCGCGGGCTGGCGCGGCTGCTTGCACGTTGATCGTCAGGACGGACAGCATGGTTGCTAGGCCTCGCTGGTCAGGGGCACGTCGGCGGGTAGGAGGCCGAGGATAGTGGCCACGATCTGCTCGGGGGTGAGCCCCTTGCAAGCGACGGTGTGTTGGCGCCATTCCTGCCGGTGTAGGTGCCGGGCCGCGTCCCGGTAGAGGGCGAGTTCCTTTTCGGGTGAGCCGGCGCGTTCGAGGCGGGTCAGGTGCGGTCGGGCTTCGAGTCGGGCGCGGATGACGTCGGGTTCGTCTTCGAGGTAGATGACGGTGGCGGGTAGAACGTACCGGTTGTAGGACCAGATCTCGGCGAGGTCGAGCCCGTCGACGCGTTGCAGAACCAGCGACGAGGCGACGTATCGGTCGGTGACGACGTGGAAGCCGTCGTCGAGACGGGGGATGATCTCGTTCTCGATGTGCGCGGCGCGGTCGGCGGCGAGCGCGAGGGCGAGTGCCTTGCCGTAGAGGAAGTCTTCCTGCCGTCGCAGGAGCTGGCCCAGCGGCGTGCGGGTGGGCTCCGCGGTCAGGTGCACGCCGGCAGGGCCGAGGTCGGCGAGGCGGTCGGCGAGGCGGCGGGCGATGGTGCTCTTGCCGACTCCGTTGGGGCCTTCGATGGCGATGAACAGGCTGATCACCCCTCGGCGACGGCGATTGGTAGCAGAAGCCGTCCGTTCGGGCCGGTGACCGGGCATTGGTCGGTGTCGACGTCGCCGATGCGCCCGCCGGCCGCGACGACCGCCGCGGGGCAGCCCTTGCCGCACCGCCCGCCGAGCGCGCAGGAGCCGCAGGTCGGGTTGCCGCCGGGCTGGTAGCGGGTGTGGAAGTCGTGGCCGTCGAGGTCGGCGGTGATGTCCGCGGCAAGGATGTTGCCGGCGAGGAACTCGGTGTCGCGGTGCTGGGAGGCCGGTGTGCGGGCGGCGAAGACGAGGTACGGGCAGATCGCGACCTGCCCGTCGACGAAGACGTAGATCAGCTTGCCGGCGTCGCAGCCGCCCAGCGGCAGGTCGTCGTTGGGGAAGCGGATCCGCACGAGGTCGAGCTGGTCGGCGAAGCGGTCGGTCACCGCGCGGATGGCGTTCATCGCCGCCGCGGTGGCGGCGAGCCGTCCTCGGCTTTTCACCCCTCGCCCGAAGGGCGACAGCGGGTTCATCAACACATATTCGGCGCCGATCTCTACGCCGAACGCGCACAGGTCAGCGAACTCCTCGGGCACGGTCAGCGCGTTCGGTGTCGACAAGAGTCCCTTGAGTAGGCCGGCGTCGGCCAACTTGCGGGTGGTGGCGAGCGTGGTGGTGAACGACGACCGGTCGCCGCGGAACTTGCCGTGGCTGGCGGGGCGGAAGCCGTCGAAGGACACGTTGATGTGGACGTTGCCCAACGCGGCCAGGGCGGCGATGTCCTCGTCGGTGGTCTGCGTCGCGTTCGTGCAGATGCCGACCGGGAGCCCTCGATCGGCTACTGACTGGCAGATCGCGAGGAGGTTGGGGTGGACGAAGGGCTCCCCGCCGGTGAGGGTGAGTCGTTCCACCCGGGCGTCGAGTAGCCGGGGTAGGACGCGGGAGGTGAAGTCCTCCATCGCCAGGTCGGACCCTTGGGCCGTGGAGGAGACGAAGCAGTGGGCGCAGTGCAGGTTGCACCGCTCGGTGATCTGCACCAGGGCTTTGCGGCCGTCCCCGCCCACTGAGGTGCGGAAGTAGCAGGACGAGGCGTGGGTGTCGATGATGAGACGCTTCACGATGATCTTCCCGCTTCCACTTGTGGACGACTGGCGCCGGCCGGCGCCGCGTCGAGTAGCTGTGCGGCCCCGTGGAGTTGCCGGAGCACGACGTGGGCGTGCCGTCGGTCGGTGTCGGGCCGGTGGTGGCCGGCGGCGGCGGTGGTGAGGAACCACCAGGCCGCCCACACCCTGTGCCAGCCCAACGCCCACCGGGCAGCGGGTAGGCCACCCCGGTCGGCTTCCGCGTCCGGGTGCCCGCCTGCACCCACGTAGGCGCGGATGAGTCGGGTGAGCAGTCGGGGTTCGGGTGGTGTGCGGGTGCCGAACCAGGTGGCCAGGTCGAGCAGCCCCGGCCCGGTGAACGCCTTGGCCCAGTCGACGAGGTGGCATCCGGTACGGCTGACGTGCAGCGAGCTGCGGTGGAACTCACCGTGGCACAGCCCGAACGGTGACCGTTCAGCGCCGTCCGCCCTGCGCTGTGCGACGGCGGCGAGCCGTTCCAGCACCTCCTCGATCTGGTGGCTGGTGTCGGGGAAGCGCTCTTGCCCGCGGAGGCCAGCGAGCGCGTCGAGTGACTGTCCGGGCAGCCGCGCTAGGCCCGCATGGTCGAACGTTGGCAGGCCAGTGATGCCGTCAACGGCGTGGACCCAACGGGCAGCGGCGACGGCTTCGGCCGATGTCGCGGCGCGAATCGGGTCGCCGAGGTCGTCCATCAGCATGCCCAGCGCCTCGGGGCGCATCGCGTAGCCGTGGAGCACCGGCGCGGCGGCGTCGCGTTCGTTCAGGGCACGCAACACGATGGCCTCGCCGGTGAACGGGGCTACTGCGACCTTGCACACCAGGCTGCTGCCGTCGGAGAGGGACAGCCGTTCGACGGCGGACAGCTCCCATTCCTGGATGACCTGCCGCCCGGTCGGCACCCGCCGCGCTGCGGTGACCAGGTCACACCGCAGCTGCGCGACGATGTTCTCGTCGAGCCTGGCGGTATTCACCGCACACCCGCTGAAAGGATGCCGGCGGCGACCTGTTCGAGCCGGGCGAGGACGGCGTCGAGGTGCGCCGACATGCTGGCCGGCACCCGAGGATGGGCCGCCTGCTGGAAGGCCCGGAAGTGCGGCAGCAGCCCGCACAGCACCGGCCGCTGGGCGAAGAAACCCGTCACGTCGCCGGTGGCACGGGCCCGCCGCAGTAGCGACGTCAGCGCGACGATCTTGTCGGCGGTGGAGGCGAGCAGCACCGGCTGGTCGTCGACGCGGATGGGCGGGTCGGGTTCGTCGAGGGCCCGGTGTTCGGCCTGGAGTGCGGCGATGATCCGTGGAACCTCCGGCCCGTAGCCGGTGGTGAGGACCTGGTAGACGTCCAGCGCGGCAGGGGCGAGGTCCGGTGCGTCGTGCAGTAGCGCCGCCGCGATCACCTCCGGCGGTGGCGCGGGCACGTGTTCACCGATGGTCACTGCGACCCGGACCGCGTGGACCAGGGCCGGCCGGTCATCGATGGTGTGCCCCGCGCACCACGTCCGGGCGTCACGAAGGGCGCGGTCGATGACGGCGGGACGTGGAGGGGATAAGACCGTCATACCCTGATACCTCCTGATTGCCGTACGATCGGCGCCATGTCCGGGCCGCCTCCGCACTGGTGTGAGCAGACCTGCGTCGTGTGTCCCGCCCAGCAGCTCGGGCCGGGCCAGTTCGACGTGGTCGACCGGCCCGGACCCGAGTTCGCCTACCGCCCCGACCTCGGGTGGCGTGCCACCCCGGACGGCGTTGCCGTGTGCGTCCACCCCTTCCGGGTGGGCCTTCCCGCCGGCCGGTACGCCTCGCGCGGGGAACCGGTCCCCGACCAGGCGCCCCGGCCGGCGCCGACACCGGCGGCCCTGGAACTGCCCGCCGACGTGGTGGATCTGGAAGGCTGGCTCGTCGCCGTGCTGCGGGACGCACCCGCCGAGGGGATCTTCACCGCGGTCGGCCGGGCCGAGCGGCTGGCCGGCGAGCGGTTCGATCCGAAGCAGGTGGTGGCGGCCATGCGGCGCGTGCTGTCCGTGGAACTGGCTAACCGCTGACCCCGGCGGCGACCGCCTCCGGCTGGTCGAAGTCGAAGTCGTGGCTGCGCCCGTCACGGCCGAGACCAGCGGCCTGGTAGTGGGCGTTGAGCAGGTCGAGGCGTCGCGTCACCTCGGCCGAGTCCAGCCAGTACCGCAGCGGCTGCTCACCCCATCCCGCGGCGGCGTAGTAGGCGTCGGTGATACACCCGCGGGTGTAGGTGAACTCCTCCAGCTCCGTCGCATGGGGGAACACCACTCCCAGGTCGGCCTGCATCCGTGACATCAGCGTGAACTGCGCGAGCACCGCGTGGATCATCTCGTCTACCGGTGCCGGCACCAGCAGCTCGGCGGCCTGCTCGTCGCCGCCGGACAGCTCGAACACCGCGGCCTTGAGCGCCAGCACCCGCAGCGCCTCGACCAGCAGCGGCCCGGCGTCGCGCTCGAGGGACCAGCGGCTGATCGCCGGGTATCCGGTGAACGTCGCCCAGCAGGTGGAGTACTTCATCGACGAGCTGTGCAACCGGTCATACGCCGGATGCGCTCGCATCCGGTCGAGAATCTCGGCGGCCCGACGGCCGACCTCCTCAACGTCCGGCGTGGATGGACTGGCCATGGTGCGTCCCCTCCTAGGGGCAGTGGACACCGGGAGACCGATCACTGCCGCCGCAGCTAACGGTCCCTCACCACCCACGGCGCCGCAGGCGGTGACAAAAACATCAGAATCCGCTGTTGCCCGTGTCGATAAGAGACGCCATCGACTTCCGACAATTCTCCAACATTCACGTCTGCATCAGGTCGCCGTCGCGGGATTGTCGGCGGATTGTCGGAAACGATCGACGCGACTGGCCGACATCGATCGATCTCGCCTTAAGTCACTCCTGTGTCGACTCAGCGCCGCCACTGAACGGCCAACGAATGCCAGTTCCTCGAGGGGGTGTCGTGCACACAACCAACATGTCGCTCCTGCACCACTGCCAGCGGTGCGGTCACCGGCCGGGAAGATTGACCAATCCAGAGGGAACAACGTGACGCTGATGGACGCGATCGTGCGCCCGGCGTCCGGCGAGGACACGGCGGCGCTGGTGCCGGTCGTCGCGGAGGCGCTGACGACTGGCGGCTTGGGTGTGTGGTTGGTGCCGGACGCGGCCGATCGCGGCGAGGTGCTGCGCCGCTACGCGCGGTTCGTGCTGGAGCGCGGGTTGGCGCATGGCCGGGTCGATACCACGGATGACCGGTGTGCTGTGGCGGTCTGGTACGCGCGGTTGCGGCCGCCGCCGCCGTCGTCGGTGTGGTGCTACGACCTGCATCGGCTTCTCGGTCCATACGCGCCTCGGGCCGCGTTGCTGCACGCCTATGTCGACGCGGTGCCCCCGGACACGCCGCATCACTACCTCGCCCTTTTCGCGACCCGTCCGGGGCGGGAGGCAGCCGCGAGCGAGTTGCTGGCCGGCTACCACCGGGTGCTGGACGTGGACGGGCTGCCGGCGTACGCGGAGGTCGCCAGCGACCGTCCTCGAGAGGGTGTGTTCGCCCGACTCGGTTACGAGCCGCGGTCGCCGATCCTGTTGAAGCCGGGCGGCCCGGTGCTGTGGCGGATGGTGCGTCGTCCTGCCGGTGAGCGGCTTGGTGGGCTGCCGCGCCGGGTGCGCCTGTATCGCTGCGCGACGCCGTTTCGCGGCCGGGTGATCCCGGCGCCCCGTTCTCCCTGACCCCGGGCCCATACCGAAAGCCGATCACCTGTGGGCGATGACCTCAGGCCCGGCGGGCTACCTCGTTGCACCCCTGATTCCGAAGGAGGGCACCCTCATGCTGCCTGTTATCACCCGTTTGCGCACCTTGGCTCCACCGCGGCGGCTCAATGCCGGTTGGTGGTGGCCGGCACGGCTGACCACCGCCCATACCGGTGCCGCCGTCACGGACGCGGGAGGCGTGACGTCGGAGGAGTTCGCGTGGGGGTACGCGATTCGACGCGAGTGGCCCGATGGTGCTCACGACCTGTTCGGGTTCACTGCGGACGCGGCCATCGCGCAGCGGCGCCTCGACCGCGACCGGGGTTTCTGGCGGAGCGGCCCGGTACGGCCGGCGGCGGTGTATCTCGTGCCCGTCAACGCCGCCGTTGTGCGGCGGCATCCGGTGGGCGGCTGCCGCAACTCGTCGTGCCCGGACGCGCCGGAGCGGGGTCAGCGGTGAGGGTGACGCACGCGCAGGTGGCTCTGGCTCGGCGGACAATGACTCCGACCGGGTTGTGGGTGTTCGGTGCGGCGGCGTCGGCGCCGATGGTGGTGCTCGCCGGAGGCATCGTCGCCACGTATGCCGCCACGGGGGTGACGGCGTTGCCGTTGACGTTCCTACTGGTCTCAGGCGTGGTTGCGCTGTTGGCGGTCGGGTACACGGCGATGGCCCGGCAGGTTGGTCACCCGGCGGCCTACTACGGCATCCTCGCGGGCGGTCTGGGCCCCGGCTGGGGTGTGGCCGCCGGCCTGGTCGCCCTGGTGGCCTACAACGCGATCCAGGTCAGCCTCTACGGGTTGTTCGGGGCGACGCTGGCCGCTCAGCTCGGCGGCACCTGGTGGGTGTGGGCGGGCATCGCCCTGGCGGTGGTCGGGGTGTTGGGGGTGCGGGCGATCGTGCTGTCGACCCGGGTCCTGGCCACGGTGCTGGCGGTGTCGCTGCTGATCGTGACGGTGTTCATCCTCGCGGGGCTCGGGCAGCCGGCCGACGGCGGGTTGTCCTGGGACGGGTTCAACGCCTCCGGGCTGGCGGTCAGCGGTATCGGCGGTGCGGTGGCGTTGTGTGTCGCGGCGTTCATGGGTGTCGACGCGCCGGGCTCGTTCGTCGAGGAGGCCACGGACCGGCGGTCGGTTGGCCGGGCCACTATCGCCGGGGCGCTGGTTCTTGGCGGGGTGTATGCGGCGGCGGCGTGGGCGATGGGGGTGGCGGTCGGCCCGGATGATGTCGCGGCGGTCGCGGCGGATCCGGCGGGCGGGCTGCCGTTCGCGGTCCTGGAGCGAGCCGGCGGCTGGTGGGTTTCCCTGGCGAGCGTGGTGCTGGTGTTCGCGGTGATCACCTCGATGCTGGCCTTTCACTCGGTTGTCGCCCGGTATGTGTTCGGGATGGCCCGGGAGGGTGTGTTGCCTGCGGGGCTTGCGCGCGCTGGCAGCGGCACGCGCGTGAGCGCACCGCGCGGCGGGTCGCTGGCGCAGACCACGGTGGCCGCGCTCGTGGTGGCCGCGTTCGCCGTCGCCGGCGTAGACCCCCTCGCCGTGATGTTCACGTGGTTGTCGACGTTGGGCGCGATGGGCTTGTTGTGTCTGCTGCTGGCGGCGTCGGTTGCCGCGCTGGCGGCGCCAGCTCGGGTGCGCGGTGACCGGGCGGGGGTGTGGCAGTGGCGGCTGGCTCCCGCCCTCGGCCTGCTCGGCGGGGCGGTGGTGCTGGCGCTGACGGTGGTCAACGTCGACTCCCTGCTGGGCGCGGCCCCCGGGTCGCCGCTGCCGTTTCTGCTGCCGGCGATCCTGGCCGGCACCGCCCTAGCGGGCGGGGCGTGGACCGGTCATCTGCGTCAGTCCCGGCCCGAGGTGTACGCCGGTATCGGTCGTGGCACTCCGGCGACGCATGCCGTTCCCGACGCCATCAACGTCTCGATCTGACATGGAGAGTCGACGAATGATGACGCACGCGGCCATGCCCGCCGGGCGGTACGGCCCTGACCCGCTGCACCCCGGTTGGCGGCCCGAGCAACCCGCGGCGGCACCGCCGGCCGGCCACCGGCCTCCTGCCGCCCAGATGCCACCGCCTGGATACGGCCTCGCCCCCGGCCAGTACCCGTACCAGCGCCCGCCGGAGCCGCCGATTCCCCCACCACCGCCAGCCCCAGCCCCAGCCCCATCTGGGCCGTCGTACTCGACGGGGGAGGAGCCGGACGGCGAGGCGGCTTCTGCCGATGCCCGTTGGTGGGCGGATGTACGCCGGCAGGTGGCCTACCGGTGCAAGCGCCTCAACTCCGGTCACATGATCGAGGCTGACCAGCGGTTCGACACACGCGACGCGCTCGGCCCGCACGGCGTGGCGTTGTTCTTCACCTCCGAGGCGCCCAGCGAGCCGCACGGCTACCGGCTGCATACCGCCTACCGGCTGTTCCTCGCCTCACCGGAGTCCAACGACCTGCCGCGACTGCTGGCTGACCTGACGCAGGCCGCGGCGTCCAACATCGCCCGCGCCGTGGCCGGCCGCTACCGGTGGCATCCGCTGGGCCCGGACGGGTCGATGGTCAACGGCGGCGACATGACCCTGCCGCCCGCCGCCGCTTACGTCGGGGTCGGGGTGAGCACCCTGGACTCCGATGAGGGCCGCTGGACCCAGGTCGCCCGGAGCCTGCGCGAGCCGGCCGCGACCGGACGGTACCGCTCGGCGTGGGACCTGCGCGGCCAGTGCTACGTGCTGCTGACCGACGGCACCGCCATGCACATCGACCGCAACCCGCACTCCCGAATCGGTGACGAGGGCATCCGCAGCACCAGAACACTCGACGCGGACCGGCCCGCGCACTGGCACAACCCGCACGCCGACCTCTGCGAGCGCGGCGACTACACGATCCGAGAGGTGTGGCGGCAGCTCGCGGTCCTGCACGACACCCTGACCATGTACGTGTGCGGCGAAGGGCAGCCCACGTGACGGACACCGCGCTCGACCTCGCCGTTGCCGCGAACCTCAACGAAGAGTCGATCGATGTCACCGCTGTCCTCGACCAGCTCGTCCGTGACGCCGACGCCGCCGCGCCGATCAGCATCGGATACCCCGGCGCGGTGGACCTCGACCACACCGAGGTCATCACCCGGCTCGGTCACCGGTTGTGGAACAACATCGGCGACCCCGCCGACACCGGCGGCGTCGCGCACACCCGGGTGCTGGAGCGGGCGGTGATCTCCTGGACCGCGGACCTGCTCGCCATGCCCGCCGGCGACCGGTGGGGATACGTCACCACCGGCGGCACCGAAGGCAACCTGTCGGCCCTGCACACGGCCTACCGCCGCTGGCCCACCGCCCGCGTCTACTACTCCACCGCCGCCCACTACTCGATTCCGAAGATCGTGACCATGCTCGGCGCGTACCAGGTGATCGTGCAGGCGGGTCCGGACGGAGAGATCGACTACGAGGACCTGGCCGCGCAGCTGCGTCGCAGGCGGCGCTGGCCGGCGATCGTGGTCGCCACCGCCGGCACCACGATGACCGAGGCCGTCGACGACACCGACCGCATCCGCGCCCTGCTCGACCAGTACGGCATCACGGGGCACCTGCACGTCGACGCCGCCCTGTCCGGGATCCCCCTGGCCCTCGACGGCCGGCTGCGCCTGGACGACGCCAGCGGCATCGGCAGCGTCGCGATCTCCGGCCACAAGTTCTTCGGCACACCAACCCCGTGCGGGGTCGTGCTCATCCGCGACAGCGCCCGCGCTCACCACGGGCGCATCGCCTACACCGACAGCGCCGACACCACCGTCACCGGCTCCCGCTGCGGCCTGTCCGCCGCGCTGCTGTGGCACGCCATCGCCACCCACGGCCGCGAAGGCCACCGCTGGCGCACCAACCAGGCCCGCCAGCTCGCCGCCTACGCCGTCGATCAGATCAGAGCCACCGGCTGGCCCGCCTGGCGACACCCACACGCCTTCACCGTCGTTCTACCCACCCCACCCGAACCCGTCCGCGCCAAGTGGCTGCTGGCCACCGACGGCGCCACCAGCCACATCATCTGCATGCCCGGCCTCAGCACCGGCCAAATCGACGCCCTCGCCGCGGACATCACCGCCACCAGCAGGGCACCGATCCCACGCCCACGCCGACAAGCGCCACCAGTCAACGCCTAGCGCTGCGGTAACCCTCGTCCCGCCGGCCATCCACTGACGGAGGCACCCCTATGCCACCTCCCACCCACCTGACCGAAACCGGCTACGTCTACCACCCGCTGTTCGTCTGGCACGACACGCGCACCCACGCCGGCCTCATCCCACCCCACCCGGTCGCCGGCGTGCAGCCCGGCGCGCACTACGAGCACCCCGACACCAAACGCCGCATCCACGAACTGCTCGAGGTCTCCGGACTCCTCGACCACCTCGTCCGCATCACGCCCCGACCCGCCACCGACCTGGAGGTCGGCCGGGTGCACACCAGGCGGCACGTCGAGCACATCCGCTCGCAGAGCCTGCGCGCCGAAGGCGGCGACGCCGGCGACGGGCACTCCCCGCTCGGGCACGGCAGCTACGACATAGCGTTGCTCGCCGCCGGCGGTCTGATCGAACTCGTCGACGCCATCGCCCGCGGCGAGATCACCTCCGGGTACGCGCTGATCCGGCCACCCGGCCACCACGCCACCGCGGACGCGGGAATGGGTTTCTGCCTGTTCAACAACGTCGCCATCGCCATCCAACACGCCCGCGCCGCCACCGACCTGCGGCGCATCGCGGTCGTGGACATCGACGTGCACCACGGCAACGGCACCCAGGCCATCTTCTACGACACCCCCGACGTGCTCACCATCTCCCTACACCAGGCCAACTGCTTCCCACCCAACTCCGGATGGACCACCGAGAACGGCAGCGGTGCCGGCGCCGGCTACGCCCTCAACGTGCCGCTGCCGCCCGGCACCGGCGTGCACGGCTACCGCTACGCCATGGACCAGGTCGCCCTGCCCGCCCTCGACCGCTACCAGCCCGACGTGATCCTCGTGTCCTGCGGCTTCGACGCCAGCGTCCTGGACCCCCTCGGCCGGCAGATGCTCACCGCCACCGCCTACGGCGACATCACCCGCCACCTTCTCGACGCCGCCGACCGGCTCTGCGGTGGGCGGATCGCGCTGGCTCACGAAGGCGGCTACAGCCCCGACTACGTGCCGTTCTGCGCCCTAGCCACCCTCGAAGCACTCACCGGCACCACCACCGGTAACACCGACCCCCTCGCGCACATCGTCGCCGGCTGGGCCAACGACCCCCTGCTGCCACATCAGAAGGCCGTCGTCGACGAGGCGGCCCGCCTCGTCGAACGCATCCGCACCGCAACCCCCGCAACCCCCGCCACCTCCTGACGGACCTCCCCGACCCCGCCCTCCCAACCGCCCGCATCGAATCGAAGGAGCCCTCGGATGGCGACCATCACGCACCACCAGCTGCATCCCGTTCGTCTGGGCGAGCTGCTCGACCCGGTCATCCGCCGCGAGCTGGACCGCATCGAGATCCTGCCCGGCCATCACGTCCTGGACATCGGCGCCGGCACCGGACAGATCACCACCCACCTGGCCCGGCTCGTCGGCCCGCACGGCACCGTCAGCGCCGTCGACGCCGACACCCGCCACCTCGACCCCACCGGCATCATCGACGTCTACCAACGCCACCTCGACGGCGATGTCCTGCCCGGCGCAGCCGACACCCAGGACATCATCGTTGCCCGGTGGCTGCGCCCGCTGCCGCATCCCGCCGAGGTGTTGGAGCAGATGGTGGCCCGGCTGCGGCCCGGCGGCTGGCTCGTCCTGGCCGACATCCTCGACACCCCACCCCGCCTCATCCAGCCGACCAACCCCGACGACGCGCGTCTGATCCACACCGTCCTGCGACGGATCTACCGCACCATCGCCGACCCCCACAGCAGCGGCACGTGGAGCACCGACCCCGAAACCCTCCTGCACCACGCCGGCATGGCGCAGGTGTGCGTCCACACCAGCACCGAAACCTGGACCGGCGGCGGACCGGGCTGCCGCATCCTCGCCGACACCACCGACCACCTCCGGCCCCTGCTGACCGGACCCGACCTCACCGACACCGACCTCGACCGGTTCAGCAGCCTCATCACCGACCCCAGCTCGGTCCTCGGCTCCTATCACCGACGAGCCGTCCACGCCCGCACAGCAAGCTGACCTTCCGGACCTGGGCCGCTGGAGCCCGGCCAACCCTCCAGCAGCCCCACCCGGTAGTCGCGGCCCGGCGACTACCCGACCGGCTCGCCGCTGAGGGACGGCGGCCGGTCCACGGGCCGGCGGCAGCGGGGCACCCCCGTCCCCCTGCCGCCGGCCTCCGGGCCCGGCCGTACCGCGCGTCCCTGTCGGATACCCGCCTGCAGGGATGAGTTCCCTGCCCCTTTCGGGAAGGAATACGTCATGTCAGCGCCGACGTTCCAGGCCGCCCCGTGGAGCGCGGCGGTCGTCGCGGACGCGGTCGCCGCCACACTGGACCGTGCCGCCGAGCATGGCCTGCCCCGCGCCGTCGCCGACGTCGCCCGCGCGAACGGAGTCTCACCGGTCTCGATCACCGAGTGGATGACCCTGGCCCGCACCGATGAGGCACCCGTCCCGCCCGACCTGCTGTCCTGCCGCGCGTGCGGCCACGGGATGATCCTCATCCAGCATCCCGGCGGCGCGCTGCTATACCTGTGCGCGCCGTCCTGCGCACGGGCGCCCGTGCCGGCCGAGTCGATCCGGGCGGCCGTGGCCGCGGTGGTGCTGCACCGCACGCCGCACCTGGTGCCCGCCGGCAGGACAACCCAGGCCGCCCTCTACGCCGCGGGGCCCATCCACCGCATCAGTGTCGGCGCCACCGCGACCGACCTGCGTCTGACCTGGCGCACGGTGCCACGGCAGCTCGACGGGCGACTGGCGACGATGCCGCAACGCCTCGACCGGGCGCGCCGGTACGCCGACGGCGGCGACCGCACCCGAGCCATCGACGTCCTGCGCGTCGGGCTGATGCACATCAACCCCGCCCGCGACAAACTCGCCGCCGACCTCGCCACCGCGAGCGCCGCCGCGCTGCTGGCCGCGCTCACCCTCGCCGACCGCGACGCGCTGGCAGCCCTGCCCTGGGCCAGATGGGCGCACCGCTCGCTACGCCATCTGCTGCGCAGCCACACCCACGTCGAAGTTCGCGCCGCGCTGCGAATCGTCGCCGCCACCGAACGCGACACCGGTGACCTCACCGCCGCCGCCAACGCCTACAGCGACCTCATCCGCCACCACAGCAGCACCGAAGGCCCCGACGCGCTGCCCACCCTCGCCGCCCAAGCGGCCCTCGCGCACGTGCTGCAGCAAGCCGGCGACTGCGAGGCAGCGCAGCAACTTCTCGCCCGCACCATCACCACCCACCGCCGCGCACACCCGTGGCACCCCGCAAGCACCCCCATGATGCAAGCACTCGACCGGATGCACACAACCTGCGTCGACCAGGACCACAGCCACCCGCACCGACCCGCACACAACGTCGGTCCCCCACCGTGCACAACAGCCGAACCAGCGGCTGACCGAACCGGCTATTGCTCGGATCAGCGCCGACCACGGCGACCTCACCGGCATGCCGACGCGGGGACCACAGGCCGCCGACAACCCACCGAAGGATGATCAGTGAACCTGCCGGACTCCAGATGAGCGATAACCGGCGACGCCTCTACCAAGTACTGCTCAGCGACCCGTCGCGGTCCTGGACAGTACGCGAGTTGTCCGACGCGGCACCGACCGTGGCCGGCGGATCCGTGCGAGACATCGTCAACCAGCTTCTCGCCCATGGACTCATGCGGCAGGTGCCACACCGCCGCGCGCTGACAGCGGCACTGACCGACAACGGCCTCCAAGCGCTGAACCACTGGCTGCGCACCACCAAAGCAGGGCACGACCACCGACCTCGCCGGCCGGCCCGGGCTCGCCTTCCAGGTCACCGCCGACGGATCAACCTCGACGCTGGTCATCGACCCTGCCACCGGCGAACTACAGCGCCTGCAAAGGAATGGATCGACGGCGGACGCCGACCCGGCCTGTTCTCCTACCTCCTCATCCTGGACCGCGACCACACGAGCAGCACCGACAGCCCTCCATCACCCACCACCGCGGCAGTCGTGACGCACCTGCGGTGACAAGCCGACCGGCCGCCGAACCTCAGGGGGTAGGACGGCGGCCGGTCCTCCGTGGCCGGCGGCAGTGGGCCCCCCGTCCCCTGCCGCCGGCCACCCAACCCCGGTGAGACGACAAGCAGCAAGGAGCACGACGTGACGCACCGAATCCGGGCCGCCCGATGGGTGGAGAAGGACCATGTCGCCGCGGTGATCGCCGAGGCCCTCAAACCCACTCCCATCGCCGCCTGGCTGGTACCCGACGAGGAGCAGCGCTGCCGTGTCCTGACCGATGTCGCCGGCATCTGGGTCGAACACGCCATGTTCTACGGCGACGTCCACGTCACCAGCGACCTCACCGCCGCCACCGTCTGCTTCCACCGATACCGGCCGCTCCCACCACCAGCTAGCTACACCACGCGCCTCGCCACCGCCGCCGGCCCGCACGCCGAGCGCTTCCTCGCCCTGGATGACATCATCGCCAGCCGGCAGCCGACCGAGGCCCACTACCAGCTCGCCTACCTTGCCGTGCGCCCCACACACCAGCGATCCGGGCGGGGCCGGGCGCTGATGGACCACCTGCGTCGCCGGCTCGACCTCATCGGTCTGCCGTCCTGGACCCTCACCCTCCCCGGCGGGGAACACCTTCTCGCCCGGTTCGGCTACGAGGCCGAACCTGCGATCACTCCATCCGTTGCCGGCCTGAAGATGCACCCGATGATCCGTGGCACCCACCGGTACGGGGCTCGACCTCCCGATTCGGGAAGCACACTGATGCCGTCGGCATCACCCGAGCGGACGTTCGGTCCCAGCCGAGCCACGGCTCCGGCCAAGCTGGCAGGAGACTGCATGACACAGGCCGACGGCGTGTTTGCGGATCCGCGGAGGCTGGCGGCTGCTGGGTCGAACTCGCGCCCCGCCCCGCAACATGCACCTGGTCAGCGGATGAGCTGGCGGCAGGGACAGAGGCTTGTCCTCTGTGGCGCGCAGTCACGCTTACAGCAACATTGGCCACCCCTTCTCGACCTGTCGCATGCACGGCTGCGAGCCGGCGTTTCCCGACTCATACTCGCGCTCGTCGAGCAGATGCTGCCCCGCTGGGACGTATCGAGACAGCCCGGGTGGAAGCTGACGACGCCGTGCATCTAGCGACCTGGAGAACCCATGCTCCTTGATGAAATTGAGCAGGTATGCAATGAGTTCGGTGGGGACGTCGTTTGCCTTGCCCGACCGACGGCCCCTGAACTAACTCGGGCTGGGCTCCTAGAGCAGGCGGCGGCTTTGCGTGATGGCCTGCGTAAGATCGGCGTCGAAGAGGGCAGTCGAATCGGGCTGAGTCTCGCACCAGGGCCGGACCTGCTCACCGCGATCATCGCTGTCTGGTCGCTCGGCTCTGCGTTCGTCCCAATTGACCCCAATGAAGTGCAGCCACGCCGACGAACGATCGTTCGCGACGGTCAACTGTCGGCCGTACTGGCACCGCGCATCACGGACGAACACGCGGCCCTCAACACGTTGGCTGTGGCGGTCACGAATGGCCAGGTAACAGCTACGAGCGGATGCGCAACAGCGCCGATTCGAGACCGTGTACCCGATGAGGCGTATGTCATTTTTACCTCGGGATCAACCGGCCTACCGAAGGGGGTCAGCGTAGGCCAATCCGCCATCACCTCTTACATTCACTCGGCGCGTTGCCTCTACAGCGTGCCGGAGCAGGGCATCGTCATTCCCAGCCAGCTTCCGCCTACCTTCGACGCGGCGCTGACCACCCTGCTGCTCCCGCTAGTGACCCGCAACGTCGCGATGCCGGTGGCGGATCCCTCCTCGGCGACTCGGGCGCTCGCGTCGCTCATCCGGGATGTCGAATCGCCTGTCCTAGTCAAGACGACCCCCAGCCAGTTGCGAATACTGTATCAGTTGCTGAGTGACGGTGATATCGCCCACTTAGCGGAGCAGGGCGCGACGATCATTGTCGGTGGCGAAGCTCTCGACTTTGCCGACCTGACTCGGTTTCGCCAGCCTTCCATTGCGATCTTCAACGAGTACGGACCCACCGAAGCGACGGTGGGATGCAGCGTGTACCGGGTGAAAGACGACGATCCACACGCAGGTTTCGTGCCCATTGGGACTCCGTTCCCCGGAACAACATTCAGCCTCAACCGAGCTACGGGCGGACCGCAGAACGAAGGGGAACTTGTCATCTCAGGTGTCGGGGTAGCGCTTGGCTACGTCAACGTCCCCGGAAGCGACAGATTTATACACGGCGGACCGGAACCGGCATACCGCTCTGGTGACCGGGTCCGCCTCGACCCTGATGGGCTCTACCACTTCCTCGGCAGAGGCGACGACCAGGTCAAAGTCAACGGCTACCGAGTGGAGCTCGGCGAAATTGATGCTGCGCTCCGCGTTGTCTGTCGGGGGCCTGCCGTCGCCACCCTCACCGACGGCGGGATCGTCGCAGTGGCGGAAGAACACGCTGACCTTGACCTGGACGCATTGGCAAGCCAACTGCGTGCCCTTCTACCTCCCTATATGCAGCCCACCGCGATTCTTACCCTGCCGCGACTCCCTTTGACCCCCCACGGAAAGATCGACCGACAGACGATCTCCCAAACCATCGCGGTCCGCGCCCGACCCCGCCCGGCTGACCCGCTCGCTGAACACGTAGAGCAGCGATGGCGCGCACTGCTCAACCTCGCCGAGGTGCGAGCCGATACCGACTTCTTCGTGGCCGGGGCACACTCCATCACCGCCCTGACCCTGACCGGACAACTCGCCGAGGATCTCGGGACCAACGTTCCGATCTCACTGATCTTCGACCATCCCACGTTCGCCGATTTTGTCGATGCGGTCCGTGCCTGCACCGGTGACGTCGATAGCCAGGTACACAAGCCAGAAGCGGTAGCGCGAGACGTTCACCGGACGCCATCGGCCGCGCAACTCGCCATCATCGGCGCCGAGGGCTGGGCGGACGATCCCGCCCAGTTCACCGTGACCGCAGCCGCGAGGCCCGCGTTCCGCGTAATTCAGGTGGTCTAGAGGCCACGATCTAGGGTTTGACGTGGGAGAACGCGTGGATGCGTGCCTGTTGGGCGTGTCTCTAG
>NZ_JBEYSU010000034.1:0-63242 GCF_040704235.1 Micromonospora sp. NPDC047707
CGCCAGCCCGGCAGCGGTCAGAACAGTGCTCCGCAGAAGGTTGCCACGCATGATGATCAAACCCTTTCGATCGGGGGAAACACGACCGGCGAAAAAGGGGGGGATGCCGGCACGCGCTCGGGAAAGGTGGACCAGCCCGGCAGGGGGTGCTCGGGGGTCCGACAGGATCAACCCGGCCTGCTGCTCGGGCGACCAAGGGGATGTAACCAACCCGGACCCCGGACCATTCCGGCCGACCGCCAACCCAACCGGGTGCGGCTCAGGGATCCCGACCAGGCGCCGGGGCGCCCACGGTCACGGCATGTACAACGACCCGACCCACCCACCGATTCCGCCACCCGGATGGCCCCGACCACGGCACAGAAGGCCTCAGACCGGACAGGCGCGCCCAGCACCGCCCAACCCGAACCGGACATCCCGCCCAACGTGACCCTGCACAGCCGGTGGGGACGCGAAACCCTGACAGACCTAGGAAATGGCCCCCGGAGGGGCCGAACCTTCCAAGGTCCTTCGAAGCGACGACCTGCCGGCGTGCCGCACCACAGTCCGCGCTCACGCGAGGTGGGCGGCGCCCAACGACGACCGACGCGATGCTGTCGCGGGTCAGCCGGGCTGGTGACGGACGCAGACAGGGCGACGGCCCGGTGGCGGGTGCCACCGGGCCGTCGCCCGTCGTGCGGTATGTGCCCTTACTCGTCCGCGCCTGCGGTGGCCGCGCCACCGAGGTCGGCCGGGACGGCGTCCGGCACCTCGACCGGCTTGTCCGCACCGCGGAAGACGAGCTTGGACTTGTCGATGTTGTTCGGGTCGCCCTCGCAGTCCACCACGACGATCTGACCCGGGGTCAGCTCGTTGAAGAGGATCCGCTCGGACAGGTTGTCCTCGATGTCGCGCTGGATCGTGCGACGCAGCGGACGCGCACCGAGCACGGGGTCGAAGCCCTTGGTCGCCAGGTACTTCTTGGCGCTCTCGGTCAGCTCGAGACCCATGTCCTTGTTCCTCAGCTGGGTCTCGATGCGGGAGATCATGATGTCGACGATCGACAGGATCTCCTGCTGACGCAGCTGGTGGAAGACGATGGTGTCGTCGATCCGGTTGAGGAACTCGGGCCGGAAGTGCTGCTTGAGCTCGTCGTTGACCTTCTGCTTCATCCGGTCGTAGTTCGACTCGGAGTCCTCAGAGGCCTGGAAGCCCAGCGACACCGCCTTGGCGACGTCCCGCGTGCCGAGGTTGGTGGTCAGGATGATGACCGTGTTCTTGAAGTCCACGATCCGGCCCTGCCCGTCGGTGAGCCGACCGTCCTCCAGGATCTGGAGCAGCGTGTTGAACACGTCCGGGTGGGCCTTCTCGATCTCGTCGAAGAGGACCACCGAGAACGGCCGACGCCGCACCTTCTCGGTCAGCTGCCCGCCCTCGTCGTAGCCGACGTAGCCGGGAGGGGCACCCACCAGCCGGGAGACCGTGTACCGGTCGTGGAACTCGGACATGTCCAGCTGGATCAGCGCGTCCTCGCTGCCGAAGAGGAACTCGGCGAGCGCCTTGGACAGCTCGGTCTTACCCACGCCGGACGGGCCGGCGAAGATGAACGAGCCGGAGGGGCGCTTCGGGTCCTTCAGGCCGGCCCGGGTACGCCGGATGGCCTTCGAGACCGCCTTGACCGCGTCCTCCTGGCCGATGACGCGCTTGTGCAGCTCGTCCTCCATGCGCAGCAGGCGCGAGGTCTCCTCCTCGGTCAGCTTGTAGACCGGGATGCCGGTCCAGTTGCCGAGCACCTCGGCGATCTGCTCGTCGTCGACCTCGCTGACGACGTCCAGGTCACCGGCCTTCCACTCCTTCTCCCGCTGTGCCTTCTGACCGAGGAGCTGCTTCTCCTTGTCACGCAGCTGGGCGGCGCGCTCGAAGTCCTGCGCGTCGATCGCGGACTCCTTGTCGCGGCGCACCTGGGCGATCCGCTCGTCGAAGTCGCGCAGGTCTGGCGGCGCGGTCATCCGGCGGATCCGCATCCGGGCACCGGCCTCGTCGATCAGGTCGATCGCCTTGTCCGGCAGGAAGCGGTCGGAGATGTACCGGTCGGCCAGCGTGGCGGCGGCCACCAGCGCGGCGTCGGTGATGCTCACCCGGTGGTGCGCCTCGTAGCGGTCACGCAGGCCCTTGAGGATCTCGATGGTGTGTGCCAGCGACGGCTCACCCACCTGGATCGGCTGGAAGCGGCGCTCGAGAGCGGCGTCCTTCTCCAGGTGCTTGCGGTACTCGTCGAGGGTGGTCGCGCCGATGGTCTGCAGCTCGCCACGGGCCAGCATCGGCTTGAGGATGCTCGCCGCGTCGATCGCGCCCTCGGCGGCACCCGCGCCGACCAGGGTGTGGATCTCGTCGATGAAGAGGATGATGTCGCCCCGGGTGCGGATCTCCTTGAGCACCTTCTTGAGGCGCTCCTCGAAGTCACCGCGGTAACGGGAACCGGCGACCAGCGCACCGAGGTCGAGCGTGTAGAGCTGCTTGTCCTTCAGCGTCTCGGGCACCTCGCCCTTGATGATCTTCTGGGACAGCCCCTCGACCACGGCGGTCTTGCCGACGCCGGGCTCACCGATCAGGACCGGGTTGTTCTTGGTACGGCGGGAGAGCACCTGCATGACCCGCTCGATTTCCTTCTCGCGCCCGATGACCGGGTCGAGCTTGCCCTCGCGGGCGGCCTGGGTCAGGTTACGGCCGAACTGGTCCAGCACCAGGCTGGTCGACGGCGCGGCCTCACCCGGCGCGGCACCGGCCGCCGCGGGCTCCTTGCCCTGGTAGCCGGAGAGCAGCTGGATCACCTGCTGGCGGACCCGGTTGAGGTCGGCACCCAGCTTGACCAGCACCTGGGCGGCGACGCCCTCGCCCTCACGGATCAGACCGAGCAGGATGTGCTCCGTGCCGATGTAGTTGTGGCCGAGCTGCAGCGCCTCGCGCAGCGACAGCTCCAGCACCTTCTTGGCCCGCGGCGTGAACGGGATGTGCCCGCTCGGTGCCTGCTGGCCCTGGCCGATGATCTCCTCGACCTGCTGACGGACGCCCTCGAGGGAGATGCCGAGGCTCTCCAGGGCCTTTGCCGCGACACCCTCACCCTCGTGGATCAGGCCCAGCAGGATGTGCTCCGTACCGATGTAGTTGTGGTTGAGCATCCGGGCCTCTTCCTGGGCCAGGACGACAACCCGTCGCGCTCGGTCGGTGAACCGCTCGAACATGCCCTCGTGCTCCTCACGTGCCGTGCGCCTTGATGGTCTAGATCTTGGCGGGGCCGGTGCGCGGACGTCCGGGACGGGCGTCCGTGCCTCATTACTCTATCGCCGCGGACCGACTCAGCTGAGGTCGTGTGTCCCCGTCAAATGCCGCGTACGCGTTGTTTTGCACAACCGTCCGCGCTCAGAAGGTGTTCCGGTAGCCCGGCCTCTACGCGCAGAGCGAAATTCGGCGACCTCCCGGACACCGCCAGCGGGGTGTGCGGGGCGCCTCGCGACCCGGACCCGGGCCGCCGGGACTCGTCCACAGGCTGTGGACAGAATCTCCACCGGCTGTGGACAACGCCCGCCCGTCCGGGTTTCTTCCCACCGACCGGCCGAGCCCCGAACCGGCGCCGGCCCCGCCGGCCGGGCGCCGCCCGCGAACCCGGGCGTCCGGCGGGGCCGGAACACGGCGACGCCGGCCCGGAGCGGTGCTCCGGACCGGCGTCGAGGCCGCGCGCTGCTCAGTGGCCGGCGCGGGCGTGGTACTCGTCGACGATCTCCTGGGGGATGCGGCCCCGGTCGGAGATGTCCTTGCCGGCCTTCTTGGCCCAGGCACGGATCGCCCTGTTCTGCTCGCGGTCGGCGGTCGCGCCGCCCCGGCCCCGGGCGGCCCGGCCACCCACGACCACGCCACCCCGGCCCACCTTCGTACCGTGGGCGATGTACGGAGCGAATACGTCCCGCAATTTCTCGGCGTTGGCGCTCGACAGGTCGATCTCGTACTGAACGCCGTCCAGCGCGAACTTGACGGTCTCGTCAGCGTCCCCGCCGTCCAGGTCATCGACCAGCTTATGAATGATCTGCTTGGCCACGTCCCACATTCCTTTCGAGCAGGGTGCACCTGCGAACTCGCAGGCAACAATAACCCGTAAGGCGCGCGGCGCGTCAATAGGATGCGCTAAAGAGTCGAAGAAGTCGACCGCTCACTCGGGGCGGACCAGCGGGAACAGGATGGTTTCCCGAATTCCCAGGCCGGTCAGCGACATGAGTAGCCGGTCGATTCCCATTCCCATGCCGCCGGCCGGCGGCATTCCGTACTCCATCGCCCGGAGAAAGTCCTCGTCGAGCCGCATGGCCTCGTCGTCACCGCGCGCGGCCAGCTGCGCCTGGGCCACCAGGCGCTCCCGCTGCACCACCGGGTCCACCAGCTCGGAGTACCCCGTGCCGAGCTCGAAACCGAGCACGTAGAGGTCCCACTTCTCGGTCAGCCCCGGCTCACTGCGGTGCGCCCGGACCAGCGGACTGGTCTCCTCCGGGTAGTCGCGTACGAAGGTGGGCTGGATCAGGCCGGGCACGACCAGTTCCTCGAACAGTTCCTCGGCGAGCTTGCCCGGACCCCACTTCGGGTCGACCGCCAGGCCGACCTTGTCGGCGTACTCGACCAGGCGCGTCCGCTCGGTGCGGACCGTGACCTCTTCGCCGAGCGCCTCGGAAAGGGACCCGAAGAGCGTCACCGAACGCCACTCACCGCCGAGGTCGAACTCGCGGCCGTCCGCGTGGGTCACCACGGTCGAGCCACTGACCGCGATCGCCGCCCGCTGGACGAGATAGCGAGTCAGCTCGGCGATCGTGTCGTAGTTGCCGTACGCCTCGTAGGCCTCCAGCATCGCGAACTCGGGCGAGTGCGAGGAGTCGATGCCCTCATTACGGAAGTTGCGGTTGATCTCGAAGACCCGGTCGACACCGCCCACGAGCGCGCGCTTGAGAAACAGTTCCGGCGCGATTCGCAGATACAGATCGGTGTCGAGCGCATTGCTGTGGGTGACGAATGGGCGGGCGGCCGCACCACCGTGCAGCAACTGGAGCATCGGGGTCTCCACCTCGAGGTAGCCCCGATCGTGCAGCGAGTCGCGGAGGCTGCGGACGGCGGTCGCCCGGGTACGCACCATCTGGCGCGCCTGCGGACGGACGATGAGGTCGACGTAGCGCTGCCGGACCCGGGCCTCCTCGCTCAGCGGCTTGTGCGCCACCGGCAGCGGGCGCAGCGCCTTGGCGGTGGTCGCCCACTCCTCCGCCAGGACCGACAGCTCGCCGCGCCGGCTGGTGATCACCTCACCGGTCACCCCGACCTGGTCGCCGAGGTCCACCAGGCGCTTCCAGTCCTCCAGCCGCTGCGCGCCGACCCGGTCCAGGGAGAGCATCGCCTGCAACTCGGTGCCGTCGCCGTCCCGGAGGGTGGCGAAGCAGAGCTTGCCGGTGTTGCGGATGAAGATCACCCGCCCGGTGACCGAGACGCGGTCCCCGGTGGCCGTGTCGGTGGGCAGGTCGGCGTACTTCTGCCGGATCGCCGCCAGGGTGCTGGTACGCGGGTAGCCGAGCGGGTACGGCTCGACGCCCTCGGCGAGCATCCGGTCCCGCTTCTCCCGGCGGACCTTCATCTGCTCGGGAAGGTCGTCGGCGGGGTCCACTGGTACGGCGTTCTGCTCGGTCACGGCACGCTTCCTCAGAAGGAGAATTCGGGCGGGTTCAGGCCCCGAGCGTACTCAAGGGTCCGCACGGTGGTTACGGGATAACCTGCCCGCCATGACCGACCCCACTCAGGCGCTCTCGTTCGGCGCGGCAGCCGCCGAATACGACCGGTACCGGCCCCGCTATCCGCAGGCCGCACTGCGCTGGGCGCTGGACGGCCTCGCTGCGCCCGCCCGGACGGTCGACCTGGGCGCCGGCACCGGCATCCTCGCCCGCGGCCTGCTCGCCCTCGGCCACGAGGTGACCGCCGTCGAACCCGACCCGGGGATGCGGGCGCAGTTCGCGGCGACCACGCCGGGCGCGCCGGCGCTGGCCGGCAGCGCGGAGTCGGTCCCGCTCCCCGACGGGTACGCCGACGCGGTGCTGGTCGGGCAGGCGTACCACTGGTTCGACCGGGAGCGGGCGCACTCGGAGATCGCCCGGGTGCTGCGGCCGGGCGGGGTCTTCGCCCCGGTGTGGAACCTCCGGGACGACCGGGTCGGGTGGGTGAACGACATGAACCGCATCGCCGAGATCGGTGGGACGGTGGACCGCCTGCTCGGTGACGTCACCGACTTCGGACCCGACCTCGACCGGCCGGAGTGGGCCGAGTTCACCCACGTCACCGAGCTGACGCCAGAGGACCTGCTCGGCATGGTGGGCACGCGCTCGTACCACCTCACGGCCACGCCGGAACGGCGCCGCCAGATCGACCGGGAGCTGCGCGCTCTCCTCGACACCCATCCGGAACTGGCCGGGCGCGAGGCGATCGTGTTGCCCTACCGGACGCTGGTCTTCCGCGCGCGACGGCGCTGAGCCCGCAGGTGTGAGAAGGGGCCCCGTCTCTACCGCAGGCGTTGACAAGGGGCCCTTCCTTGCACCTCAGACGTTGCGGTCGTAGACCATTCGCAGGCCGATCAGGGTGATCATCGGCTCGTGGTGGGTGATCGTCCGGCACTCGTTGATCACCAGCGAGGCCAGGCCGCCCGTGGCGATCACCGCCTTCACGTCCCCCATTTCCTCGCTCATCCGCTCGACGATCCGGTCCACCTGTCCGGCGAAGCCGAAGTAGAGGCCGGCCTGGAGGCACTCGACCGTGTTCTTCCCGATCACCGAGCGCGGCCGGGTTGCCTCGACCTTTCTCAGCTGCGCGGCGCGGGCGGCGAGGGCGTCGAAGGAGATCTCGATGCCGGGCGCGAACGCGCCGCCCAGGAACTCCCCCCGGGCGCTGATCACGTCGAAGTTGGTGGTGGTGCCGAAGTCCACGACGATCGACGGCCCGCCGTAGAGGGTGTGGGCGGCCAGGGTGTTGACCACCCGGTCGGCACCCACCTCCTTGGGGTTGTCGATCGCGAGCTGCACGCCGGTGCGCACCCCCGGCTCGACGATCACGTGCGGCAGGTCGGCGTAGTAGCGGTCGAGCATCGTCCGCAGCGAGCGCAGTGCGGCGGGCACGGTCGAACAGGCGGCCACCCCGGTGATCTCGACGGCGTCGCCGGCCAGCAGGCCACGGAACATCAGGCCCAACTCGTCAGCCGTCGACCGCGCATCGGTCTTGATCCGCCACGAATGCACCAGCTTGTCACCGTCGAACGTCGCCAGCACGGTGTTGGTGTTTCCGATGTCGATGCAGAGCAGCACGCTCGCAGCCTAGACAACGCCGATATCGGCGGAGCGCGCAGCGGCCGGTGAACCGTATCCTGGTCCACATCGCGACATGAACATCGGTCTATCCACGGTGCGCCGGACGGGGAGCGGACATGTCGGGGATGTGGTGGATCCGCGGGCGCAACGCGTTGCGCCGGCGCCGCCGGCACGTGCTCGTCCTCGCCGCCCTGGCCGGCGGGGCACTCTGGATGATCGTCCAGGCCTGGCGGTCCGGGCAGACCTTCCGGGGCGACCTCTACCTGAACGTCGGCGCCGCACTGATCATGACCCTGCTGACGTACGTGGTGCTGAACCCGCTCTTCCGGGAACTCCAGACCGCCAGCATCATCGAGCACCCCCGCCTCGACCGGGACGCTCTGATCGAGCGGGTGGCGCAGTCCCGGGAGACGGTGGCGATCCTGGAGACGTGGACCAGCATGCTGGAGGGCCCGTACGCGGCCCGGTTCTCCCACGCGCTGCGGTGCGCCCTCGCCAACGGCGCCACCGTACGGATGCTGCTGCTCGACCCGGACTCGCCGGCGGTCCGGCTGCGGGGGGCGGAGCTGCGCCGGCGCGACGCCTCGGTGGCGATCCTCAACAACATCTGGCACCTGGCCCGGCTGCGGGAGGACCTGCCGGAGTCCAGCCGGGCGCGCCTGCAGGTACGGGTCTACAACGCCGCGCCGTCGGTGCAGATGTACCGCTGGGACGGCAAGGCGTTCATCTCGTTCTTCCCGGTCCGGGGCAGCACCTTCGACACCCAGCAGATCGAGGCGTACGTCTCCACGCCACTCGGGGAGTTCGTGGCCGACCGGTTCACCGAGCTGTGGGAGACCGCCCCGGTCCAGGATCTCGAGTCCTGCCTGACGCTGCGGCTGTGCCTGCGCCAGGCCGGGCGGGAGTTGGAGACGTGCGAGGCGCTCTACGTCCGGGTCGACGGCGACTGGTACATCGCCGGGCGGGACCTGGTCCGCAACGTCGCCCGCCACGGCCTGGGCGGGCTGACCGTCGTGCTGGACCGGCCGGAGGCCGCCGGTGAGGTGTTCGACCTCGGGGAGGCCGACGAACTGGCCCCCGAGGTGTACCGCCGGGTGGTCGAGCTGTTCCGCGCCAAGTACGGCCTCGACGGCCGGCACGACACCGAGAACCGGGTGATCTTCAACTTGGTGGACCCGCGGCTGACCCGCGCCGCGTGACGGTCACTCCGTCCGCAGGTCCAGGGCGATGTCCAGGATGGGCGAGGAGTGGGTGAGCGCGCCCACCGACAGGAAGTCCACGCCGGTGGCCGCGTACTCGGCCGCCACGCCCAGGGTCAGCCCGCCGGTCGCCTCCAACTGGGCCCGGTTCCCGACCGCGCACACCACCTCGCGCAGCATCTCCGGTCGCATGTTGTCGAGCAGCAGGAAGTCCGCCCCGGCCTCCACCGCCTGGATCGCCTCGGCGACCGTGTCGACCTCCACCTGCACCGGCACGTCCGGGAACGCCTCGCGGACCCGCCGGAACGCCGCCGCGACCCCGCCCGCCGCCAGCTTGTGGTTGTCCTTGACCATCGCGACGTCGTGCAGGCCCATCCGCTTGTTGGTGCCACCGCCGGCGCGGACCGCGTACTTCTCCAGCACCCGCAGCCCCGGCGTCGTCTTGCGGGTGTCGAGCACCATCGCCTTCGTGCCCGCCACCGCGTCCGCCCAGGCGCGGGTGTGGGTGGCCACCCCGGACATCCGGGAGAGCAGGTTGAGCGCGGTGCGCTCGGCGGTGAGCAGCAGCCGGGTCGGGCCGGTCACCGTCGCCAGCACGTCGCCGCGGGCCACCCGCTGCCCGTCGTGGGCCACCAGGGACACCCGCACCGTACGCTCGGCCCCGGTCACCTCGCCGACCAGCTCGAACACGGCGGCGGCCACCGGCAGACCGGCCACCACCCCGTCGGCGCGGGCCACCACGTCGGCCGTGTCGGTCTGGGTGTCGGGAATGGTGGCGACGCTGGTGACGTCGAGGAAGTCCGGGCCCAGGTCCTCGACGAGCGCGTCGGTCACCACCCGGCGTACCCGCTCCGGGTCCAGGCCGGCGTCGCGCAACGCGCGCTCGGTCTCCTCGGTCATCATGCCTCCTTCGTTCGCGACCGCGGGGCTCGCGGGACCGGCTCACTCCTCGCGCTCACCGCGCCTCCTGCCACTCCCGCGTCAGCCGGCCCTGCGCCCCGATCGAGCCGACCAGGTGGCCGCGCCACCGCTCGTCGGCGACCGGGAAGTCTTCCCGCCAGTGGCAGCCCCGGGTCTCCTCGCGGGCGTACGCGGCGGCCACCAGCGTCGACGCCACGGTGAGCAGGTTGGTGGCCTCCCAGTCCGGGGTGCGCGGCGTACCCCGGCCGGCGCCCAGAGCGCCCAGCGTGGCGGCCGTGTCGGCCAGCGTCGCGCCGGACCGCAGCACCCCGGCGCCCCGGGTCATCGCCCGTTGCAGGGCCGGCGTGCCGGTGGCGGGCAGCACCCACCCCGCACCGCCGGTCCAGGCACCGGTGCCCGCCGGCTTCGCCTGCTCCGGCAGGCCGGTCGCCAGGTCGTCGGCGATCCGCCGGGAGAACACCAGGCCCTCCAGCAGGGAGTTGCTGGCCAGGCGGTTCGCGCCGTGCACGCCCGTGCAGGCGACCTCGCCGCAGGCGTACAGGCCGGGGATCGAGGTGCGGCCGTGCAGGTCGGTGCGGACGCCGCCGGACGCGTAGTGGGCGGCGGGGGCGACCGGGATCAGGTCGGTCGCCGGGTCGACGCCGATGGCCAGGCAGGAGGCCACGATCGTGGGGAACCGCCGGGCGAGGAACTCACCGCCGAGGTGCCGGGCGTCGAGGAAGACGTGGTCCGCGCCGGTGGCGACCAGCACCCGGTGGATGCCCTTGGCGACCACGTCCCGGGGAGCCAGCTCGGCCAGCTCGTGCTGCCCGACCATGAACCGCTTGCCGTCGCCGTCCACCAGGTAAGCACCCTCGCCGCGCAGCGCCTCGGAGACCAGCGGCTGCTGGGCGTGCCCGGCGCCGGGCGTACGGGCGTGCTCCGGGACGATGAGCGCGGTGGGGTGGAACTGGACGAACTCCACGTCGGTGACGGCGGCGCCGGCCCGCAGCGCGAGCGCCACCCCGTCGCCGGTGGAGACCGCCGGGTTGGTGGTGGCCGCGAAGATCTGCCCCATCCCGCCGGTGGCGAGCACCACGGCGCGGGCCAGGATCGCGCCGACGCCGTCCTCGCTGCCCTCGCCGAGCACGTGCAGCGTGACGCCGCAGGCCGGGCCGAGCCCGTCCGGGCCGTCACCGGGAGCCCGGAGCAGGTCCAGTACCAGGGCGTGCTCGACCAGCCGGATCCACGGGTCCCGGCGGACGGCGGCGTGCAGCGCCCGCTGCACCTCGGCCCCGGTGGCGTCGCCGCCGGCGTGCACGATGCGGTCCGCCCGGTGCCCGCCCTCGCGGGTCAGCATCAGCGAGCCGTCCGGGTTGCGGTCGAACTCGGCACCGATCCGGATGAGCTCCCGGAGGCGGGTCGGCCCCTCCTCGACCAGGACGCGGACGGCCGCCGGGTCACAGAGTCCGACGCCGGCTGTCTCGGTGTCCGAGGCGTGCGCCGCCGGGGTGTCGTGGGGGTCGAGCACCGCCGCGATGCCGCCCTGCGCCCAGCGCGTGGAGCCCTCCTCGATGTCGACCTTGGTGACCACCGTGACGTGCAGGCCGGCCTCCCGCAGGTGCAGCGCGGCGGTCAGCCCGGCGACGCCGGAGCCGACGACGACCACGTCGGTCGTCTCCACCCAGCCGGGCGCGGGGGCGGCCAGCAGGCGGGGCAGGGCCGGCAGGTCGACGGTCGGTAGGTCCATGCCCCCAGTCAACCCGAAGGTGCCTCACCCGGGGCGGCGGGGGCGGGACGAGTGGTTTGGGCTACGCCGCGCCTGGGCGGTCGGTGCGCGCCGGACGCCCCGCCTCACCGTGTCCGGACCGG
Organism: Micromonospora sp. NPDC047707; assembly: GCF_040704235.1. Classification (NCBI taxonomy): domain Bacteria; kingdom Bacillati; phylum Actinomycetota; class Actinomycetes; order Micromonosporales; family Micromonosporaceae; genus Micromonospora; species Micromonospora sp. NPDC047707. The sequence goes on from NZ_JBEYSU010000034.1 coordinate 11,324, forward strand.
CAACCCGCTCGGGCCGGCGCCCTTGAGCGAGCCGGCCACCGCGCGGTCGCTGAGCCACAGGTAGCACCGCACTCCCCGGTCACCGACCCGCCACCGGCCCGCCCCGGGCGGGCGGACCACCACGTCGGCGCGGAACCGCAGCGTCAGGTCGTCGGGTACGCCCACGTACCGGGCGATCGTGCTGCGGCAACCCGCGTAGAGGGGCGCCCAGTCGGCGTCCCGGGCCGGGTACGGCCGGTCCGGTGCCCGCCACACCCCCACGAACTCGGCGTCATGGCGGGTGCCGCACTCCACCGGGAGCAACGTCTCGACGCCCCCGCCGCGGTCCCGCCGGCTCTGCTGGCAGCCGAGCCGCACCGGCGACGGGACGGCCAGCGCGCCGCGGAGACTGCCGGTGCGGGTGACCACGGTGGCGGCGGCCTCGGTCGTGGTCACCTCGGCCAGGTCGCACCGGTACCAGCGGGAGCCGGACGTCCAGCCGGCGGCCGACGGCACCGCCACGGACAGCCGCAGCCGGCCGGCACGCCAGTCGTCGCCCACGTACGCCGTGGCGCGGGTGTCGCAGTCGGCGAACGCGCCCCGGACGTCGGCCGAGCCGCCGGTCGGCGGGGCGCTCTGGCCGGCGGGGAACGCTCCGACGTGCACGGCCTCGACGCGGTGCGGCGCTGAGCAGTCGACCGGGTCGTACGCAGCCAGCGTCACCACGTCGGCGACGTCGGCGTGGCAGACCCCGCTCTCCGGCGTGAAGGGACCGGCCGCCGGAAGGGCCCGCCAGTCGTCGGTCAGGTCACCGTCACCGGGACCCGCGCAGCCACCCAGCAGCGCTCCCACGGCAAGAGCCGCGACTACGCCGCGCCCCACCCGGTGCCCCACGCCGCCTCCCCAGCCGACGCCCCAACGGGACGGTCCGACCAGAGTAACCGTGAATGACGCTCCGGTGACAGACGGCGTGTGCGCCCCCGAACCCCGCGATGCTGCGGCTGGCGCCCGGACAAGGCGGGCACAAAGCCCCCGTAAGGTGACCGAACCTGCGAGATCGCGGGAACGGACGCGGGTCAGGAGACGGTGGCGGCGGCCAGGGGGTTCGGCATCGGGTCGCCGGCCGTTCCAGGGGCGGCCGCCGTCGGATCGGTGTTCAGGTCGACGATCCGGTTGTCGGCGTCCACGTGTACGACGCGAGGCTGGTAGGTGCGGGCCTCGGCGTCGTCCATCTGCCCGTACGAGATGAGGATGACCAGGTCACCCGGGTGCACCAGGTGGGCCGCGGCGCCGTTGATGCCGATCACGCCGCTGCCCCGCTCACCCGGGATCACGTACGTCTCCAGCCGGGCGCCGTTGGTGATGTCCACGATCGCCACCTGCTCGCCGGGCAGCAGGTCGGCCGCGTCGAGCAGGTCCTGGTCCACCGTCACCGACCCGACGTAGTGCAGGTCGGCCTGGGTCACCGTGGCCCGGTGGATCTTCGACTTGAGCATGGTGCGCAGCATCGGAGCGACCTTTCGAGATGTGGTGGGGTCAGGAGGGCGCGGCGAGGTGGACGGGCGCGTTGTCGATCAGGCGGGTGGTGCCGACCCAGGCGGCGACGAGCAGCCGCGCCGGACCGGCCACCGGCCCCGGCTCCAGATCCGGGTCGGTGAGCACCAGGTAGTCCAGCTGCGCGCCCGGCGTACCCGAGCCGAAGGCGGCGTGCGCGGCGGCCAGGACCGCCCCCGCGTCCGCGCCCGCGTCGGCGGCCTCGGCCCCCGCGCGCAGCGCCGCCGACAGGCTCGACGCGGCCCCGCGCTCGGCCGGCGACAGGTAGCGGTTGCGGCTGGACAGCGCCAGCCCGTCCGCCTCCCGGACCGTCGGCACCCCGACGATCTCGACGGGCACGTCCAGGTCGCGGACCATCCGGCGGACCAGCGTCAGCTGCTGGTAGTCCTTCTCGCCGAAGAAGGCCAGGTCCGGGCGGGTGAGCTGGAGCAGCTTCAGCACCACGGTGAGCACCCCGTGGAAGAAGCCGGGCCGGCTCTGCCCCTCCAGCTCCTCGCCGAGCTGGCCCGGGTTGACCCGGACCCGGGGCTGGCCCTCCGGGTACATGTCCGCGACAGCGGGCGCGAAGACCACGTCCGCGCCGGCCCGGCGGCAGATCTCCAGGTCCGCGTCGAGCGTCCGCGGGTACCGGTCGAAGTCCTCGTTCGGGCCGAACTGCAGCGGGTTCACGAAGATCGTGACGATCACGCTGTCGGCCCGCTCGCGGGCGGCCCGCAGCAGCGTCTCGTGCCCGGAGTGCAGGGCACCCATGGTCATGACGACGCCGACGGTGCCCTCGAGCCCGGCACGCGCCGCCGCCAGTTCGGCGCGGGTGTGCACCAGCACGGTCACGCGGCCACCTCCCGGTCCCTCCCACTCAGCACGTCCAGCAGCGGCTCCGCGTCCACCGGGCGCAGCCGTCCCGCCGCGATCGCCCGGTCCGCGGTCCGTCGTGCCAACGCCAGATAGGGGGCCACGGATTCCGGCGCGGTCGCCGCGAGCCGGGCCAGGTGCCGCTCGACCGTGCCGGCGTCGCCCCGGGAGACCGGGCCGGTCAGCGCGTCGTCGCCGAGGCGCAGCGCGTTCTCCAGGGCCGCTCGCAGCAGCGGGGCGAGCACCTTCTCGGGCTGACCCACACCGGCGTCGCGCAGCCGGTCGGCCGCCTCGTTGACCAGGGTCACCAGATGGTTGGCGCCGTGCGCCAGCGCCGCGTGGTAGAGCGGCCGGTCCGCCTCGCCGATCCACTCCGGTACCCCGCCGAGGTCGGCGACCAGCCGGGCGGCGAGCGGGCGCAGCTCCGCCGGGGCGGTCACCCCGTACGAGATGCCGGCCAGGCGGGTCAGGTCGTCCGGCGTACCGGTGAAGGTCATCGCGGGGTGCAGGGCCAGCGGGCGGGCGCCGACCTCGGCGGCCGGGGCCAGCACGGCCAGCCCGTGCGCGCCGGAGGTGTGCGCGACCACCTGGCCGGGGCGCAGCGCGCCACTGCGGGCGAGCCCGGCGACCACGCCGGCGAGCGCGTCGTCCGGCACCGCGAGCAGCAGGAGGTCGGTGGCGGCCCGGGCCACCGAGGTGGCCGAGCGGCGCGGGACCGAGGGGAGCAGCAGCGCCAGCCGGGCGCGGGACGCGCCGGACACCGCGGCGGCGGCCACCACCCGGTGGCCGGCGGCGGCGAGGGCGGCTCCCAGGACGGCACCGACCCGGCCGGCGCCGATGACACCGACGGTCAGGAAACGGGGAGCGGGCGCGTCGACCGGCCGTGCGGCGGGACGCGGGCGCAGCGGAGCGCTCATCGTGACGATCCAGTCCTCGAGAAGGGGTACCGGTCGACCGCAAGTATGCGCCGCAGCGACGGAGCTGAAACAAGACTGTGTGAAAACGTTCACCGGTGGTGCCAGGGACCATGACACGATCCCTGGGCCCCGCACCGCGCCCGGCGGCCGGCACGGGGCCCCTGCTCTCACCTCAGGAAGCCGGCGTCCAGGAACTTGAAGTTGGTGTCGGCTCGGGCCTCGCCGTCCTGACCCGGCGTCTCCGGGATGTTCCGCCCGTCGTGCACGACCAGCAGGCCGCCCGGAAAGCCGGGCAGCGGCGTCGCGACGGCCGCGGCGCCGTCGCACTCCTGCGCGCCGTCCACCCGGCCGTCGACCACGGCGAAGTGGCCCGTCGGGCGGTTGGTACGCCGGTCGTACGTGTAGAAGGTGTCGTCGCCCTGGCTGGACACCACCAGGGTGCCGGTGCGGCGGCCCGTCGGGTAGATCGTCAGCCCCTCCACGTCCTGCGCGATCCGGCCGCCGAAGCCCGGGTCGGCCGCGCGGTCGGTCACGCAGTCCTCCTCCTCCGGGTCGTAGCTCGCCGGGACCCCGAACTCGCGGACCCGCTCGACCGGCACGACCGGGCCGGCGAACCGGCCGCCGACCAGCCGGGTCCGCCACAGGCCGACCTTCTCCTGGGCCAGGTACACCACGCCGGTGGCCGGGTCGACCACCGTCCCCTCCACCTGGGGGCCGTCACCCGGATCGGTGCACGGCGACCAGGAACTGCCGTCCGGGAGGGTGAACGTCGACGGCAGCGTCATCCGGTCCACCGGCCGGTAGGTGACCCGCCCGGCCCGTTCCACCAGCCGGAACACCCCCACCTCCGGGGTGCTGCGCCGGCTCACCACCGCGTACACGCCGCCGTCCCGGTCGGTGAACGTGCCCAGCCCGTACGCGGTCCGCTGGGTGTTGACCTCGGCCTGGTCGCGGCTGAAGGCGTACGGCACATCCGGTGCGGTGACGTCGACCAGCCGCCGGGTCGCCGGGTCGATCCGGTAGAACCGCAGCTGGTCCCGCCCCCGATCGGTCACCACCGCCAGGTCGACCGCGCGGCGACCGAGCCGGAAGCCGGGCACCAGGTCCACGTTGTTGAACCGGCCCGCCTCGTCCTCCGGGCCGGGGGCCGGCGGGGTCGGGATCGACTGCCGCTCCCGCGCCCGCAGGTCGTACACGCGCAGGCCGCCGTTCTTCGCGGTCGCCACGACCAGGCTGCCGGCGCGGTCGGTCGGGTGCACCCAGATCGCCGGGTCGTCGGCGTCCGCGTCACCGCCGGCCTCGTCGTCGAAGAGCGAGGGGGTCTCGGTCACCGCCCGCACCGGCCGGGGCCCGTCGGCCGGCGCGGCGCCGGCCGGGACGCCGGCCAACAGGAGGGGTACGACCGCCAGGGCGGGGATCACCAGTCGTCTCATACCGGCTGACCGTAGGGTCGGCACGGTGACGGCCCCTGAACGAGGGATGAACTGATGTCGATCCGCTGGCGGGACGCGATGGACCGGGCGCTCTACGGCCCGGGCGGCTTCTTCGTCGCCGGCTCCGGCCCGGCCGACCACTTCCGCACCAGCGTGCACGCCTCGCCGGCGTTCGCCTCGGCCCTGCTGCGCCTGATCAACCAGGTCGACGCGGCTCTCGGTCACCCCCCGGTGCTCGACGTCGTCGACGTCGGGGCGGGCCGCGGTGAACTCGTGCGTTCCCTCGCCGCGTCGGTCACGGCCGGGGTTTCCGCGCCGGCTCCGCTGGCCCAGCGGGTACGGTTCACCGCCGTCGAACTCGCCCCGCGCCCCGCGGACCTGCCCACGCGGATCAGGTGGGTGGACGAGATGCCCGCCGGGATCACCGGGGTGCTCCTGGCGACCGAATGGCTCGACAACATTCCCCTGGACCTGGCGGTGCCCGCCTCAGACGGTTGGCGCTACCTCCTGGTGGACCCCACCACCGGCGAGGAGACCCTGGGTGACCCGGTGCGCCCCGAAGACGCCAACTGGCTGACCACCTGGTGGCCCCTCCGCACCCCCGCACCGTTGATCAAGACGTTTTCGGCATCGAGCGACCTCGGATCGGACGAAAACCTCTTGATCAACGGGGTTGGGGGGCGGGCGGAGATCGGCCGGAGCAGGGATGAGGCGTGGGGTAGGGTGCTGCGCCACGTCGACCGGGGACTGGCCGTGGCGGTGGACTACGGGCACCTGCGGGACGGGCGGCCCGTCGACGGCACGCTGACCGGGTACCGGGGTGGGCGGCAGGTCCGTCCGGTGCCCGACGGGTCGTGTGATGTCACCGCGCACGTCGCCATGGACTCGGTCGCCTCCACCGGCGAGCGGGTCGCGCGGTGTGCGTACTCCCTGGTGTCGCAGCGGGAGGCGCTGCGGGCGCTCGGGGCCGACGGCGCCCGCCCGGCGCTGAGCCTGGCCGTCGGCGACCCCGCGGGGTACGTGCGGGCGCTGGCCGCCGCGTCGGCGGTGGCCGAGCTGACCGACCCGGCCGGCCTCGGCGGGCACTGGTGGCTGCTGCAACCGGTCGGCGTCACCCTCGACCCGTTCGTGGCACGATGACGGGCATGACCACGGACGCCGACCTCCGCGAACTGACCGTCGGCACCGGCGCCGGCGGGGAGCAGCTCGGCACCGACATGGTGCTCAACATCGGGCCGCAGCACCCCTCGACGCACGGAGTGCTCCGGCTGCGGCTGGTGCTCGACGGCGAACGCGTGGTGAGCGCCGAGCCGATCGTCGGGTACATGCACCGGGGCGCGGAGAAGCTGTTCGAGGTCCGCGACTACCGGCAGATCATCGTGCTGGCGAACCGGCACGACTGGCTGTCGGCCTTCTCGAACGAGCTGGGCGTGGTGCTGGCCGTCGAACGGATGATGGGCATGGAGGTGCCGGAGCGTGCCACCTGGCTGCGGATGGCGCTCGCCGAGCTGAACCGGGTGCTCAACCACCTGATGTTCCTCGGGTCGTACCCGCTGGAGATCGGCGCGATCACCCCGATGTTCTACGCGTTCCGGGAACGGGAGACCCTCCAGGCGGTGATGGAGGAGGTCTCCGGCGGGCGGGTCCACTACATGTACAACCGGGTCGGCGGGCTCAAGGAGGAGGTGCCGGCCGGCTGGACCGGCCGGGCCCGGGCCGCCGTCGGCGAGGCACGGCGACGGATGCCGGACATCGACCACCTGATCCGGCGCAACGAGATCTTCCTGGCCCGCACCGTCGGTGTGGGGGTGCTGTCCGCGGCGGACGCCGCCGCGTTCGGCGCGTCCGGGCCGGTCGCGCGGGCCTCCGGGCTCGATTTGGACCTGCGGCGCGACGAGCCGTACCTGGCGTACGACCAGCTCGACGTGCCGGTGGTGACGAAGACGGCCGGTGACTGCCACGCCCGCTTCGAGGTGCTGCTCGACCAGGTGTACGCGTCACTCGACCTCGCCGAGCAGTGCCTGGACCGGGTGGACCGGATCACCGGCCCGGTGAACACGCGGCTGCCGAAGGTGCTCAAGGCGCCCGAGGGGCACACCTACGCCTGGACCGAGAACCCGCTCGGCATCAACGGCTACTACCTGGTGTCGCGCGGTGAGAAGACGCCGTGGCGGCTCAAGCTGCGCACCGCCTCGTACGCCAACGTGCAGGCGCTGGCAACGCTGCTGCCCGGCTGCCTGGTCCCGGACCTGATCGCCATCCTCGGCTCGATGTTCTTCGTGGTCGGCGACATCGACAAGTAGTCAGCCGGGCCGGGGCGCCTTTCGTCCCCCGTCAGCGCCAGTGGTCCGTCGGGCGGGGGCCGCCCGCACGGTGCCCGTCGTCCTGGTGCGGGTAACCGTAGCGGCCGGGTTCAGGCGCCCGTTCAGGTTCCGGCTGCCGCTGCCGGGAAACCCGCCACTCGTCCGGCACCGGCACGCCACCGGCCGGCAGCGCCGCCCGGCCCTCCGGCTCGGCCCACGAGCCCCGCCACGCGTCCGCACGGTCCCGTCCCGGCTCGTCCCGGCGGACCGACGCCCACCGGTCCGCCACCCGGAACTCGGTACCCGTCTGGTCGGCGAGCACCTCGGCCCGCCGCTCGCCCATCCGCAGCTCACGTCCCCGATCGTCCTCGCGGACGGCCGCCCACCGGCCCCCGGCCTGGGCCTGCGACCAGTACTCGCCGTCCTCGCCCGCACCGTCCGGCCCGGTCGCCCGGCCCGAGCCGTACGCCTCGGCGGACGTGTCCCAGGACTGCTCCCCACCCCAGCCGCGGTCGTCGCGCTGCTCCGACCAGCCGCGATCGTCCCACTGCTGGCCCGGTCGGGCGGGCTCGTCGCGCTCGTCCCACCCACGCTCGTCGTGCTCGCTCCACCCGCGCTCGTCGCGCCGGCCGCGCTCGTCGTGGCCCGACCACGACCGGTCGTCCGATTGGCCGGACCAGGACCGGTCCGCACCGTCCCCGGCCCGCGACCGCTCCTCCGGGCCCGGCGACCAGCGACCGGCGTACCCGCCGTACCGGTTGCCGGTCTCGCCGACCACCGGGCCGCCGCCGTCCACGATGGTGTGCCGGGTCGTGACGTGCACCGTCTCGGTGTGCCGCACCACGCCCATCGACCGGTGGCCGGGCTGGCCGTCGTCCGCCGGCCAGGGGCCGTAGCCCGCCCGCTCGGCGCCGTAGCCGGTGGCTGAACGCTCTCCGCCGTAGGTGGTGCCGCCGGCGCTGCACTCACCGCCGCCGTACGTGCCGCCCGAACGATCACCGCCGCCGTAGGTGCCACCGGCGCTGCGGTCTCCCCCGCCGTACGTGCCGCCCGAACGATCACCGCCGCCGTAGGTGCCACCGGCGCTGCGGTCTCCCCCGCCGTACGTGCCGCCCGAACGCTCGCCGCCGTAGGTGCCACCGGCGCTGCGGTCGTGGACGCCCGTCTCGGGACGGTCACCGCCGTACCCGCCGGCCGAACCGGTGCCCGGACGGTCGGCGGGGGCCGTTCGATCGCTGCCGTACACGCCGGCCGACCCGGTGGCCGGCCGGTCACCGGCGTGCCCGCCGGCCGAGCCCGCCGCCGGGCGGTGGTGCGGGTGCGGGTCGGCGCGCCGGCCCGCGTACTCGCCGTCGCGCTCGGAGCCACCCCAGCCCGGCTCCTCGGCCGGCTCGTCGGCGGCACCCACCCGGGCGCGGCCCGCGCTGCCCGCGTCGGCCGACCCGGCGAGGGCCGCGGTGCCGGCGTCGAGACGCCGGCGCAGGGCGCCGACCGCCTCCTGGGCCCGGTGGGCCTGGTCAAGGGCCTGGTTGCCGCGCTGGACGGTGGCCACGATCTCCCCGCGCAGCTCCCGCCGCAGCGCCTCGATCTCTTCGCGCAGTTCCTCGCTGCCCGCGCCGCCGTCGGCCCGCATCGCGATCGACAGCCCGATCAGCACCACGGCCAGGATGGCCAGGACGGCTGCGAACCGTAGCGGGCCGTTACCGTCCGCTACGAGAAGGATCAACGCCGCCACGGGCGCGAGGGCCACACCGACCCAGAAGAGCACCGTCAGCAGCGACGGATTACGCGTGTCCGTGGTGTCGGCCGGGGCGGGCATGGCTGTGCAGCCTACCGAGAGTTGCGTCACGTGGGAACGGCCGAAAGCGCCTTCCGACCTGGTTACCCATCAGTAGATTCGCAGGTGAGGCGGGCCGGCCACCGGTGCCGCGCGGCGATCGGTGACCGGCCCGTGTCGTGCCGAGGGTGGACGGTCAGCCGGCGGCGAGCGCCCCGTCGGAGGAGAGGACGAGGCCGACGCTGGCGGCCCCGGTCTTCAGGGCGTTCTTCGTCTGCGGGCCGGCGGCGTCGAGGGAGCTGAACGACCCGGCCTTGAAGTTGTAGACCTGCACCAGCCCGGCCTGGCACTTGGGTCGCTGCGGGCACTCCGGCGGGCCGGCCAGGACAGTGGCCTGGCCGGAGCACTTCTCGGCGAGGTCGGAGAGGGTGCGCACCGCGTACTTGTCGGCGAAGGCGCGGGTGACGGCGAACGCGTTCTGGTCCTGCGCGGACGACGGCGTGCCGAACACCAGCCCAATCTTGTCGCCGGCGGCCTTCAACGCGGCGACCGTCTTGTCCAGATCCGGCGAGGAGACCGGCGGGGCGTCCTTCCCGTTGGCCTTGGTGTTGAGGAACTCCGCCATGGTGGCCGCGTACTCCGGAACGACCTGGATCTCGCCCTTCCGCAGCGCCGGCTCGTACAGCTCCCGACTACCGATCTGCTGCACCGTCACCTGGTAGCCGGCCGCCGTCAGCGTGATCTTGTAGAGCTCGGCGAGGGTCTGGCTCTCGCTGAAGTTGGCGGCGCCGACCACGACCCGGCCGCCGGGGCCCTTCGCGATGCCGGCGGTCACGTTGTTGGCGGTGGCGAACTCGCCCGCGGCGACCGCCGGTGTCTTGCGGTCGACGTCGACGACCTTGTTGAGCTGGATCAGCTTCGGCGTGTCCAGCGCCGCGGAGACCTTGTCCAGCGCGGCGATGAGCTGCGGCGTCGCGACCTCGGCGTTGACCGCGGGGATGATGTTGTCGGTGTTCTGGAGCTTCTTGTCGTCCTCGAGGACGACAAGCTGGTCACCGGCGACCGGGGCGCAGCCGGCCCCCGAGGCGGCCTGCTCGGGCGCCTCCGTGCCGGACGAGCCGGCGTCCCCGCAACCGGTCAACAGCCCGGCCACGGTGAGCGCGCCGACCGCGCCGATCGCCAGCCGTGTGCGTGCCTGCATGTGTGCCCGCCTTCCGTGTCCCGGCGCGACCCCCTCCGGGCCGGCCGCGTGTCCGACGGGCGATCCGAGCCGCCCGCGCGTTCCACCCAACATCCTCCACGCGGGTCCGACAAACTTCAGCCGGGCTTTGTCACCGGATCGTCACCCGCAGATCGGCAGCCGGCGGCTTCGAGCGCACGCCGGCCGCGCCGGCCGTCACCCGCCCGCGACCGCGTCCGCCGCACGGCGGCTCGCGCGGCGGCGGCCGGTGCGCAGCGGACGGGGGGTGACGAGCCGCTCGACCAGGGCCAGGAGCAGCTCGACCAGCATGGCGAGCCCCGCCACGAGCAGGCCCCCGGCGAGGATCTGGCCGCCGCCCGCGGCGATGTCGAGGCCGAACCCGGCGCGGATGATCTGCCCCAGGCCACCGCCGTTGACGAAGGAGGCCAGCGCGGCGGTCGCCACCACCTGCACGGCCGCGGTGCGGAACCCGGCGGCCAGGTACGGCACGGCGAGCGGCAGCTCGACCCGACGCAGCAGCTGCCAGCCGGAGAAACCCATCCCGCGTGCCGCGTCCCGGGCCTCCGGATCGGCCTGGCGCACCCCGGTGTACGCGTTGGCGAGCAGCGGCGGCACCGCGAACACGGCCAGCGCCACCACCACCGCCGGCCGGCCGAAACCGAGGAAGGTGAGCGGAAGGATGGTGAGCAGGGCCAGCGTCGGGACGGCGAGCGTCAGGTTGGCGACCAGCACCACCAGCCCACCGCCGCGCCCGGTGTGCCCGAGCCAGAGCCCGATCGGCCACGCGATCAGGCAGGCCAGGGCCACTGCCGCCGCCGACATCGACAGGTGCTCGCCCAGCCGGTCCAGGATGCCGCCCGGGTTGGTCCAGTTCAGCGGGTCGTTGAGCCAGACCACCGCCGCCTCGATCGGGCTCACCGCCACCGTCCTCCCGTACCCCGGCGGGTGTTCCGCCGGGACGCGCCGCCACCGGCCGCCCGGACCGCGCGCACCGCGGCCCTCACGCCGGGCTCCGGCGGCGCAGCCACGGGGTGAGCAGCCGGCCCACACCGGCGAGCAGCAGGTCGAGTACGAGGGCGAGCAGGACACAGAGCAGCGTCCCGGTCATGATCTGGGCCTTGTAGAAGTTGTTCTGGAAGCCGCCGAAGATGAGCTGGCCCAGCCCACCGCGCCCGACCACCACGCCAACGGTCACCAGCGCCACCGTGGACACGGTCGCCAGCCGCAGCCCGGTCAGGATGCCGGGCAGGGCGAGCGGCAGCTCGATCCGGAACAGTCGCCCCCAGCGGCCGTACCCCATGCCCTCGGCCGCCTCGCGCACCTCCGGAGGCACCTGCGCGAGCCCGGCCAGCGCGTTGCGCACGATCACCAGCAGCGCGTAGAGCGCCACCACGCTGAGCACGGTCACCGCACCGATGCCCAGGTACGGCGCGAGGAACGCGAACAGCGCCAGCGACGGGACCGTGTAGAGAACGCCGGTGACCGCCAGGATGGGACCGGCCAGCGGACGGAACCAGTACGCCGCGACCGCCAGGGGCAACGCCACCACCACGGCGACGAGCACCGCCCGTGCGGTCAACGAGGTGTGGTCACGCAGCGCGGCGAGGATCGTGTCAGAGTTGTCCCGCACGTACTGCCAGGAGAACCACGGGTTACCCGGGTCGGCCCGGTAGCTCAGGCGGAAGGACATGTGTGGACGGTACCCCGACGGGGCGCGCCGAGGCCGGGGCCCGGGCCGCGTCGATCACGCTCGACGCGATCAGCAAGCGCTACCCGGACGGCACCGAGGCGGTCCGGGAGCTGAGCCTCGACGTCACCGCCGGTGAGCTGGTGGTGCTGATCGGCCCGTCGGGCTGCGGCAAGTCGACCGTGCTGCGGATGGTCAACCGGCTCATCGAGCCGACCGGCGGCCGGATCCTGCTCGGCGGGGAGGACGTGACGCGCGTCGACCCGGTGCGGCTGCGCCGCCGGATCGGGTACGTCATCCAGAACGTCGGCCTCTTCCCGCACCAGACCGTGAGCGCGAACGTCGCCACCGTGCCCCACCTGCTCGGCTGGCCCCGGGAACGCCGTCGCCGGCGGGTGACGGAGCTGCTCGAACTGGTCGGGCTGGACGCGGCGCAGTTCGGCCACCGCTACCCGCACGAGCTGTCCGGCGGGCAGCGGCAGCGGGTGGGCGTCGCCCGGGCGCTCGCCGCCGACCCGGTGGTGCTGCTCATGGACGAGCCGTTCTCGGCGGTCGACCCGATCGTCCGGACCCGGTTGCAGGAGGAGTTCCTGCGGTTGCAGGCCGAGGTCCGCAAGACCATCGTGCTGGTGACCCACGACCTCGACGAGGCCGTCCGGCTGGGCAACCGGATCGCGGTGCTCTCCCAGGGTGGCCGGCTGGAGCAGTACGACACGCCCGCCGCCGTCCTGGGCGCGCCGGCCACGCCGTTCGTCCGCGAGTTCGTCGGCGCCGACCGGGGGATCCGGCGGCTCGCCGTCACCCCGGTCACCCGGGAGGCGGTCGAGCCGCTGCCCACGGCGGTGGACGGGCTGCCCACGGTCCCGCTCGGCGGGTCGGCGTACGACGCGCTGGGCGTCCTGCTGACCTCCACCGCCGACCGCGTGGTCGTGACCGAGCACGACCGGCCGGTCGGCGTGCTCACCCGGGCGCGGTTGCTCGACCTGGGCCGCCCGGCGACCTGACGGCGGCCGGGGCCGGGTGCCGCCGCGTTCCCGGCGGTCGCCGTCAGGCCCGGCCGCCGAGGCTCGCCGTGCCGACGATCCAGCCGGCGAGGAAGCCGTACGTGGCGCCGGTGCCGCCGGACTGCACGGCGGTGAGCAGCGACGGGTCGGGGCCCGCGAACACGGCCAGCAGCGAGGCGAGGCCACCCGCCAGCGCGTACGCGGCCCATCCGGTGAAGAACTGGCTGGCCGAACCGGGCACCCGGGCCGCCTGGGCGGCGGGCAGCAGGTAGAGCAGGGCCGCCGCGAGGGCCACCAGCACGACGGCACGCAGGTTCGCGGCGAACAGCCCGCCCGGCACGTCCGGGTCGTACGACCACGCGGGCCAGGCGAGCAGGTGGAGGAACCACCCGCCGGCGGACGAGGAGTCGGTGTGCTCCTCGGCCCACCCGACGTACGCCGGGCTGCCGCCGACGGCGACCAGGATGAGCGCGGCGGCCGCCCCGGTGCCGGCCGCCGTCCCGTACCGGCCGACGGTGCCGGTCCGGTTGGTGAGCGCCATGATCAGTTCAGTTCCCGGGCGGCGGCGGGGCGCAAACCTGCCCGGCCCCGGTCACCCCGGGTGCTTCATCAGGTAGTCGATGAAGGCCGCCCGCAGCAGTGGCGCCGACTCCTGGTAACCGTGACCGGTCATCTCCCGCCACAACGCCACCGCCTCGTCGACGGTCGGCCCGACGGAGTTCGGGGCACCGTCGAGAACCTCCGCCTCGTCGGCGTTCGGCAGGTGACGCAACACCGACCAGAAGAAGCGCACGTCACGGTGCTTCCGGGCCACCGCGAACGCCTGCTCGCGCAGCTCCTCGGTGGACAGTGCGTCCAGCTCCTCGAACGACCGGCCGGTGGGGGACGTCGGTGGTGTGTCGGTCATGTCGCCGAGCCTAACCGCCGAGATCACCGCCGGCCCGGTGGAACGCGGGGCCGCGTCGTCGCGCACGCCCGGCGTGGCTCACCGGTCGTCGGAGTCCCAGCGCCGGCCGGCGTCCCACTGCGGGACGTTCCACGGGTCCACCGGGTTCTCGGCGTGGTGGGCCGGTAGGGCCGGCGGCCACTCGCCGATCGGATCGGCGCGCTGCACCGCCCAGCCGCTGCTGATCCGGCCGTCCGGATCCGGGGTCACGTCCGTCGCGGACGCGCCGGGGCGCGGCCGTCCGTACGTCTCGACCAGCCGGGTGGCCACCAACCCGGCGCCGAGCGCCGCGGCACCGACCGCCCACTGGCTCACCGAGTGGCCCTCGGCCCGGAGGTCCGCCATGACGAGCGTCACCAGCGACACCGCCAGCAGCGTGCCGAAGATCCCGCCGCGGCGGCCGAAGGCGCTGGTCCCGGCGAGCAGGGACGTGCCGACGGCCAGGACCGTCCAGTCGAGGCCGGTCACCGGGGCGACCGGTCCGGCGTCGCCGGTCCCCAGCAGGACCCCGGCCGACACGGCCAGCACGGTGGACACGATCAGCGCGGCGCCGGCCACCACCCCGGCCACCACGCCCCGGCGGCGGGCCGGGTCGACGACCGGCCGGAACCGGCCGATCAGCCGGCGGACCGGCCGGAGCGCGGCGAACAGCCCGGCGAGCACCGCGACCGCCGCGAACCCGACGGCGAGGTACAGCGCGTCCCGTGTCGGGTCGTAGCCGCCCTGCGGCAGGACGGGCGCGGACCGCTGCTCGATGAACACGATCACCCCCGCGCCGGCGGCGAGGCTGGCCGCCCAGCTGGGGACGTGCAGCACCACCACCGCGAGCGCCAGGACCAGCCCGCCGAGGGCCGCCGCGACGAGGGCCGGTCCCGCGGCCGCCACCAGCCCCCGGTCCCCCTGCTCGGCCACGTGCAGGGCCGCCGCGACGGCCGCCGGCCCGATCGCCAGGTTGACGGCAGCGGTACGCAGGCTCAGCCCGGCGGCGAACACCAGCAGCCCGAGTACGACCGCGTCGACGAGCAGCCGGCGCAGGCCGTCACCCCGGAGCGTGTCCGGGGCCTCCTGCCAGAGCAGGAAGGCGACGACGGCGAGCCCCGCGAGGAGCAGCACCTCCCACCCGACGTGGACGGCGAACCGGTCCCGGCCGGGCTCGCCGTGCGCCGGGTCGTCGAAGACGTTCTCGAGCACCGAGGCGGGGATCCCGGACGCGGTGTCGGCGGACTCCCGCTCCGGTTCGTCGTACCCCATGCGCCCGCCTTCCAGGTGGCCGCCCGTCCAGGGTCCGACGCGCGGGCGGACCGGCGCGGCCGTTGCTCTCCGGTCGCAGGCACCGTACCTGTGCGGGAAGGCTGGCGAAAGCCCCTGCTCAGCGCCGGCCGGGGCGGCCCTCCCGGTCGCCGGGCTCCCGGTCCTCGTCGTCCTCCTGCTCGGGGACCCGGCACGCCCGCTCCAGCCAGAGCGCCGCGGCCACCAGGGCCAGGGAGGCCAGCAGGCCGGCGCCGGCGACGGGCCGGTCGTCCGTCGCGGCGTCCGTGTTCTCCACGAACAGCCACCCGGTCAGGCCGCCGTAGAAGCCGGCGAAGAGCGCACCGGCCAGCGCCGATGCCTTGGCCAGCACCACGAAACGGGCGACGAGCAGCGGATTCACCGGGTCACGACCAGGCCTCCGCTCGATGCGCCCCCGGGTGTTGACGGCGGCGTACGCCTCCAGCACGGCCAGCGCGGCCAGGGTGACCACCGGCAGCCACGGCAGGTCGGGCAGGTAGTCGTAGTAGAGGAAGCTGATCAGCAACCACGCCACCGCGGCGGCCGCGAGACCGGCCACCACCAGCGTCGAGATCCGCGTGGGGCCCATCCGGCCGGAGCCCGGGCCACCCGGAGGTGGCGACTGCGCCTGCGTCATGCCGGACGGCTCCACTGCCTCATGCCGTCGACTCTAACGCCAGATCGGGACGGGGGCGCAGTTCCAGCGCGTCCGTGGCGATCGGCTCTGCGGTGAGCAGATCGGTCAGCCAGCCGTGCCCGGGCAGGCGCCCGTACGGCTGGAGGTCGATCCACGGCCGCAGCACGAACGCCCGCAGGTGTGCACGGGGATGCGGCAGGGTCAGCTCCGGATCGTCGCGGAGCACCGGTTCGCCGTCGCCCGTCCAGACCGCGATCACGTCCACGTCCAGGGTGCGCGGCCCGAAGCGCCGCGCGGGGTCGCGTTCGCGCCCGGCGGCGCGCTCCGCCGCCCGCGCCCGCTCCAGCCAGTCGTCCGGAGTCGCGGCCGGATCCTCCGCCAGCACCACCGCGTTCAGGTACGCGGGCTGGTCGGTGTCGCCCCACGGCGGGGTCTCGTAGACGCCGGAGACCAGCAGCACCGAATCATCCAGGGCGGTGACCGCCGACCGCAGGTGGTCGAGGCGGTCGCCGAGGTTGCTGCCGAGGGAGAGCAGGGCACGGGTCATCGGGCACGCGTCCGGGTCATCGTGACGGCCACGTCGGTGAAGGCGTGCGGCACCGGCGCCTCCGGCTTGTGCACGGTGATCGTCGCGGTGTGCACCCGGGGGTCGGCCAGGCAGACCGCGAGCAACCGGTCGGCGAGCGTCTCGATGAGGTTCACCGGCTCACCGGTGACCACCGCGACCAGCCGCTCGGCCAGCTCGCCGTAGTGGACGGTGTCGCTCACCTCGTCGGAGCGGGCGGCGGGCGCGAGGTCGAGCTCCAGGACGGCGTCGACGACGAAGTCCTGCCCCTGGGCGCGCTCGAAGTCGTACACCCCGTGCCGGCCGTGGGCCCGTAGCCCGGTCAGGGTGATCCGGTCGGTCATCGTCCTCCTCCCGGTCCGACGGCCGGGGCGGGCCGGGCGCCTCCGCCCGCGCGCTCACCGGGCGCCAGGCGGGGCGAGCCGGTCGCCCGCCAGACCGCCAGGGCGTCCACGGTGGCCCGGACGTCGTGCACCCGGACGCCCCAGGCGCCGGCCGCGACCGCGAGCAGGCTGGTGGCGACCGTCGCGTTCTCGCGGCCCCCGGTCGGCCGTGGGGTGCCGTCGGGTGCGGCCAGCAGCGTGCCCAGGTACGACTTGCGGCTGGCCGCGAAGAGCAGCGGGAAGCCCAGGTCGAGCAGCTCGGGCAGGCGGGCGCTGAGCTCCCAGTTGTGCGCCGCGGTCTTCGCGAAGCCGAGGCCCGGGTCGATGACGATGCGGTCGGCCGCCACCCCGGCCCCCAGCGCCGCCTCGACCCGCCGCGCCAGCTCGGCCCGGACGTCCGCCACGACGTCGCCGTACCGCGCCAGCTCGCGCATGGTGCGGGAGTGACCGCGCCAGTGCATGAGCACCCAGGGACACCCGGCGTCCCGGACGACGCGGGCCATGTCCGGGTCGGCCAGCCCGCCGGAGACGTCGTTGACCACCGCGGCGCCGGCGGCGACCGCCAGATCGGCGACCCGCGCCCGGGTGGTGTCGATGCTGACCCGCACGCCGGCGGCGGCGAGCTCGCGGATCACCGGCAGGACCCGGGCCGCCTCGGTCTCCGCGTCGACCCGGTCGGCGCCCGGCCGGGTGGACTCGCCGCCCACGTCGACCAGGTGGGCGCCGTCGGCCCGCAGCCGCACGCCGTGTGCGACGGCGGCGTCGAGGTCGGCGTACCGTCCGCCGTCGGAGAAGGAGTCCGGCGTGACGTTCAGGACGCCCATCACCACCGGGGCCGGAGCCCGTACCAGATCGGTCACGGGTAGACCGTACCGGTCCTCGCCGACGGTCCCGCGCAGCCCGGCTCGGGGGTGCTGACATGCGAGTTAGTACAGGTGTACGATCGGACGTCGGGGTCGGATCGGGCCGACTCTTCGCGGGTTGTCGCAAACAGTGGGTGGCCGTACGCTTTGGAATTGCCCAGCATCGAGATGGCGAAGCCTGGAGGGAGGGCCGAAGCGGGAAAATCCGCCCAGAGCTCACCACTCGCCGTGGTGGGTGACGAACGCGGCGTCGTGGCCGCGCGACGTGAGCACCGTTCCCGCCAGGCATGCCTACTGCACCGCCGCGGCGCCGCCGGCCGCGATATGGGGAGGTTCCAGTGATCGCCATCGAGCTGATGGAGACGGCGTCGTCCGCCGCCGCCCACGCTCTCTCCACCCTGGCGTCGACGCCACTCGCCGAGCCGGCGCCCAAGGGCATCGACACCGAGGGTGTCGTCACGTTCTTCGCCAGCAAGATCGCCCCGATCCTGCTGGCCGTGCTGGGCGTGATCTTCATCGGGCGGGCCAGCCGGGGTGAGATCTCCAAGGTGCTGACCAGTTCGGCCATCGCGATCGTCGGGCTGGCCTTCATCGCCGGTGCCGCCACCCTCTTCTTCGTCGGCGACTACCTGATCGACCTGATCTTCGAATAGGCGCGGGCACGACATGCGGCTGCGCACCGACGACGACATCTACCGGGCTCGCCTGGTCTACCTCGGGCCGCCCGGCTACACCCTTCCGGTCCATCTCCCGTACGCCCAGTACGGGCTGTTCATGCTGCTCGTTCCCCTCTACATGTTCATCCACTGGTTGTTCACGCTGCAGGTCGAACTCTTCCCGGCGTGGGAGATCGCGCTCGCCATCGTGACGACCTCGTTCGTCTTCCGGTACGTCGACCCGGACCGGCCGGCGCGCATGGTGATCCGCACCGCGCTGACCGACTGGCGGCGCACCCGGGAGCCGGCCGCCGAGCAGCGCGACCCCCGCCTGGTCGGCAGCCGGATCAGGATCCGGGAGGAACTGGCATGACCGGGCAGTGCAACGACGCGGGTGAGGCGGTCGCATGAGTCGCTCCTCCACGCCGGGATCCCCGGCCGGACGTCCGGCCGCACCGCGCGGTGACCGTACGCGTTCGTACGACTACGCGGGCGAGTCCGACCTGGACGAGGTCTCTCTCGACCCGGCTCTGGTGACCACACCGGGCCACGGTGGGGTCGGCGTCTTCCAGGCACCCCGCCCGCTGCAGCGGCGGGCACCCGTGGAGCCCGTCCCCGCCGACGGCACGGACATCGACTCCCCCTTCCTGGACCTGTT
This sequence comes from Micromonospora sp. NPDC047707, assembly GCF_040704235.1. Lineage (NCBI taxonomy): Bacteria > Bacillati > Actinomycetota > Actinomycetes > Micromonosporales > Micromonosporaceae > Micromonospora > Micromonospora sp. NPDC047707. The sequence continues at coordinate 30,008 of NZ_JBEYSU010000034.1, forward strand.
CGGCGGCGCCGGCCCGACGCGGTCCACGCCGGCGCGTCCACCCGCCCGCGAGCACCCCGCGATCCCGCATCAGCCCGCCGCCGTCGACCCGGCCGACCCCGGCGTTCCGCCGGCACGGCGGCAACCGGCCGTCCCGGCCCCGCCGACCGCGCGGATCCAGCCGTCGCGGCCACCGTCCACACCGGCCGAGCCGCGACCGCAGGGCACCGGATGGTCGACGGGCGAGCAGCCGACGGTCGCCCCGCCGCGGAGCCGGTCCGGCTGGGCCACCGGCCAGCAGTCGACGGTCGCCACGCCCGACGCCCACCCCGATCGGGTCGCCGGGGAGCAGCCGGTCGCGGAGCCCCCGGCGCCGGTCGAGCCGCCGCCGGTCCCCGAGCCGTACAACGACGAGGTGGAGCCGCCCGCCCGCCCCGCCCGCGTCCCGCACCAGGCCGGCGACCGGTTCCCGGCGCTCCGTACCGCGACGGACGAACCCGGCGCCACCGGCCCGGCCACCACCGGGCCGCGACAGCGCCGGACCGGTGAGCACCTGCCCGACCGGACGGGCACGCGGGACGTGATACCGCCCCGGCAGCGCTCCGCCAGCCGGCGGGACCGCCCGACCAAGCCGGTCCGGGTCAAGGCACCGAAGATCAAGTTCGGCGACCGGGACCCGGCGGTCGAGCTGGCGATCACCGAGATCGCCGGTCACCTCACCTTCACGCCGAACACGGTCACCGCCTGGTACTGGCTGCCGGAGGTGCGGTGGGCGTTCCGCCCGGACGCCGAGCGGGAGGCACTGCTCTCGGCCATCAGCGAGCAGTACGCCGGGCTGGCCGGGTTCCGGCTGCACCTGCGGCGGACCACCCGCCCCTTCCCGGCCGACGAGTGGGCCCGCACCATCGACGCGCACACCGCCTCGCCACTTCCCGACGTACCCGGCACGCCGGGCTGGGGGGACCACCTCGTGGCGGCCCAACGCCACCTGATGTCGGTCAACCACGCCGAGGGACAGACGTACCTGGGGGTCACCTTCGCCCGGCGATCGCTGGGCGACTCGCTGGTGGAGCGGATGCTGCGCACCTTCGGCCGCGGCGTGGCCGAGGGCGAGCGGCGCAAGCTCGGCCGCACCGTCGAGCAGTTCGACGAGGTGCTGGGCGCCTTCGGCATGCGCGGCCGACGGGTCACGGCGCAGGAACTGGAGTGGCTGCTCTACCGCTCGGTGGCGCTCTGCATGGCACCGCCCGGTCAGCTCTCCCCGGTCACCGACGGGCGCTGGGAACGCGGTGACCTGCTCGCCCTGACCGAGCAGGTGGAGCGGTACCGCACCCCGTACGGTTCGACGGTCAAGCTGGTCAACCGGATGACCGGCGAGGAGCGGCACGTCGCGGTGCTGGCCGTGGGCCGGATGGAGCCGCTGGAGATCCCCGAGCGGCACGAGCCCTGGCTGCACTTCCATGAGCGGCTGCCGTGGCCGATGGAGCTGTCGAGCCGGGTCGACATCCTGGGCTCCGGCGACTCCTTCCGCAACCTGGAGCACCGGCTGCGAATGATCCGCTCCCAGCAGCTCGACTACGCCGAGCACGGCATCGACGCCCCGCCCGAGCTCGAACGCCTCGCCAAGCGGGCGCTGGTGATCGGCGACGAGATGACCACCGGGCTGCCCGTCGATTCCGCCCGCGCACACGGCTGGCACCGGATCGCGGTGGGCGGCCGGACCCGGGAGGAGTGCCTCGAACGCGCCCGCCGGCTGATCCAGCTCTACTCCCGGGAGCTGCGGATCTCCCTCCAGCATCCGAAGAACCAGGACTGGCTGGCCCGCGAGTTCATCCCCGGCGAGCCCGTCGCCAACACCGGCTACGTGCGGCGGATGCCGGTCCACCTCCTCGCCGCAGCCCTCCCGCAGGCCGCCTCCACCGTGGGCGACCGGCGTGGTGACCTCATCGGTCGTACGGCGGGCACCTGCCGCCGGCCGGTCTTCCTCGACCTGCACTTCCCGATGGAGGTCCGGGAGCGCTCCGGGCTCGCGGTCTTCGTGGCCGAGCCGGGCGGCGGCAAGTCCACCCTGCTCGGCGCCCTCGGCTACCTGGCCGCACGGCGCGGTGTCCAGGTGACGCTGCTCGACCCGTCCGGCCCGCTGGCCCGGCTCTGCGCCATGCCGGAGCTGGCGCCGTACGCACGGGTGCTCAACCTGACCGGTTCGGAGCACGGCACGCTCGCTCCGTACTCGCTGATCCCCACCCCGCTGCGCAGCGAGTTCGCGGCCGGCGCGGCGGGCGACCGGGAGTTCGAGATCGCGGTCTCCAACGCCCGCGCCGAACGCCGCATGCTCGTGCAGGACATCTGCATGATGCTGGTGCCGCCGCAGGTGGCCCGCGAGGCGTCCACCGCCACCCTCTTCCGCCACGCCGTACGCCAGGTGCCGGCCGAGGAGACGTCCACGCTGGACGACGTGGTGACCTGCCTCGGGCAACTCGACGACGACGCCGGCCGGGAACTGGCCAACCTCCTGCTGGACACCGCCGAGATGCCGCTCGCGATGCTGTTCTTCGGCCGCCCGCCGGAAGGGCTGCTGGGCCCCGACGCCGCACTGACCGTGATCACCATGGCCGGGCTGCGCCTGCCCGACCTGAAGATCGAGCGCGAGTACTGGTCGGCCGAGGAGGCACTCGCCCTCCCCATGCTGCACACCGCCCACCGCCTCGCCGTCCGCCGCTGCTACGGCGGTTCGATGTCGTCCCGGAAGCTGGTGGGCCTCGACGAGGCGCACTTCATGGAGGGGTGGCGCTCCGGCCGGTCGTTCCTGGTCCGGCTCGCCCGCGACTCCCGCAAGTGGAACCTCGCGGCGCTCGTCGCCTCACAGAACCCGAAGGACATCCTCGGCCTCGACGTGCAGAACCTGGTCTCCACCGTGTTCGTCGGCCGGATCGCCGAGGACGCCGAGATCGCCTCCGAGGCCCTGCGCCTGCTGCGGGTGCCGGTCAACGACGGCTACGAGGCGACCCTCGCCTCCCTGTCCACCGCTGACGCCACGTCGGCCGCCCGGCTGGGCTTCCGCGAGTTCGTCATGCGGGACGTCGACGGGCGGGTGCAGAAGGTCCGGGTCGACGTCTCGTACGTCGACGGGCTGCTCGACCACCTGGACACCACGCCGGCGGCGGTCGCCGCCGCGGCCGGGGTGCTGCCGTCCGTCGCACCTGAACTGGAGGCGTGAGATGGCCGGGGCCCGGGATCGGACAGCGGCACTCCTGCTCGCCCTCGGCATCCTGGCCGGAGCCACGATCGGCTGGCCGGCGGTCGGCGCGTCGGCCGCACCGGCGGCACCGCTGACGGCCCGGGCTCCGAGCGACCTCTGCACCACCCAGGAGTGGCAGGCCGACTTTCGTGCCTGCGTCGCCCGCCTCGAAGAGGTGGCCGAGGACGAGGTCACCTGCCGCAACGCCCCGACCCCAACCGCCCCGGATTCCGGCATCGCCGGTTGGTTCGCCTCCCGCCCGGAATCCGCGAAGCAGCCCGGGCCGAAGGGCTTCTACAGCGACTACGGCTACGCCGGATACAGCTACACCACGTACGACGTCGACACCGGTTGCGCGACCGCCGTGCTGCATCCGGACTACAAGTTCACCAACACCGTCGCGAACGGTGAATTCATGATCGCCACAGCGATCGTCGGCGCCTCGAACGCCCTGCGGGAGCGGGCCTGGGACCCGCGGTCGATGTGGGGGTGGGCGGATCCGCTGGTGGACCAGGCGACGAAGGCCGTCTACCAGAAGGTCTTCAGCGTCTTCGGCATCGTCACGCTCTGCGTGGTCGGTCTCTACCTGCTCTGGCGCTCCCGCCAGTCGGACATGAGCAACGCGATGACGACCGCCGGATGGGCGCTGCTGGTCATGGTCGCGGTGACGGCCTTGGCCGCGTGGCCGGTGAAGTCCGCCAACGTCGCGGACGGCACCCTGATAACCACCCTCGGGGTCGTCCACGACGCCGTCGGCCCGTCCTCGAAGGACATCCCGCCGGACAAGTGCGTTTTGCCGAATCCTGAAGCTTGCGTCGACAAGCGACCGCCGGCCGTGCGCGCTAGTGACACTGCCACCGAGGCGATGCTCTACCGAAACTGGCTGCGGGGCGTGCTGGGTTCGGCCGACAGTGAGACCGCCAAGAAATACGGCCGCGCACTCTACGACGCGAAATCCCTGTCCTGGGATGAGGCAGAGAGGCTCCGGTCCAACCCGGCAACGCGAGAGCTGACCATCAAGATTAAGCAGCAGCAGTGGGCCCGCGTCGCGCAGCAGATAAAGACGGAGGACCCTGAGGCGTACGAGTATCTCCAAGGGGTCCGGGACATGGACCGCGTGGGGGCCGGTTTCATCGCGGTGCTCGCCGCGCTGCTCTTCGCGATGTTCGACCTGACCGCCTCGGTGCTGGTGCTACTGGGCTTCCTGATCTTCCGGTGGGCGGTGATCGCCGCACCGATCCTCGGCACGGTGGGGCTGTTGCGGCCGGCCAGCGCCGGCTTGCGCCGGCTCGGCAACGCCGTCGTCGCCGCGATCTTCAACATCGCCATCTTCGGCACCGGCGCCGCGATCTACCTGTTCGCGGTCGACCTCATCATGAGCACGCCGACCCTGCCCGGCTGGTTGCAGGTCGTCCTGGTATGGCTCTGCGGTGTGGTCGGCTGGCTGCTGCTGCGCCCGTACCGGCGGATCACGCAGCTCGGCGGCAAGGACAGCAGCGAGGCGGTCAGCTCCGCCGGTTCCTGGCACCGGCGGTTCTTCCGCGACATGCGCACGGCAGCCCGGCTGGACGTCGCCGAGCCCGGCGGCACCGCCGAACCGACGATGGGCCGGCGCCGGCCGGTCGTCGCGGAACAGACCACCCTGCGACCGGAGGCCCGGCGCGAGGATCCGGCGCACGCCGGCGACCGTGGGAACCGCCCGGACGGCCGGGAACGGCCCGACGAGTCGGCGGCGTCACCGGAGGAGCGGGCCGGCGGCGGCCGGCCGCCGGTCGCCCCGCGGCAGCGACGGCAGCCGTCCGCCTGGACGGAGCCGGACGTCCCGGAGGAGAGCCCGTCCTTCGTGGTCTACCGGCCCGGCTCGACCGACGCCGTCCCCGAGCGCAGCACCCCCCGGATCCGCTCCGAGGCCCGGTGACGCGGTGCGACGGGCGGTCGAGTCTCTCCTCACCCGGGTGCTCCGGTCCCGGATCGGCATCGCGCTCGCTCTCGCCGTGGTCGTGTTCGGCGTCATCGGCGCCGCCCGGCTGGTCGCCGGCCCACCGGATCCGGGGGTCGGGCTCAGCAACCGCCCGGACCGGCCGATCACGACCGTGCCACCAACCGCCGGCGACGACGGGGCGATCGCGACCGGGGCGCCGCCCACGCCGGTCACCCGGGCCGGCGAACTGACGCCGGAGCAGGCCACCGACCGGTTCGTCGCCGCCTGGCGCGGGCGACCGGGCCTTACCGCCGACCAGTGGCACGCCGGCCTGCGGCCGCTGTCCACACCGACGCTGACCGAGAAGCTCGCGGGCGCGGATCCGGCCGGCGTCCCCGTCGGCCGGGTGGCCGGTGAGCCGGCGGTCCAACCGCGGTCGGAGACCTTCGTCGAGGTGCTGGTGCCGTTTGACACCGGTCGGCTCCGGCTCGAGCTGGTGGCGCCGGACGGGCGATGGCTGGTGGACGCGGTGGACTGGGAGCAGGAATGAGCGACGGAAACCGACCCCCTCGACGTTCGCTCCGCGCCGGCGCGCTGGCCGCCGCGCTCACCGCGACCCTCGCACTGCTCTGCTGCACCGGCGGGGCCGGTGCCTTCTTCCTCACCGAGCTGGGCGGGGACGGCGGCGACCAACTGCGGCTGACGAGCCAGGACTGCACCGGCGACTTCCGCGTCGAGATCACCGGCCAGATGCCCCGGATGTCACAGTACGGGGAGGTCCAGCTCCGCAACGCCGCGCGCATCATCAAGGTCGGCCAGGAGATGAAGGTCCCACCGCGCGGGTGGGTGATCGCGGTCGCGACCGCGATGCAGGAGTCGCGGCTACGCAACCTCGCCAACCCGACGGTGCCCGGCTCGCACACCCGCCCGAACGAGGGTGTCGGCTCCGACCACGACTCGGTCGGCCTGTTCCAGCAGCGGGCGAGCTGGGGCACGGTCGCCCAGCGGATGACGCCGGAGTACGCCGCCCGCAAGTTCTACGAGAAGCTGCTCCAGGTGCCCGGCTGGGAGCGGATGCCACTGACCCGGGCGGCACAGGCCGTCCAGATCAGCGCCTTCCCGGACGCGTACGCCAAGCACGAGACGCTCGCGTCGACCATCGTCAACGCGCTGGCCGGCGGTGCGGCGCGGACCGTACCGGTCGGCGGCGGCCAGGCCTGCGACGCGGCAGCCGCCGGCCGGATCGCCGCCTCCGGCTGGACCGCCCCGATCCCCGGCGGAGTCGGCTCCGGCTTCCGCACCGCGGACCGCCCGGCACACAACGGGGTGGACATCGCCGCGCCGAAGGGCACACTGATCCGGGCCGCCGCCACCGGGCGGGTGCTGGTCTCCCGCTGCGACCCGGACCGGGCCGGCCGACTGAGCTGCGACGTGGACGGCTGGCCGGACAAGGGCGGCTGCGGCTGGTTCGTCGACATCCTGCACGCCGGCGATTTCGTCACCCGCTACTGCCATCTGGTCACCAAGCCCCGGGTCCGGGTCGGCCAGACGGTGGCGGCCGGCGAGGTCATCGGCCAGGTCGGCAGCAGCGGCAACTCGTCCGGGCCGCACCTGCATTTCGAGGTGCACACCGACGGCGACCGCAGCAGCCGCAGCGCCATCGACCCGGTCCCGTTCATGCGGGACCGGGGGGCGCCGCTGCGGGGAGCGGAATGAGGCGCTCACCGTCATGACGGACCCGCTGCCCGACCCCTTCGCGGGCCAGCCGGACTGGGCACCGCTGCCGCCCCGACCGATCGAGATCGTGCCCGCCACCGCCCGGGTGGACCTGCGGGGGCGCCGCGTGCTCGTCGGGCTACCCGGCCTGGGCTGGCGGGGTGACCTCCGGGCCGACGACCGCGTGGTGCAGGGCAGCCGCACCTACGTGCCGGTCATCCCGGAGCACGAGTGGTACCGGGCGGAGGCCGACCAGGTGGAGGTCTTCGCGCCGCTGGTGCCCGTCGACCGGGTCTGGGTGGAGACCGTCGGGGCGCGCCGCGATCCGGCCAGGCGGGAGGCTGACCGCCTCGTGTCGCTGGACGCACCGGCGCACCGCGCCCCGACACCGGTCTTCGAGGCGGACGCCGTCGCCGGCCGGCGGGTCGTGCACGTGGTCGACTCGGTCGAGCACCGGGACCTGCGGGCGGTCACCGAGACCTACTCGGGCGCCGAGGGGGACATCTGCGTGCGCATCACCCGGGAGGTCGAGTGGTACCGGTGGGCCTGGCGCGGCCAGTCACCCACCACCCTGGAGGTGCCGGTCCATCTCCTGTGGATCGAGTGAGCAATCAAGTAGCCCTCCGGCCACCGCAGACTCGCCAATCATCGGTGAGGCGAGTGTTGAACTGCCACGGCTGACGGTCAGTCTGGGCAATGCCGTCGACATAGGCGGAAATGACGAGCTCCACCTCGACAACTGCTTGGTCGCCCTCACTTTGAACCAGGAGGCTCCCCCAGCTGACCGAGATATCAGTGGAAAAACGCTCCTCGCGCGAAACAAGGTCACCTCGCAGCGCCTGCAGCTCAGCTACGGAAGCACCATCGCGGCACGTGAATGCAGCGGCCCGTGCGTCGTTTCGGTCCACAAGGAACGCATGAAGGTAGCCGCTGACCACCACGTCGGGGGCGCTGCGGTCCGGGGCGGTCGCGCGGTCGTACAGCACGTAGCCGGCGGCGAGCCCGCCCAGTAGCAGAGCCACGAACGCCGCGGCGGTGACGGTGAGGATCGTGCGGACCCGGCGGCGCGGCGGGATCGGCGCCGGCGCGAGGGGCGGGGGCGCCAGCTGGTCGGAGGGGGACCGCTGCGCCGGTACGCGGGAGACCTGGGAACCGGCGGGGGGCTGCACTGATTCCACCCCCTGAGGCTAGCGGCTGGCGCCGGGAGACCCAATGCCCCAGATTTCGCGGATCGTGACGGACCCCTCCCCTCCGGTGACATCCACAACAAACACCGGCGCACCGCCGTTGTGCGTCCGCCGGGAGTGGGTGATCCTGGGTTACCGTCTCTGCGCGGGGAGGGGTTGCCGACCTCGCGCAGAGGGGGTGGACACGGTGGCCGGTGCGAGGACACGGGCGAGCCGGGCCGCCGCCCTGCACCGCCGGGCCGCCGCCACCGCGATCGCCGCCGTCGACGTCCTGGACGGCATCCGTCCCGTGCCCGCCGACCACGGCCGCCAGTACGAGCTGGCCGACCGGCTGCGTACGGCCGCCGCCCTGCTGGCGCCGGGCTGGGCGGGTGCGGCGCTGGACACGCTCGCACCGTCCACTCCGGCCGGGGAGGGACCGCCGTCCTTCGTGCGGGTCGGCACGGCGGCCCCGCTCGACGACGCCCGGTTTCCCGCCCTGGTGCCGTTGATCGGCACGGGGAACCTGGCGATCGACACCGACGCCCGGGATCCCCGGGTCGCGGGGCTGCTGCGGGCCGTACTGCTGCGGCTGTTGGCGGCCACGCCCGCCGGGTCGCTGCTGGTCCGCGCGGTGGACGGGACGGGTACGGCGCTGGCGCCGTTCGCGGCGCTCGGGGACGCCGGGATCCTGCCGCCACCGGCGACGGACGTCGCCGGCCTGCGCGCGGTGCTGACCGAGGCGGAGCAGTGGGTGGCGCCTGGAGCGAGCGGCCGCCGCCGGCACGACCGGGTCCTCCTGCTGGTGATCGCCGCGCTGCCCGAGCCGACCGGCTCCACCGACCTCGCGCGGATCGAGACGCTCGCCGAGCAGGGCCGGTCCAGCGGTCTGCACCTGTTGGTGGCGGGCTGGCCGGCCGGCCGTCGGCCGGTGCCGCGCGCCACGCCCCTCGCGATCCGCACCGCCTACGCCCTCCTCGGGGACCCGCCGGGCGCGTCGTTCGCCGGCCCGCGCGCCCCGGCCGGGGCGCATCCCGACCTGGCCGGCACCGCGGGCACCGAGGGCCCGGGCAGGGCGGACGGTGACCCGCCGGGCGGCCTGAACTCACCGGTCTTCGTCGAGCCGGACCCGCCGCCCGATCTCGTCGGGACGGTCTGCCGCCGGCTGGCCGACCAGGTCGAGGCGGGCTCTCGGCTGGCGTTGGCCGACCTGCTCCCGGGCCAGGATGAGCCCTTGTGGACGGCGACCTCGGCGGGCGGCCTGTCGACGACGGTCGGCGATGCCGGCGGCCGGCCGGTGTCCCTGGGTCTCACCGAGCTCACCCCACACTGGCTGGTCAGCGGGCGCTCCGGCGCCGGCCGGTCGACCTTCCTCACCACCGCCCTGCTCGGCCTGACCGCCCGGTACGGCCCGGAGGAACTGGTCCTTTACGTCGCCGACCTCGGCGGCGGCGAGTCCTTCGTGGAGTTCCTGCAGACCGAGCGGGACCGCTCGTGGATCCCCCAGGTGCGCGCCGCCGCGATGGCGGCCGACCGGGAGTACGTGCTGGACCTGCTCGATCTCCTGGTGGCCGAGGTACGCCGCCGGGAGGACGCCGGTGCCCGGGCCGGCGGGCAGCGGTTCGCCGAGTTGCGGCAGCACCGGGAGCTGCCCCGGATCGTCTGCGTGGTCGACAACCTGCCGCTGCTCCTCGCCGGGCGGGACCGGATCGCCGCCGAGGCCGCCGCCCGGCTCGACGCGGTGGCCCGCGCCGGCCGGTCGTACGGGGTGCACCTGGTCCTGGCCGGTGAGGGCGACCTGGGCCTGGGGAGCCGGACGGACCGGGACTCGGTGCTCGGGCAGTTCCCGGTGCGGGTGGCGCTGCCGGGCGGCGGCGCGGTGCTCGAACCGACCAACGACTCGGCCGCCGGGCTGCCGGTGGGCAGTGCGGTCGTGAACACCGCGGGTGGGCTCGGCGGCCCCCGGGGTGCCATCCGCGGGCACGAGCGGGTGGTCCGCTTCCCCGATCCGCAGGACCACCCCGACGTGGTGGAGGCGCTGCGGCACCGGCTGTGGGACGCCCGCCCGGAGCGGGCCGCGCCGCCCGTGGTCTTCGCCGGGTACGCGCGCCCGTTGCTGCGCAACGATCCCCGGTACCGGACGGCGCTCGGCGGCGGGGCACCGGGGCCGGCCGCCCTCCTGGGGCGGGCGTTGGACGTGACGCGATCGACGGTGGCGGTGCCGCTGGGCCCCTCACCGGGGCGCAACCTGGCCGTGCTGGGGCCGGGGCCGGAGTCGGCCGGGCTGCTGGCCACCGCTGCCCGTAGCGTCGCCGCCCACCACCCACCGGGCACCGCTCACTTCGTGCTGGTGATCCCGGACGACGACGCCCGTCCGCTGGCCGAGGCGCTCGCCGCCGAACTGGCCGAGCGGCACCCGGTCGAGGCGGTCGACCGCGCCGGCCTGCTCGACGTTCTCGACGCGACCGGGCCGGCCTACGTGGTCGCCTTCGATCTGGACGGCCCGCCGGGGCAGCTCGCGCCGGAGCGGCTGGGCGTGCTGCTGCGGGAGGGACCGCCGGCCGGACGGCACCTGCTGGGCCGGTGGCGCACCGTGCCGTCGTTCGCGGCCCTGCTGGAGCCGGAGCGCGAGGTGACCAAGGTCACTGCGGTGGCCGCGGTGGACGTGCCCGGGGCGCAGCTCGCGACGGTGTTCGGTCGCGCGGTCGAGTGGCGTCCCCGGCCGGCCCGGGCGGTGCTCTGGGACGGTCCGGGTGAGCAGGGCACGGTCCTGGTCCCGTTCGCGCTGGACGGAGCACCGGCATGAGTCGCGCGCGTACCCACGCCGCTGGCCCCGGGCGCCAGCGGACCACCGACGGCACCGCACCCGCCGACGTCGCGCCCACCGGCGCCGCCGGCGGTCCGGTCGCCACCGCCTGGACGGAGTACCTCGCGGCGACCCGGCAACTGGACGGGGTCCGCCGGGACGCGGCCACCGCCGCGGGTGAGCAGGCCCACGCGGTCCAGGCCGCCCGCGAGGAGCTGGCGACGGTACGCACGCGCCTGGCAGCGCAGGAGGCGCGGCTGCGCGAGGTCGGTGTACCGCCGATCTCGCTGGTGCCGACACCGCCGGAGCTGACGGAGGCGACCCGGTCGATGGCGAGTGGGCCCTCGGCCGTGCTGGCGGCGCTGCGGATGGCCGGCAGCCGTGCGGACGCGGCGGACGCGGCGCTGGCCGCGCGTGGGCTGGTCGGCGCGGCGGGTTGGCCCACCGCGGCGCGCAACCTGCTGGTGTACGCGCCACTGGCCCTGCTGGTGCCGCTGGTCCAGGTGGTGCTCCTCGTGGTGACCGGGCCGGGCCCGGTGACCCTCGCCGCGCTGGTCGTCGGGCTGCCGATGCCGGCGGTGGCGTTCGCCGCGGGGTGGCTGGGGGTCGGGCGGCTCTTCCCGGCCGGGCCCGGTGGGCGGGCGGACCGTACCGCCCGGCTGGGCGCGCTGGTCTGCCTGGTGCCGGCGGTGCTGGTCAGCGCCGTGCTTCTGCTCGCGCTCCTGGCCGGCTGAGCTGAGCCCGCCACCCCACCGTCGTCGACGGCATTGGCGGGCGGCCCGCCGTTGCCCGGCGGCCGGTCAGCGGGAGTTGATCAGAGCCATCGCTTCGGCGCGGGACTTCGCGTCGCGCTGGAGAGTGCCGCGCACCGCGGACGTGATGGTCTGGGCACCCGACTTCTGGATGCCGCGCATGGCCATGCACATGTGTTCGCACTCGAGGACGACGATCACGCCGCGCGGGTCGAGCCGCTCCATGAGCAGGTCGGCGATCTGCGACGTGAGCCGCTCCTGCACCTGGGGCCGGCGGGCGAAGACCTCGACCAGCCGGGCCAGCTTGGACAGGCCGGTGATCCGGCCGTCCGGGCCGGGGATGTAGCCGATGTGGGCGCTGCCCCGGAACGGCAGCAGGTGGTGCTCGCAGAGGCTCATCACGTCGATGTCCCGGACGAGGACCAGCTCCTCGTGGTTGGCCTCGAAGGTGGTGGTGAGCACCTGCGCCGGGTCGACGCGGAGGCCGGCGAACAGCTCGGCGTACGCGCGGGCGACCCGGGCGGGCGTCTGCTGGAGCCCGTCGCGGTCCGGGTCCTCCCCGACCGCGATCAGGATCTCGCGGACCGCCTTCTCGATCCGGGCGAGGTCCATCGTGTCCTCGATCGGGCGGCCGGTGAGCTTGCCGCTGATCAGCCGGGCGGCGACGTAGTCCATGGCGTCGTCGTCGGGTTCCGTGGCGGAGGCGGCCAGCCCCCGGTGGGGGCTGGCCGCCGTCTCGTCGGTGCTCAGTGCGTACCGTCCGAGTTGTTCGAGGCCGGGCCGCCGCCGACGGAGGCACCGTCGGCCTGGGCCTGCGCCTTGAGCGCCTCCTTCTCGGACGGGGTCAGCACCGGCGGCTCGGTGGAGGGCTGGCGCTTGCCGAAGCCGTTGTACGGGGCCATCGGCGGGCGCTTCGCCACCCGGGCGCAGATGCGGGCCATGTCGGCGGTGGAGAGGGTCTCCTTCTCCATCAGCTCGAGCACGATGTTGTCCAGGACGTCCCGGTACTCGACCAGGATCTCCCAGGCCTCGTCGTGCGCCAGCTCGATCAGCGCCCGCATCTCGGCGTCGATCTCGGCGGCCACCGCGTCGGAGTAGTCCCGCTCGTGGCCCATGTTGCGGCCGAGGAACGGCTCGTCGCCGCTGGTGCCGTACTTGATGGCGCCGAGCTTGGAACTCATGCCGTACTGGGTGATCATCGCTCGGGCCAGCTGGGTGGCCTTCTCGATGTCGTTGCCGGCGCCGGTGGTGGGCTCGTGGAACACCAGTTCCTCGGCGGCCCGGCCGCCCAGCGCGTACGCCAGGGTGTCGACCATCTCGGCGCGGGTCTGGGTGTACTTGTCCTCGGTGGGCAGGACCAGGGTGTGGCCCAGCGACCGGCCGCGGGACAGGATCGTCACCTTGTGCACCGGCGCGGCGTGCGGCAGCGCCCAGGCGACCAGCGCGTGCCCACCCTCGTGGTACGCGGTGATCTTCTTCTCCTGGTCGCTCATCACCCGCGTGCGCCGCTGCGGGCCGGCGATCACCCGGTCGATCGACTCCTCCAGCGAGTCGTTGGTGATCGCCCGCTGGTCCTTACGGGCGGTGAGCAGCGCGGCCTCGTTGATTACGTTGGCCAGGTCGGCGCCGCTGAAGCCCGGGGTCCGCCGCGCCACGGAGTCGAGGTCGACGTCCGGGGTGAACGGCTTGCCCTTGGCGTGCACCCGCAGGATGGCCTTGCGACCCTCCATGTCCGGCGCGTCCACCGGGATCTGCCGGTCGAAGCGGCCCGGCCGCAGCAGGGCCGGGTCGAGGATGTCCGGCCGGTTGGTGGCGGCGATCAGGATCACGCCGCCCTTGGTGTCGAAGCCGTCCATCTCGACGAGCAGCTGGTTGAGGGTCTGCTCGCGCTCGTCGTGGCCGCCGCCCATGCCGGCGCCGCGGTGGCGGCCGACCGCGTCGATCTCGTCGACGAAGACGATCGCCGGGGCGTTCGCCTTGGCCTGCTCGAAGAGGTCACGGACGCGGCTGGCGCCGACACCCACGAACATCTCCACGAAGTCGGAGCCGGAGATTGAGTAGAACGGGACCCCCGCCTCGCCGGCGACGGCGCGGGCGAGCAGCGTCTTACCGGTGCCGGGAGGGCCGAAGAGCAGCACACCCTTCGGGATCTTGGCGCCGAGCGCCTGGTACTTCGCCGGGTTCTGCAGGAAGTCCTTGATCTCGTGCAGCTCCTCGACGGCCTCCTCGGCGCCGGCCACGTCCGCGAACGTGGTCTTCGGCGTGTCCTTGGTGATCATCTTGGCCTTGGACTTGCCGAAGTTGAGCACCCGGGAGCCGCCGCCCTGCATCTGCGACATGAAGAACAGCAGCAGCAGGACGAGCAGGGCGATGGGGAGCAGGTTGACCAGCAGGCTCACCCAGATGCTGTCGGACGACACCTTGACGTCGGCCGGGCCGGTGACCCGGTTGTTCGCCTTGGCCTCGAGGACCTCGTTCCAGACCTCGTCGCCGACCTCGTACGGGAACTGCGCCTCGATCCGGTCGGTGGTGGTGTCGCCGAACTTGACCTCTTCGGCCAGGTCGAGCTGGATCGTCTGTTCCTTGTCCTGGAAGACGACCTTATTGATCTTGGGGTTGCCGGTGTTGAGCTGGTCGAGCGCAACGGAAGTGTCCACCCGGTGGTAGCTGGGACCAGCGGTGAACAGCTGACTGAGCACAACGGCGCCGAGGATGACCAGGATGATCCAGACCACCGGTCGGCGGAAGAAACGCGTACGTTCCATACTGTTGTCGAGCGCCGTGACGCCCGCATCCTCCTGATCGACGTCCTGACCGTCTGATGGTGTCGCCGCCAGCGCGGCGGCCGAGCCGCCGTGCGGGCCGGCATCGACCCCGGGGCGCCGAATCGCGCCGCGGTCATTCGACGGTACACCGTGCACGCGAGGTATGAGCTTGCCAGCCGGGCACTTACGCGCAGGGCGAACCGGGGTTTCAGCCGGCGCAGCGGGAGCTCCGCACCCGGCCACCCGACCGCCCGGTCACGCGGTGCGAGGGGTCGGGCGTGGAGAGTGCCTCCACGCCACCGGCCTCCACCGTAGTCCGGCTGCCTGAGAGTCCGCTGAATGTCGGCGGGACGTCGCCGTCAGGAGCGGGCGTAGACCTCGGGCTTAAGGACGCCGACGTAGGGCAACTCGCGGTAGCGCTCGCCGAAGTCGAGGCCGTAGCCGACGACGAACTCGGTCGGGATGTCGAAGCCGACGTACTTGACCGGGACCGGCACCTTCACCGCGTCCGGCTTGCGGAACAGGGCGACCACCTCGACGCTCGCCGCCGAGCGGGACTCCAGGTAGCGCAACAGCCAGGAGAGGGTCAGCCCGGAGTCGACGATGTCCTCCACCACGACCACGTGCCGGCCGGCGATGTCCCGGTCCAGGTCCTTGAGGATCCGCACCACCCCGGAGGAGGTGGTGCCCTGGCCGTACGAGGAGACGGCCATGAACTCCAGCTCGGCCGGCGGGCCCTGGCGGCCCAGCGCCCGGGCGAAGTCGGCCATGAACATCACCGCGCCCTTGAGGACACAGACGAGCAGCAGCCCGTCCTCGACGTCGGCGTAGTCCGCCGAGACCTGCTTGGCGAGTTCCGCGGTCTTCTCGCGGATCTGCGCCTCGGAGATGATCACGTGGTCGATGTCGGCGTCGTACCAGGAGCCGTCAGCCATGGCTCCTAGCCTGCCGTACGCCGGATGGCCCCCGTCGGCGGGGCCGCCCCTTCTGGGCACGGTCCCGCCCGGGATCTTTCCGACGAAGGCCCCCAGAACGCTCAGCAGGCACGGGACCGCCAGCGCCGGCCGCCGTCGGTCGGCTTCCAGTCAGCCGAGTCCCGGCTGTCCGCGGTGAGGCCGGCCGCCGAGGCGGAGGCGAGGAGGACGAGGAACAAAAGGAACAGCAGGAACTCCATGGCGGCGCTCACTTTCGCGAGGTTCGTGTCGGTTTCGCCGCCGGTGCGCACCGGACTGCCCCCAGTTTCCGCCACACCCACCCGGCCGGAAAGTGGCAGGAATGCCATTGGCCATCGATTTCCTGCCACCCCTGTGGTTACCCTCGTCACATGCTCCGCTCCGTCGCCGTCATCGCCGTCGACAACGTCGCCCCGTTCGAGCTCGGGGTGCTCGCCGAGGTCTTCGGCACCGACCGCACCGCCGACGGCTTCCCCGGTTACCGCTTCTCCGTCTGCACCGTCGACGGCAGGCCCGTCCGCACCTCGTCGGGCTTCCACCTCACCCCGCACGGCGACCTGACGGCGGTCGACGAGGCCGACCTGGTGGCCGTGCCGGCGCACACGCACGGCACCCCGGTGCCGCCGGCCGCGCTCGCCGCGCTGCGCCGGGCCGCCGGCCGGGGCGCGTACGTGCTGAGCGTCTGCTCCGGCGCCTTCATGCTCGGCGAGGCGGGGCTCCTCGACGGCCGCGAATGCACGACCCACTGGAAGTACGCCGACGACCTGCAACGCCGCCACCCCGACGCGAAGGTGCAGTGCAACTCGCTCTACGTGCAGGACGGGCGGGTGCTCACCAGCGCCGGCACCGCCGCCGGCATCGACGCCTGCCTGCATCTCGTCCGCCAGGAACACGGGTCGGCGACGGCCACCAGGCTGGCCCGCCGGATGGTGGTCCCCCCGCACCGCGACGGCGGGCAGTCCCAGTACGTCGAGGCCCCGATCCCGAAGGCCCCCGAGGCGCCCACGCTGGAACCGGTGCTGGAGTGGCTGATGGGTCACCTGGACCGGCCGCTGACCGTGGACGACCTGGCCGCCCGGGCCGACATGGCACCCCGGACGTTCGCCCGGCGGTTCCGGGCGGAGACCGGCACCACCCCGCACGACTGGCTCACCAACCAGCGGGTGCTGCTGGCCCGGCGGCTGCTGGAGGAGACCCGGCTCACCGTCGAGGAGGTCGCCGACCACGCCGGCTTCTCCGACGCCGCGGCCCTGCGCCACCACTTCATTCGGCGGGTGGGCGCCACCCCGCAGGCGTACCGGACCACCTTCCGGGACCGCACCCCGGCCGGCTGACCCCACCGGCCCGGCCTCGGTGCCGGTCGGGTCCGGTTGGCCTCAGAAGCCGACCAGCCCGCCGTCGACCCGGGACTCGGAGCCGGCGACGTACCCGCCGTCCGGGGATCGCCAGATCGCCTGCCCGTACCCGAAGACCGACGGCTCGGCCGGGACGGCGACCTCGTGGCCCCGGGCGCGCAACCCCGCGACCAGACCGGGCTCCGCCGCCAGGCCCGGCTCGACGAGCAGCGACCGCCCGGCGTGCCAGTACCAGCGCGGCGCGTCCAGCGCCGCCTGCGGATCCAGCCCGCCGTCGAGGGTCGCCGACACGAGCTGCACGTGCCCCTGCGGCTGCATGTGCCCGCCCATCACCCCGAACGGGCCGACCGGCAGACCGTCGCGGGTCAGGAAGCCCGGGATGATCGTGTGGAACGGACGCTTCGCCGGCGCGACCACGTTCGGGTGGGCCGGGTCGAGGCGGAAGCCCAGACCCCGGTTCTGCAGCGCGAAGCCGTACCCGGGCAGCACCACGTGCGATCCGAACGCCAGGTAGGTGGACTGGATGAGGCTCACCATCATCCCGCCCGCGTCGGCGGTGCAGAGGTAGACCGTGCCGCCCCGCTCGGGGTCACCGGCCACCGGTTCCCCGGCCCGGTCGGTGACCAGCGCCCGCCGGGCGGCCGCGTACCCCGGGTCGAGCAGCGCCGCCGTGGGCACCGCCGCGCGGTCCGGGTCGGCGACGTGGGCGTGCGCGTCGGCGAAGCCGAGCTTGACCGCCTCGACCTGGCGGTGCACCCGCTCGGGCGGCGGCACGTCCGCGAGGTCCAGGCCGTCCAGGACGTGCAGGGCGAGCAGGGCGGCGAGGCCCTGCCCCGGCGGCGGCAGCTCCCAGACCTCGCGCCCCCGGTAACGGGTGTGCACCGGCTCCACCCAGGTCGAGCTGTGCCGGGCCAGGTCGTCGCCGGTGAGGAAGCCGCCGGTGCGGGCGGCGTGCGCGTCCAGCGCCGCGGCGACGGTGCCCCGGTAGAAGTCCTCCGCCCCGCTCGCGGCGATCCGCCGCAGCGTCCGCGCCGCGCCCGGGTTGCGCCACCACTCGCCCGGCCGGGGCGCCCGCCCGCTCGGCGCGAACACCCGCGCGAACTCGGCGTACTCCTCCCCCACCAGGCCGGCGTGCCCGGCGAGCGCCCGCTCCCAGGCCACCGCCACCCCGGCGGAGACCGGGTGGCCGTGCTCGGCGTACCCGATCGCGTCGCTGAACAGCTCGGCGAACGGCAGCGACCCGAACCGGTCGTGGAGGTCCCGCCAGCCGGCCGGCGCGCCGGGCACCGTCACCGGCAGCCAACCCCGGGCCGGCATCGCCGGACCGCGCCCCTGCGCGCCGCCCAGCGCGGCCACCGGCTGCGCGCCCGCACCGCCGGTCGCGGCGAGGACCACCTCGCGGGTCAGCGCCGCCGGGGACCGGCCGGCGCCGTTCAACCCGTGCAACCGGTCGCCGTCCCACACGATCGCGAAGAGGTCGCCGCCGATGTCGTTGGACGGCGGCTGCACCACGGTCAGGGTGGTCGCGGTGGCCAGTGCGGCGTCGACGGCGTTGCCGCCGCGCCGCAACACGGCCAGGCCCGCCGCCGCGGCCAGCGGATGGCTCGTCGCCACCGCGCCCCGCGGGGCGAACAGGGGCCTCCGGGGGTACGCCATCCGCCATGTCTACCGCCTCCGGCGGCTCCCGGACACCCCACGCCCGCTCACCGGCTCCGGCCGCACTCCGGCCGCACTCCGGCCGAAGTGACCCTCGCCGTCGCCTTTGCTCTGCTTCAACCCACGCAACACTTCCGGACACGAACTGGTGCGCCGGTTGAAGCAGAGCAAAGGGACCGAGGGGACAGGCGGCCGCTGGCAGGCGGGCCGGGTGGTGCCTGGTTCAGCGGGGACCGACGGCGGTCAGGCGGTGGTCGCGGCGGACCACCCGCAACCCGCCCGGCAGGTACGCCGCCCCCTGCCCGCGCCAGCCCGTGACCAGGGCGTCCAGGGCGGCCACGTGCCGGTACGACAGCGCAGCCGGCGGCGCGCCCAACTCCCGGGCCCACGCGTGCAGCACCCGGCCCCGGACGGCGGGCGCAAGACCGGCGAGCCCGGGCACCGACAGCGCACCCCCCGGCTCCCGGACCGTGTCGAACGCACCGGCGGCCAGGTCGTCGAGCGCCTCGTTGTCGGCGGCGACCAGGCGGGCGGTGCGGGCCAGGTTGTCCAGCACCCCGGGCCCGAGGGCGCGGACCAGCGCCGGCAGCACGTCGGCCCGCACCCGGGCGCGGGCGTACGACGGGTCGGCGTTGTGCGGATCCTCCCAGGGGCTCAGCCCGAGCACCGCGCACGCCGTACGGGTCTGCTCCCGGCTCACCTCCAGCAGCGGGCGCAGCAGCGGAACCCCGTCCAGACTCCGGTGGGCCGGCATCCCGGCCAGCCCGCGCGGGCCGGCCCCACGGGCCAACGCGAGCAGGACCGTCTCCGCCTGGTCGTCCCGGGTGTGCCCGGTGAGCAGCGCCGCCGCGCGGTGCCGGCCGGCGACCTCGGCCAGCGCCTGGTAGCGGGCGTCGCGGGCGGCGGACTCCGGGCCACCGGGCCGCCCGGCCACCTCGACCCGGACCGACTCGACGGGGTCGAGGCCGGTCTCCCGGGCCCACGCCGCCACCGCCGCCGCCCGCTCCGCCGAACCCGCCTGGAGGCCGTGGTCGACCGTCACCAGCCCGGCGGTACGGCCCAGCCGCGGCGCAACGAAGGCGGTGGCGGCGGCCAGCGCGAGCGAGTCCGCACCCCCCGAGCAGGCCACCAGCACCGGCCCGGAACCGGGCAGGCCGGTCAGCGCGCGGCGGACGGCGACCCGGATCGCGGCGACCGGCGGTGCCAGCGCGGCCACGGGCGGACGGTCAGCCGGCGGCCGGCAGCGGGCCGGCCGGCCCGTGCACCCGGCCAACCCAGGCGTCCGGGTCGCCCAGCTCCTCCAGCCGGGGCAGGGTGAGCGGCGAGGCGAAGATCCGGTTGAAGCCCTCCATACCGACCCGGTCGACCACACCGTGCACGAACTTGCGGCCCTCGGCGTACTGACGCATCTTGACGTCGACACCGAGCAGGCGGCGGATCGCCTTCTCCAGCGGGTTGCCGGCCTCCCGGCGACGGTTGAACGAAGCCCGGATGCGCTCCACGCTCGGGATCACCTGCGGGCCGACACCGTCCATCACGAACTCGGCGTGCCCCTCCAGCAGCGTCATCAGCGCGGTCAGCCGGTCCAGCACGGCCTTCTGGGCCGGGGTCTGGACGAGGTCGAGCACGCTGGTGCGGCTCTCCGGGTCCTTCACCGCGTCGGAGAGCGTGGCGACGCCCCGGCGCAGCCGCTCCAGCAGGTTGTCGCCGCCGGCCGAGGACGCGTCGACGAACGCCTGCACCTCGCTGAGGAAGTACGCCCGCATCCAGGGCACGGCCGTGAACTGCGTCCGGTGGGTGACCTCGTGCAGGCAGACCCAGAGCCGGAAGTCGCGGGGGTCGGCGCCCAGCTTCCGCTCGACCTCGACGATGTTCGGCGCGACCAGGAGCAGCTGGCCGGGGTCGGCGGAGAACACCTCGTACTGGCCGAGGACCCGGCCGGACAGGTACGCCAGCACCGTCCCGGCCTGCACACCCGTGACGCGCGAGCCGACCGCCTCGGTCAGCGCGCCGGGCTGCTTGTCCTTGGTGAGCCGGCTGACCAGCGGGCCGATGACCTCGCGCAGCCCGGCGATGTTGGTCGCCGCCCAGTCGCGGCGGTCGACCACCCGCACCGGCGGGTGCGACACCTGCGACCGCAGCCCGGTGTAGTCGGCGACGTGCCCGGCCGCCTCGTCGGTCAACCGCCGCAGATCGCCGACCACCTCGGTGGCCTCCGCGTACGACACGCGTGGGCCCGACTTGCCCAGCGCCCCCGCGGTCGCGGCGGCCAGATCCCAGTCCACGAACTGCGCCATGGACCCACCGTACCCGCGCCGCCACAACCCGGCCCGGGCTCGACCGCCGCGCGGGGAGCACCCACCCTCCCGGCGACGCCCCGAGGGGGCCCGTTCACCGGGCCCGGTACGGCCGGTGGACAGGCCCCTAACGGCAGCCGCAGCCGGCGAGGGCGGCGGCGATGCGGTCGAGGGCGGCGCGGGGCCCCTCCTGCCCGTCCGGCGTCCGGTCGGTGAGCACGGCGAAGCCCAGCAGCCGGCCGTCGACGGTGGTCACCACGCCCGCGATCGCGTGCACCCCGCTCAGGGTTCCGGTCTTGGCGCGGACCACGCCGGCACCGGCCTTCGCCGCCGCGCCCGCGTACCGGTCGGCGAGCGTGCCGGACCAGGCGGCGACCGGCAGGCCGCCGAAGATCGCGGCCAGCTCGGGGCGGGTGCCGTTGCCGGCGAGGGTGATCAGGTCGGTGAGCAGCGACGGGCTGATCCGGTTGGTCCGGGACAGGCCGCTGCCGTCGGCGAGGGAGAGTTCGTCGGCCGGCAGGCCCAGCTCGGCGGCCACCGCGTCCATCGCCTTCGCCGCCCCCACGAACGAGGCCGACTCGTTCCGGGCCAGGGCGACCTGGCGGGCCAGCGCCTCCGCGACGACGTTGTCGCTGTCACTGATCATGAGATCGACCAGTCGCACCATCGGCAGCGAGTGCACGACGCCCAGCTCGCTGCCCGGCGCGCCGGCCGTCGCGTCCGCCCCGGCCGTCGGCGCCTTGCCGCGCTTCACGGCGCCGGTCGGTACGCCCAGCAGCCGGGCGAAGGCGCGGCCGGCGGCGAGGTCCGGCTGGCTCACCCGCTCGGCGGCGTGGTCGCCGTTGTCGTGGTCCTTCTTCGCCCGCGGCACGTCGCTGCGCGCACCGTCGGTCATCAGCGCGGTGATCGACCCGCCGTAGCCGCCGGTCGGGATGTCGTCGTCCCAGCCGGGCTCGTGCACCGGGCCCGTGTAGAGCGACGAGTCGACGGTCACCTTCGTGGGGCTGGTGCCGCCGAGGGCCTGCTTCACCTGCGCGGCCAGGTCGTCCAGCCGGGCCGCGCCGGGGTAGAAGCCGTTCTTGTCGACGGCGAGGGTCGGATCGCCGCCGCCGACGAGCACCACCTCGCCCGGGTTCGCGCCGGCGACCGCCCGGGTCGGGATCCGGTACCCGGGGCCGCGCGCGGCGAGCACGGTCACCCCGGTGACCAGCTTCGTCACCGACGCCGGCACCGTGCCGTCGTCCGCGCCCCGGCCGTAGAGCGACTCGCCGGTGGCGACGTCGGTCACCGACACGTTCACCCGATCGCCGAGCGCGGCGGCGCCGACCAGCGAGTCGATCTCGGCGCGTATCCCGGCGGCGGTGGGCAGCGGCGCGTTCGCGTCGGCGGCGGCCAGCACCGCCGCGGGCGCCGGCTCCGGCGTCTCCGTGGCGACCCGGTCGCCGGCCGGCTCGTCGCCCAGCCACTCCGCCACCGGACCCGGGCGGACCACGACGACGCCCACCAGGGCCAGGACGAGAACCAGCACCGTGGCCAGCACGGAGGGAAGGGTCCGGCGACGGCGCGCCGGAGGTACGGGGGCGGCCGGCGGGGACCCGGCGGACGGGCCGGCCGGCGGACGGGCCGACCCCGACGGCGGCGGGCCGGCGGGCGGCCGGGAGGCGGCGGCCGCCCAGAGGTCGAGCGGTTCGGGCCGGGGCGCCGCGCCGGGCGGCACGGCCGCACGGCCGCTGCCGGGCGGCACGGCCGCACGGCCGCTGCCGGGCGGCACGGCCGCGCGACCGCTGCCGGGCGACGGCCACGACCGTGCGGGGTCCGGCCCGCCGGGCGGCGGCCACGACGCCGGAGCCTCGTTACCGTGGGTGGGCCGGTCGGCGGCCGAGCCGTACATCCGACCGGGTGGTGGGGTACGCGACGGGTGGGCGTCGGGAACGTGGACCCGACCGGTGGCACCGCCCCGACCAGATCCGCCGGTCCCCCGTCCAGAGCTCTCCTCCGGGCGGTAGTGTGAATCTTCCCTCCCCACGACCCCCTCCTCCCGCTGCGAAAATCTGCTTGGGTGACACTACTTCGGTCCGAACACTATGCGGGGGCCGGAGCACCGGTCGGGGTTTCGCCCTGTCCGGAGAGCGACGACGCCGCTGGTCCGTTGCCAGCGTGGGCAGACGAGGGAGCGTGCAGATGGATTTCGACGTCACGGTTGAGATCCCCAAGGGTCACCGCAACAAGTACGAGGTCGACCACGCGACCGGCCGGATCCGGCTGGACCGCACCCTCTTCACCTCCACGCAGTACCCGGCCGACTACGGCTTCATCGAGGGCACTCTCGGTGAGGACGGCGACCCGCTGGACGCGCTGGTGCTGGTCCCCGAGCCCACCTTCCCGGGCTGCCTCATCCGCTGCCGCACCATCGGCATGTTCCGGATGACCGACGAGAAGGGCGGCGACGACAAGGTCCTCTGCGTGCCCTACGAGGACCCGCGCCAGGAGCACCTGCGCGACATCCACCACCTGGGCGAGTTCGACCGGCTGGAGATCCAGCACTTCTTCGAGGTGTACAAGGACCTGGAGCCCGGCAAGTCCGTCGAGGGTGCGACCTGGGTCGGCCGCCAGGAGGCGGAGGCGGAGATCGCCGCCTCGTACCGGCGCGCCCAGGAGGCCGCCGAGCGCGGCGAGTCCACGCACTGACGCGTCAGCAGACACCGACCTGCCCGGGGGCCGCTCAGCCGAGCAGCCCCCGGGCCTGTTCGTACAGGTCGAGCACCGCGCAGGCGACCGGGACGACCGAGACCACCAGGGCGGTGTCGGCGAGGTCGGCGGTCCGCCCGACGTACGGGGAGACCGGCCGCCGCGCGTACGTGGTGCCCGCCGCGACCGCGACCAGGGCCAGCGCCAGTCCGCCGAGGGTCAGCGCGAGCAGGCCCCCGGGGCCCGACCGGTCGGCGAGCACGGTGCCGAGCACGGCGTAACCGGCGAGCCCGGCGACCACCGCCGGCACCCGGTGCCGGACGGCCACGAACAGCCGGGCCCGCAGCAGCAGCACGGTCGCGGCGACGCCGACCAGCACCCAACCGGCGACACCGCCGGTGAGCCCGAGCAGCACGGCGGCGAGGCCGGCCAGCACGGCGTGTCCGACGAGCATCCCGGTGAGCATCTCGTCGGTGCGGGCCACCGCCGCGTGGACCCGTTCGCGGTCCGGCAGGTCGCGCACCCGGTCGAGGCCGCCGCCCGGATCGCCGGTCGGCAGGGTGATCGGCGGCAGCGGCACCTTCCCGAGCCGGATCGCCAGCAGCGGTATCGCGCCGACCGCGAAGACGAGCACGCAGAGCAGGACCGCCGCGGCGCCGGCCGGGTCCAGCACCATCCCCCCGATCGCGGTGACCGCCCCGGCGAGCCCCACCACCGCGCCGGCGACGAAGACCCGGACCCGGGCCGCCACGCCGGCCAGGGCGAGCACCGAGACGAGCAGCAGCGCCGTCGCGCCGGCGAGCAGTTCGGGTACGCCGAGCCACCGCAGCCCCGGCACGACGCCGACCGGGTCCCCGCTGCTGACCGCGAGGGCGCCGGCCGTCGCGGCGTACGGCAGCGCGTACCCGCCGAGGGTGGCGCCGGCCGCACCGTCCGCGTAAGCCCGCGCGGCCGCCGTCCCGGCGAGGGTGAGCAGTAGGGCCACCGTGGCGGCGGCGGGCCAGCCGGCGGGGTGACCGGGACCGCCCGCGAGCACGGCGAGCAGGCCGACGGCCAGCGGCACCGCCGCGCCGGCCAGGGCGGCGACCCGGGTGGCAGCCGGGGACCAGGCGCCGCCACGCCGCCGCGCCCCGTCGGCGATCGCCTCGACGACGTCGTCGTACTCCAGTTCCGGCCACTGTGCGCGGGCCGGCACCAGGTGCAGCACCTCGCCGTCGCGGACGCCCTGGGGAAGCAGGGCCTGGGCGGTGGCGAGCGCCGCGCCGTCGCTGCGCCGCAGCACCCAGCCGCCGTGCCGCTCGCCGTCGTCGGCGAGCCCTTCGCCCGCGTGGCGCAGCACCTCGGGCAGCAGCTCGGCCAGCGGCACCTGCTCCGGCAGGGCCACGTCGAGCCGCCGCTGGGGAGCGTTGATGGTGACCCGGGCCAACCCGATAGTCATCGATGCATCTCCATGTCGAGCGGGGTTGGTGGCTGCGCGGACGACAGGACTCTACCTACGATGAGCCAGGCTCGGGTTACCCAGCGCTGTCAGGAGATCGAGTGTCCACTGTCGTCATCAAGCGGCCACCCCGCCGCCCGGCACCGGAGATTCCGGTCGGTGAACTGCCGGTGGAGGCACCTCCGGAGATCCCGCCGGTCACCGGCGGGCGCTGGCAGCAGCTGCTCATGGTGCTGCCGATGCTGGGTGGCTCGGTGGCGATGGCGATGATGTTCGGCCGCGGCGGCGGCGCGTACTCGTACGTCGTCGGCGGGATGTTCGGGCTGTCGTCGCTGGCGATGCTGGTGACCTCCTGGGGCAGCGCCGCCGGCAGCCCGAAGAAGTCGGAGATGATGGCCGCCCGGCGGGAGTACCTGCGGCACCTCACCGGACTGCGCCGGCGGGTACGGGAGACCGCCGGACGGCAGCGGGCCGGGCTCTACTACCGGCACCCGGATCCCGGCCGGCTCTGGTCGACCGTCGACAGCCACCGGGTCTGGGAGCGGCGGCCCACCGATCCCGACTTCGCGGTGGTACGCGTCGCCGTCGGTCCGCAGACCCTGGCCACCCCGCTGGTCCCCCCGGTCACCCGGCCGCTGGAGGAGCTGGAACCGATGACCGCCGGCGCGCTGCGCCGGTTCCTGGACGCGTACTCGGTCGTGCCCGACCTGCCGGTGGCCCTGTCGCTGCGCAGCTTCGCCCGGGTCCACGTCCGCGACACGGCCGCCGGGCCCGGCGGTTCGCCCGCCGCCACCCAGGCGCTGGCCCGGGCGATGCTCACCCAGCTCGCCGTCTTCCACGCCCCCGACGAGCTGCTGGTCGCGGTATGCGCGGCCCCCGAGCGGCGGCCCGCCTGGGAGTGGGTCAAGTGGCTGCCGCACGCCCACCACCCCACCCGCACCGACGCGCTCGGCCCGGTCCGGCTGGTGACCAGCTCGGCCGTCGAGTTGGAGGGCCTGCTCGACGAGGTGCTGGGCAGCCGCTCCCGGTTCAGCCCGGCCGGCCCGGCCACCGACGGCCCCCACGTGGTCGTGGTGCTCGACGGCGGCGACCTGACCGGCGCGGCCGACCTGACCGGGGAGAGCGGCATCGACGCGGTCACGGTCATCGACCTGGACACGCCGCCCCCGCGCCTGCTGGACCGGTACGCCCTGCTGCTGGAGCTGCGGGCGGGCCGGCTGCACTCGCACTCCGCCGACGGGCACGCCGAGGTCGGCGTGGCCGACCGGCTCGACCTGACCGACGCCGAGGCGGTGGCCCGCCGGCTGGCACCGATGCGGCTGGCCACCGCCGTGCACGGCGGCGACGCGGCACCGGGTTCCGACCTCGGCCTGCTCGACCTGCTCGGCCTGGGCGACGCGGAGAGCTTCACCGCCGAGCAGGGCTGGGCGCCCCGCCCGCCGCGCGACCGGCTGCGGGTGCCGATCGGGGTCGGCGCCGACGGCGGCACGGTGGAGCTGGACCTGAAGGAGTCGGCGCAGGACGGGATGGGCCCGCACGGGCTGCTCATCGGCGCCACCGGTTCGGGCAAGTCCGAGCTGCTCCGGACGCTGGTGCTCGGGCTGGCCGCCACGCACAGCTCGGAGCAGCTCAACTTCGTGCTGGTCGACTTCAAGGGCGGCGCCACCTTCGCCTCGTTCGACCGGCTGCCCCACACGGCGGCGGTCATCACCAACCTGGCCGACGCGCTGCCGCTGGTCGACCGGATGGTCGACGCGATCAACGGCGAGCTGGTCCGGCGGCAGGAGTTGCTGCGCCGCGCCGGCAACTTCGCCGGCGTACGCGACTACGAGCGGGCCCGGGCCGCCGGCACCCCGCTCGCCCCGCTGCCGTCGCTGCTGCTGGTCTGCGACGAGTTCTCCGAGCTGCTGTCGGCGAAGCCCGACTTCATCGACCTGTTCGTCCAGATCGGCCGGTTGGGCCGGTCCCTCGGCGTGCACCTGCTGCTGGCGTCGCAGCGGCTGGAGGAGGGCCGGCTGCGCGGACTGGACACGCACCTGTCGTACCGGATCGGGTTGCGGACCTTCTCGGCGCTGGAGTCCCGGACGGTGCTCGGGGTGCCGGACGCGTACGAGCTGCCGCGCTCTCCCGGGCACGGGTACCTGCGTTCCGGCACCGACCCGCTGGTCCGCTTCAAGGCCGCGTACGTCTCCGGGGCGGTACGCCGGCGCGGCGCGGCGCCGGGCAGGGACGCGGCCGGGGGGTCCCGCGTGCTCGCGTTCACCTCCCACCTCGTCCCGGTGCCGGAGCCGGTCGGTCCGCCCGCCCTGCCGGCGGCCGAGGAGCAGGGCGGCACGACCCTGCTGGAGCTGCTGGTCGGCCGCCTGGCCGGGCAGGGCCCGCCGGCGCACCAGGTCTGGCTCCCCCCGCTCGGCCCGGCGCCAGCGCTGGACGAGCTGCTCGGCCCGGCCGCCGTCGATCCGGCACGCGGTCTCACCGTCGGCAATCCGGAGCTGCACGGCGCGCTCCAGGTGCCGGTGGCCGTCGTCGACCGGCCGTTCGAGCAGCGGCGGGACCTGCTGTGGCTCGCGCTCGACGGGGCGGCCGGGCACGTCGCCGTGGTGGGCGCGCCGCAGAGCGGCAAGTCGACGGCGCTGCGCACGCTGATCGCCGCCCTGGCGCTCACCCACACGCCCGCCGAGGTCCAGGTCTACTGCCTCGACTTCGGCGGCGGGGGCCTGGCGGCGCTGCGGGAGCTGCCGCACGTCGGTGGGGTGGCCGGCCGTGCGGATCCGACGGCCGTCCGACGCACGGTCGGCGAGGTCACCACCCTGCTGGCCGATCGGGAACGCCGCTTCGCCGACCTCGGGGTGGAGTCGATGGCGGCCTGGCGGCAGCGGCGCGCCGCCCTGGCCGGCACCGCCCAGCCGGCCGCCGATCCGTTCGGCGACGTGTTCCTCGTGGTGGACGGCTGGGCCACGCTGCGCGGCGAGTACGACGACCTGGAGCCGTCGATCACCGATCTCGCCACCCGCGGGCTGTCGTACGGGGTGCACGTGGTGGCGACCGCCGTCCGCTGGCTGGACTTCCGGCCGGTGATCCGGGACCTGTTCGGCTCCCGGCTGGAGCTGCGCCTCGGCGACCCGTCGGATTCGTTGATCGCCCGCCGCGCGGCGGCGAACGTGCCGGAGAAGACACCGGGCCGGGGCGTCACCGCCGAGAGCCTGCACTTCCTCACCGGCCTGCCGCAGCTCGCCACGGGCACGGACACCGCCGACCTGGTCAAGCGGGTCGCCGCCGCCTGGCGCGGCCCGGCCGCCCCGCCGGTCCGGCTGCTGCCGCCGGTGCTGCCGTACGCCGACCTGGACCTCGCCGCGACCACCGGGCTGCGGATCCCGGTCGGTGTCGCCGAGGCCGACCTGCGCCCGGTGGTGGTGGACTTCGCGGCCGAGCCGCACTTCGTGGTCTTCGGCGACGCGGAGTGCGGCAAGTCGTCGTTCCTGCGCGCGCTGGCCACCTCGATCATGGCCCGTTTCACCCCGGAGCAGGCCCGGGTGATCCTGGTCGACTACCGGCGCAGCCTGTTCGACCTGACCGAGGCGGTGCACGTCATCGGCTACGGCACCGCCGCCGCCCACACCACCGAGCTGCTGGAGTCGGCCGCGGGCTATCTCCAGGCCCGGGCGCCGGGGCCGGAGGTCACGCCGGCCCAGTTGCGGGAGCGGTCCTGGTGGTCCGGTCCCGAGCTGTTCGTGCTGGTCGACGACTACGACCTGGTCGCCAGCGGCCCGGCGAACCCGCTGCGGGCCCTGGAGGAGCACCTGCCGCACGCGCGGGACGTGGGCCTGCACCTGGTCCTCGCCCGCCGGACGGGCGGCGCCGGACGGGCGCAGTACGAGCCGGTGGCGCAACGGCTGCGGGAGCTGTCCACGGCCGGGCTGGTGATGGCGGGCAGCCCGGAGGAGGGTGCGCTCGTCGGCCCGGTGCGGCCCGGACCGCTGCCGCCGGGACGGGGGCGGCTGGTCACCCGACGGGAGGGCGTACGCCTGGTCCAGTTGGCGCATCTGCCGCCGCCGTGACTGGTGTCCCCGGAACGCCCCGAAGGGCGGGCGGGAACCGGTAATCTCCCATCGTCATGTTTGCGTCGAGGTGAATGGCCGAGGATGTGACCAGGGTGCGGCGGAGCGGTGCCGCTCGACGTGCTGCCGGCCGGGCGTTGCTCGGAGTGGCGGCCGTTGTCGTGTCCGTCGGCCTGCCGTCCGCACCGGCGGCGGCCACCGCCGGCCCCGGCCTGCAGCGGGTCGCCGCGCAGGTCGCCGCACCCGGCGCGTACGTCGACCCGGTCGTGTCGGGCGCCGCCGCCGGCCCGCTCGCCGCCCCGCCGGTTGGCCGGGCCCCCGACGCGAAGGGACGCACCGACCCGGTCCGCGACGAGCAGTGGCAGATCGACGCGTTGCGGGCCACGACCGCCTGGCGCACCTCCACCGGGTCCGGCGTCATCGTCGCGGTGATCGACTCCGGAGTGGACGCCTCGCATCCGGACCTTGCCGGCCAGGTCCTGCCGGGCCTGGACCTGGTCGACCCGCAGGGCGCCGGCGACCCGGATCCGGTGGGTCACGGCACCACCGTGGCCGGCCTGATCGCCGGGCGCAACGACGACAGCCGCGGTGTGGTGGGCCTGGCGCCCGAGGCGCGGATCCTGCCGGTGCGGGTCCTCGACGCCAAGAACCGCTACGACGACGCCATGGTCGTCGCGAAGGGTGTGCGTTGGGCCGTCGACAACGGCGCCCGGGTGATCAACCTGTCGCTCGGCGGCAGCAGCGACAGCGCGGCCCTGGCCGCCGCGCTGGACTACGCCTTCGCCCGCGACGTGGTGGTCGTGGCCTGCACCGGCAACGTGGCGACCTCGACCAACAGCAAGGTGTGGTACCCGGCGCGCGAGCCGGGCGTGCTAGCGGTGTCCGGGCTCGACCGGGACAGCGAGAACCTCTGGTCCGGTGCGATCACCGGCCGCCAGACGGTGCTCACCGCGCCCGCCACCGGCCTGGTCGGTGCCCGTTCCCCCGGCGGCTACTGGCGGGTGCAGGGCACGAGCTTCGCCGCGCCCCTGGTGGCGGCCACCGCCGCGCTGGTCCGGGCCCGCTATCCGCAGATGTCCGCCGGTGACGTGGTCAACCGGCTGCTGGCCACCGCCCGCGACATCGGGCCGACCGGCCGGGACGAGCGTTTCGGGTACGGGCTGGTGGATCCGGTCGCCGCGCTGACCGCCGACGTGCCGGCGATCGGGCGCAACCCGCTCGACGACCAGTCGTCGCCCGGCGTGGTCGGCTTCGGTCCGGCACCCGGGACGGCCGACGCGGCGGCGAGCGGCCGCGAGGTGGGCATCGACGCGTCCCGGCAGCAGACCCGCTGGTCGGCCCAAGCGGCCGGCTCCCAGCACGACTCCACCCCCGAGCGGCTGTGGACCGGGCTGGCGATCTCAGTCGCGCTGCTCACCGGGACCGCGCTGGTGGTGCGCCGGCTCCGCCAGTGGGGCCGCTGACCGCTCGCCGGATCCGACCGACGCCGGTCTGACCGGGTCACTTCCGGGTAGAACGGACGGCATGACTCCGTCCGGCCCCCGTACGCTCCACCGGCCGTCCCGCCTGTCGTGGCGGGAGCGACGGCTGCACCCGGACCACGCCCGGGGCCTGCGGCTGACCCTCGCCGTGGCGGCCGCGTTCCTGGTGCTGGTGCCGTTCACGCTGCTCGCCCTGCTGGTGCTGTCGTCCTGGTCACCGCTGCGCCGGCTGGACCGGGCGGTGACCGAGGCGCTCGTCGGCTACGGCCTGGACCACCCCGACTGGGCCCGGGCGATGAACGTCTGGACCGACGCCTTCGGTCCGATGCCGCTGCGGGTGGGCGCGCTGGTGCTGGTGCTCTGGCTGCTCCGGCACGGCCTCCGGCAGTTGGCGCTCTGGGTCGCCACCACCATGACGGTCGGCGGGCTGCTGGGACCGCTGCTCAAGCTGCTCGTCGGGCGGCCCCGGCCGGACCTTCCGGAACCCTTGGCGCAGGCGGTCGGGCTGGCGTTCCCGTCCGGGCACGCGCTGAACGCCGCGCTGGCCGCCGGGGTGCTGCTGGTGGTCTTCCTACCGGCGGGCCGGCCCGGCGGGCGGTACGCGGTGTGCGCCGCCGCGCTGGTACTCGCCGGGGTGACCGGGTTCAGCCGGGTGGCGCTCGGGGTGCACTGGGCCAGTGACGTGGTGGCCGGCTGGCTGCTGGGCGCCGCCGTGGTGACCGCGACCGCCGCCGCCTTCACCGTCTGGCGGGACGTCCCGCCGGCCGCCGGGCCGGCTGTCGCGCGGCCGGAGCCGCCGGCACGCTGACCGGGCTGCCCCGCCGCAGGCCAATGTGCGGATCCGCGCGACAGGCCCCAGCTACGTGCACTCGCCGGTGGCGACGCCACGGGTGCGCTCGGCGCCGGCCAGGGCGACCGGCCGGGCCTCGGCGGCGGTCACCGCGAAGCCGGTGTTCGGGTCGTCGGCCGCCGCCGCGAAGATCACCCCGAGCACCAGGCCGTTCGAGGAGACCAGCGGGCCGCCCGAGTTGCCGCTCTGCACCAGCGCCCGGATCGTGTAGATCTCCCGGGTCACGTTCCCGCCGGAGTAGATGTCCGGACCGGTGATGTCGTCGACGTCCCGGATCCGGGCGGACTGCGCGTTGTACGGGCCGTCGAGCGGGAAGCCCAGCACGATCGCGTCCGCGCCGCTGCCCGCGTTGCCGGCGGCGAAGCGCATGGACGGGCCGGGCAGGCCGGGGGTGTACAGCACGGCCAGGTCCCGGTCCGGGTCGTACACGACCACCCGGGCGTCGTACCGGTCGCCGTTGAGTTCCACGACGGTGGAGCGGGTGCCGGCGACGACGTGCGCGTTGGTCATCACCCGGTCGTCGGCGTACACGAAGCCGGAGCCCTCGATCCGGCGGGAGCAACTCGGCGCGGAGCCGAGGACCTTGACCACCGACCGCTGGCTGTTCGCCACCACCTGGGAGCCGGCGAGCGCCGGGTCGGGCGGGGCGACCTGCCGGGCGCGGGTCGGGGCCAGGTCGCCGAACACGTCGGGGAATCCGTTGGTGTCGACCGTGTCCCGCAGCGCGGTCGACAGCTCCTGCGCCTGGTCGGGCAGCACCCGGTCCACCACGGTGAGCAGCGCGCTGTTGCGGATCGAGGCGGCCAGCCACGGCAGCGACGACGAACCCAGCGGCACCGCGACCAGCCAGGCGACGAGGAGGACGGCGAACAGCGAGACGAACGCGCCGCCGATGTCGTCGGCCTGCCGGCCGACGTCGCTGGTGATCGTGCGGCGCAGGTGGGACCCGAGCCAGCCGGCGAGGGCCTGGCCCACCACCGCCAGCCCGAACACCGCGACCAGGGAGATCAGAACCCGGGTGCCGCTGTCGACGAACTGTTGCGCGAGCAACGGCCCGATCTGGAGCCCGACCAGCGCGCCGAGGAAGAAGCCGGAGAACGACAGCACCCCGATGACGAAGCCCTGGCGATATCCGCTGATCGCGAACACGAGCATGAGCAACAGCAGTACGAGATCCACGGCGGACACGCCGTCAAGCGTACGGGCACCGGACCCGTGGAATGACCATCGCTGGCGGAAGGTGACTGTCAAGTCAGCGCAGGGCGGTCTCGTCCACCTCGTCGGTGCCGGCCGACGGCGCCGGGCTGGCCCCCGTCGGCGGGAGTTCCAGCACGCGTCCCCGGTGCCACGGGCGGGCCCAGCCGCCCATCTCCAGCAGCGCCGACAGCACACCGGCGGTGAAGCCCCAGACCAGCATCCCGCGCACCGAGAACGCCGGGCCGACCCAGCCGCTCGGGTGGCGTACCCGCATCCGGTTCTCCGGGTCCACCAGTTCGGCGACCGGCACCCGGGCGACGTGGGCGACCTCGGCCGGCTCCCGGGGGTGCACCGGATGCGGGGCGTGCCACCAGGCGAGCACCGGGGTCACCACGAAGTCGCTCACCGGGATCCAGAGTTTCGGCAGCTCGGCGAGGACGGTGACGCTGGCCGGGTCGAGGCCGACCTCCTCGTTGGCCTCGCGGAGTGCCGTCGCGGACGCGTCCGCGTCCTCCGGATCGGCCGCCCCGCCGGGGAAGGCCGGCTGGCCGGCGTGGTTGCGCAGGGTGGCGGCCCGCTGGAGGACCAGCACGTCCGGGCCGACGCCGGGCGCCTCGCCGAGCAGCACCAGCACGGCGCTCTCCCGCCCACCCTGCTCGGGGGTCACGAGCCGGGTGAAGTCCTCGGTGCGCGCGCTGCCGAGCCGCGTCAGCAGCGGGTCGAGCCAGGGCGGCGGCTGACGGCTCACGCGGGCACCGCCTCACTCGCCGGCGCGGCGGACGCCGCCGCCCACGCCGACGCGGCCCCGCACCCGGGCCCTAACCCGCTCATTGGTGCACCCTTGTCTCACTCGAGCTGATGTTGGTTCGAGTGCACCGGTGACCGTCGGGCCATCGCCCAGCTCGCTCGATCTTTGAGG